>NZ_JBNPUE010000004.1:0-359376 GCF_051168015.1 Bradyrhizobium sp. HKCCYLRH3061
CAGAAGAATCCACGCCATGCACCATGTCCAGTCTGTCTGAACCGGACAGCCGTGGGCTTGTCCCGGGCATCCACGTCGTCCTGCGCATGCCGAGCGACGTGGATGGCCGGGACAAGCCCGGCCATGACGACCTGGAAAGAGGCGAGCGCAGCACGCCGATCGTCAGTTCGGATTGCCCGCCGCGAGGGGACTGGGCCGCCAGAGCGGCGGGCGTGTTCGTGCTCTCGGCGACTTGCCCCCAATGAAAAAGGCCGCGCGGGGCGCGGCCTTTTTGTCGTTCGAAGCTTGGAGGCGTTGGCGCCTTACTTCGCCGCTGGCCCGATGCTCACCTTCAGCGTGCCGACGCCGTCGACGCCGCATTCGATCTTGTCGCCGGCCACCACGGCCGCGACGCCGGCGGGAGTGCCGGTCATGATGATGTCGCCGGCGGCGAGCTCGACCTGCTGGGACAGCTTCCAGATGATCTCCGGCACGTTCCAGATCAGCTCGGAGAGGTCGCCGGTCTGGCGCTCGGTGCCGTTGACCGACAGCCAGATCTTGCCCTTCGCCGGGTGACCGATCTTGGCGGCGGGCTGGATGGCGGAGCAGGGCGCGGAATGGTCGAACGACTTTCCGACCTCCCAGGGGCGCTGCATCTTGCGGGAGGCGAGCTGCAGGTCGCGGCGGGTGAGGTCGATGCCGACGGCGTAGCCGTAGACCTGGTCGAGCGCCTTGTCGGTCGGGATGTTCAGGCCGCCGCTCTTCATCGCGACCACCAGCTCGACCTCGTGATGCATGTCCTGGGTCAGCGGCGGGTAGGGGATCACGGCGCCCTCGGGCGCCAGCATGTCGGCGTGCTTGGCGAAGAAGAACGGCGGATCGCGCTCGTCATTGCCCATCTCGCGGATGTGCTCGAGATAGTTGCGGCCGACGCACCAGATGCGGCGGACGGGAAACACGCCGGCTTCGCCCACGACGGGCAGGGACGGCTGCGGCAGGGCCGGAATGACGGTGGAGGCGCTCATGAATGATCTCGGGTGCAGTGAAATGGACAATCAGGAGGTCGCGGTCATGGGGATGACGTTCGGCCCCATGTCGCGCTGTTGCAGGCGGAAGAACGAAGCATAGCGGCCGCCACGGCGCAACAGATCGTCATGCCGGCCGCGCTCGACGATTTCGCCGGCCTCGACGACGAGGATGGCGTCGGCGTTCATGATCGTGTGCAGGCGGTGCGCGATGACGATGGTGGTGCGGTTCTGGCAGAGATGCTCGATCGCCTCCTGCACCTGGCGCTCCGACTCGGAATCCAGCGCCGCGGTGGCCTCGTCGAGCAGGATGATCGGGGCATTGCGGATCAGGGCGCGGGCAACCGCGATGCGCTGGCGCTGGCCGCCGGAGAGCTGGGTGCCGTGCTCGCCGACCGGCGTGTCGTAGCCGAGCGGGAAGCCCATGATGAAATCGTGCGCGCAGGCCGCCTTCGCCGCCTCGATGATCTCGGCCTCGGTGGCGTCAGGCTTGCCGAAGGCGATGTTGGCGCGGATCGAGTCGCGGAACAGATAGACGTCCTGGCCGACATAGGCGGCCTGCGCGCGCAAGCTGCGGCGCGACACCTGCGCGATCGACTGGCCGTCGATCAGGATGTCGCCCGCGGTCGCCTCGTAGAACCGCAGCAGCAGCGCCAGCACCGTCGACTTGCCGCCGCCGGACGGGCCGACCAGCGCGGTGACCTTGCCGGGCTCGGCGACGAAGCTCATGCGGTTGAGCACCGTCTCGTTGCCGCGATAGGCGAAGGAGACGTCGCGCAGCTCGATCTTGGCGTCGCTGAGCTTCAGCGCCGGCTTGTCGTCATCAGGCTGCTCGCTGGCGGGGCTGTCGACCACCTCGAGCAGCATGCGGGCGCCGACGAGCTGGCTGTTGAGGTCGATGTTCAGCCGCGCCAGCCGCTTCGCCGGCTCGGTCGCCATCAGGAAGGCGATCATGAAGGAGAAGAACTGGCCCGGCGTGGCGTTGAGCGCGACCACCGAGTAGCCGGCATACATCAGGCAGCCGGCGACGGCGAAGCCGCCGAGCATCTCCATCAGCGGGTTGGAGCGGTTGGAGACGCGGGCCATCTTGTTGGCGTTGCGCTCGACCACGGCGATGTTCTCGTCGATCCGCGCGCGCATCGTGTCCTCGAGCGTGAACGCCTTGACGGTGCGGATGCCCTGCAGCGATTCCTGCATCGTCTCGAGGATGTCGGCGGTGCCGGTGAACTGGTTGTAGGCGAGGCCCTTGATGCGCTTGACCAGCTTGCGCAGCACCAGCATCGCCGGCGGCACCACGAGCAGGCCGAGCAGCGACATCCAGGGATCCTGCATGACCATCACGCCGATCATGGCGATCAGGGTCACGAGATCGCGCCCGATGGCGTTGATCAGCATGTTGAGGATGTCGGTGATCGACTTGGCCCCGGAGGTGAGCCGCGCCAGGAACTCCGACGAATGGCGCTCGGAGAAGAAGCCGACGCTCTCGTTCATCAGCTTGGCGAACAGCTGCCGCTGATTGTTGGCGAGGATGGCGTTGGAGATCTTGGACAGGATGACGGCGTAGCCGTAGGTGGTCACGCCCTTGACGAACAGCAACAGCACGGTGACGCCGGAGAGCACGACGATGCCCGGAATGCTCTTCTCGACATAGGCCTTGTTGATGACCTGGCCGAGAACGTAGGTCGCCGCGGCGCTCGCTCCGGCCGCCACCGCCATCAGCGCGAAGGCGGTGAGATAGCGCCGCCAGTAGACGATGCCCTGTTGCATCACCAGGCGGCGGATCAGGATCGCGGCGCCATAGGGATCGTCAGTGATCTTCTTCGGAAATTCGGCCATTCTGGTCCCTGGCCGCCGAGGCAAATCGCTGGGCGGCCAAGTGTGCTTGCCCGCTCGGGGCGGCTTTTTCAAGCCCCCCGGCCTCCGGCTAAGTGCTTGATTCTAGGCCGAGGCCCGCTGCAGCGCGCCGCTGTGGCGTTCCAGGAACAGTTTCTCCTCCCAGGCCAGCGCGTGGGCGGCGATCGTCTCCAGATCGTCATAGGTCGGGGTCCAGTCGAGCAGCGCCTTCAAACGGCTGGTGTCGGCGACCATGCTCATGATGTCGCCGGGGCGGCGGGGCGCGTATTGGACGGGAATGGCGCGGCCGGAGACGCGCCGGACGGCCTCGATGGTCTCGAGCACGGAATAGCCGCGGCCGTACCCACAATTCAGCGTGACCGAGCCGCCACCGGTGCGCAGATAGGCCAGCGCGGAGCGGTGCACCTGGGCGAGATCGCAGACATGGATGAAGTCGCGGATGCAGGTGCCGTCGGGGGTCGGATAGTCGGTGCCGAAGATGTCGATCTTGGCGCGCTGGCCGGTGGCGACCTCCATCGCGATCTTCATCAGATGCGTCGCGCCGACGGTCGCAAGCCCGCTGCGTCCGAACGGATCGGCGCCGGCGACGTTGAAGTAGCGCAGCACCACGTAGTTGAGGTCATGTGCCGACGCCACGTCGTGCAGGATGATCTCGGCCATCAGCTTCGAGGTGCCGTAGGGCGAGGTCGGCCGGGTCGGCGCGCTCTCGGGCACCGGCACCTCGTCCGGATTGCCGTAGACCGCGGCGGTCGAGGAGAACACGAAGCGGCTGACGCCGCGCGCGACTGCCGCATTCAACAGGCTGCGCGTGGTCATGGTGTTGTTGCGGTAGTAGAGCAGCGGATCGCGCACCGATTCCGGCACCACGACCGAGCCCGCCAGATGGATGATGCTGTCGACGCCGTGCTGGCTGATGACGCCGTCCACGAGATTTTCGTCGCCGGCATCGCCGATGAACAGCGGCACGCCGTCGGGCACGAAGGCGGAGAAGCCGGTCGAGAGGTTGTCGATCACCACGACGCTTTCGCCGGCTTCCGCCAGCGCGAGCACCATGTGGCTGCCGATATAGCCGGCGCCGCCGGTCACGAGCACGGTCATTGTTTGACGCGATCCCTGTTTGTTTTGCCGCAGACTAACGCCCGCGAAATGAAGGACCTGTTGCGTGCATAGCGAACTGGCGGCGATGCTTAATGTTGCGTATAGGGAACCGCTGCAATTGGAGTGAGTAGTGCAAGCCGAGTCTGTTTCTGCCGCCGATCTCGACGTCATCGTGCCCAACCTGCACCGGCGCTATTCCGGCGTGACCGCGACCAACCGGATGGTGGCGCCGAAGCTGGCGCAGCGCGTGCGCGCGGCATGGCTCGGCTCCTACGCGCCGGAGGGGATTGCGCGGATCGGAGCGGCCGATCTGTTCAAGCTGTGGGGCCGGCGGCGGCCGCTGATCTGGCACGCGCGCCGCAACGACGAGATGATCGTCGGCGTGTTGTTGCGGGCGCTAGGCTGGCCGTTGAAGCTGGTGTTCACCTCGGCCGCGCAGCGCCATCACAGCTGGATCACGCGCTGGCTGATCCGCCGCATGGACGCGATCATCGCCACCAGCGACATCTCGGCGTCCTATCTCAAACGCGAAGCGACGGTGGTGACGCACGGCGTCGACACCGAGATCTATGCGCCGCCGGTGGATCGCGCCGCGGCCTTCGCCGAGAGCGGCCTGCCGGGCAAATACGCCATCGGCTGCTTCGGCCGCGTCCGTGCACAGAAGGGCAGCGACGTGTTCGTCGCCGCCATGTGCCGGCTGCTGCCGCGCTATCCCGATTTTGCCGCCGTGCTGGTCGGCGCCGTGACGCCCGAGCAGATGCCGTTTGCGAGCGAGTTGAAGAAGCAGATCGCCGCCGCCGGCCTGGAGCAGCGCATCGTCATCACCGGCGAGCTCGACATCGCCGAGGTGCAGCGCTGGTACCAGCGCCTGACGATCTACGCCTTCACCTCGCGCAACGAAGGTTTTGGCCTGACCTTGATCGAGGCGATGGCGGCAGGCGCAGCGCTCGTCGCAGCGCGCGCCGGCGCGGCGGAGATCGTGGTGGAGGAGGGCGTCACCGGCGTGCTGGTGCCGCCGGGCGATGTCGATGCGCTGGTCGCGGCGCTGGAGCCGCTCATGCAGGATCCGGCGGCGGCGCGGGAGATGGGCGAGCGGGCGCGGCAGCGCGTAGTGGAGAGGTTCAGCCTCGAGGTCGAGGCCGACAAGATCGCCGCCGTCTATCGCGGACTGGTCTGAGCGATGATGTCGGCGACGAACGCGTCGAGGTCGCCGCCGGCGAACAGGAAGCCAGGCAGGCCGGCGGCTTCGGCCGCGGCGATGTCGGAGGCGCGATCGCCGATCACGAAGCTGCCCTCGCGCCGGATCGGCCAGTGCTGCATCAAATCGAGGATCATGCCCGGCGCCGGCTTGCGCCAGGGATGCTCGCGCAGATAGCGCTCGACCGAGCCTTCGGTGTGATAGGGGCAGTAGCGGATGTCGTCGATGACGGCCCCCTGCGCCGCGAGCTCGGCCCGCATCCAGTCGTGCAGGCTGAGAACGTCGTCCTCCGAGAACAGCCCGCGCGCCACGCCGGACTGGTTGGTGAACAGGAAGACGTGATAGCCGGAGTCGTTGAGCCGCCGGATCGCATTGGCCACATTCGGCATCCAGCGGATCCGATCGGGCGAGCCGATGTAATTGTCGTCGTGATTGATGACGCCGTCGCGGTCGAGAAACGCCGCCGGCTTGAGCTGATCGGTCGTCATCTAGCCCTCGTCCCGCATCAGCGTCGCCTCGATCACCTCGCAGATGCCATGCGCGGTGGCGAGGTGGATCTGCTGGATCAGCGGCGTGTCGTCGCTCGGCGCGACCAGCAACTCGTCGCACAATTCGCCCATCGCGAGGCCCTTGGCGCCGGTGAAGCCGACCGTGCTCAGTCCGCGCTCACGGGCCTTGCGCAGCGCGTTGAGGATGCTCGGCGACCGGCCGGAGGTCGAGATCGCCAGCAGCACGTCGCCGGGCGCGCCGAGCCCTTCGACCTGGCGGGCGAAGACGTGATCGAAGCCGTAGTCGTTGCCAATCGCGGTCAGCGCCGAGGTGTCGGTGGTCAGCGCGATCGCGGCATAAGCCGGCCGCTCCTGCTTGTAGCGGCCGACGATCTCGGCGGCGATGTGCTGCGCATCCGCCGCGCTGCCGCCGTTGCCGACGATAAGCAGCTTGTGGCCGCCGCGCAGCGCAGCGATGATAGTCGCAGCGATCCGCCCGGCGCAGGCGAGCATCGCGGCATCGTCGGCCGCGCGCTCCATGGCGGCGCGGGAGCGGGCGAGATGGCTGGCGATCGGGTCGGATGCGCGGGTCACGGTGGCGGCTCGGGTTACGTCAGGGCCGGTGTATGGGGCGCGGTGCCGCTCCGCAAGCTAGGGCGCGACCGGTATCGCCGCATCGGCAAGGACCCGCTGGGCGATGGCGGCGACGTCGGTTGCCGGAATCTCGCGCATGCAGCGGTGGTCGTTCATCCTGCAGACTGGCCGGTGGCAGGGCTGGCATGGGAGCTGGGTCCTGGTCTGGACCGTCGCCGCGAGGCCGTTCAGCGGCGCCCAATGGTACGGGCTGGTCGGGCCGAAGATGCCCATGGTCGGCGTCCCCAGCGCCGCGGCGATGTGCATGAGCCCCGAATCATTGGAGATGGCGACGCCGGCCGCGGCCATGGCCAGGATGCCGTTGCGCAGGTCGGTTCCGGTCAGGTCCCGGACGGCAGGGCCGCCGGTGGCGACGATCTCGGCGGCCAGCGCCTTCTCGCCTGGGCCGCCGACCACCCAGACGTCGAGGCCGGCCTCGCGCAGCAGCCGGGCCGCCTCGCCGTAAAAAGGCCAGCGCTTGGCGGCGCCCACCGACCCCGGAGCCAGTGCTACGGCCGGGCGGTTCCCCAGGCCATGGGCCTCGCGCCAGCGTGCGACGTCGTCCTGAGGCACCCGCAGCTGCGGGACGGGCCATTCCGGCGGCAGCGGCGCCCGGTCGGGCAGCGCCAGCGCGGCATTCTTGTCGATGAAGCGGGGGAGCGCTTTCTCGCCCCAGCGCCAGCGGTTGAGCAGGCCGAAGCGGACCTCGCCGACGAAGCCCACGCGCTCGGGGATGCCGGCGAGCGCGGGCGCCAGCGCCGATTTCCAGGTCCGCGGCATCACCAGGGCGGTCCGATAGTGGCGTTCGCGCAACATCGCAGCGAGCTGCCATTGCCGGCCGAGCGCCAGCCGGCTGCGCGGCAGGTCCCAGACGATGCCGGAGCGGACGCCGGGCATGTAATCCACCAGCGGGGCGCAGAGCGAGGTCACCAGCAGGTCGACCGGCCGGTTCGGCCAGCGCTCCTTGAGCACCCGCACCACGGTATGGCCGCGCACGAAATCGCCGATCCACATATAGGGAATGATCAGGATAGGGCTGGTGTCCGCGGTGTCCACCTCCACCTTGGTCGAATTCGAATTCATTCTTTGTCTGCCTGGCTCAGGCGCGCTGGTAGCCGCTCGGCCGCCGCACGTAAAGTGGGCCGAGCGGGCCGTCACCAAAGCGCTTACACTTTGCCGTCGCATGCGCTACGCGAGGGCCGGGGTTTTCGGGATCAGGACGGGTTGCTGAATGTTGCTGGTGACCGGCGGCGCCGGGTTTATCGGATCGAATCTGGTTGCGGCGCTGAACGATGCGGGCCGCACCGATGTCGTCGTCTGCGACACGCTCGGCAGCGAGGGCAAGTGGCGCAACCTCGCCAAGCGGCAACTGGCGGACGTCGTGCCGCCATCCGATCTGGACGCCTGGCTGAAGGGTCGCAGGCTCGAGGCCGTCCTGCACATGGGCGCGATCTCCGCGACCACGGTGGTCGACGGCGACCTGGTGATGGAGCGCAACTTCCGCAGTTCGCTGCGGCTGCTCGATTGGTGTACGGCGAACACCACGCCGTTCATCTACGCCTCGTCGGCGGCGACCTATGGCGACGGCGCGCAGGGCTTCGTCGATGATCCGTCGCTCACCGCGCTGAGGACGCTGCGGCCGATGAATCTCTACGGCTGGAGCAAGCATCTGTTCGACATGGCGGTCGCTGCGCGCGCCGAGCGCGGCGAGCGGCTGCCGCCGCAATATGCCGGGTTGAAGTTCTTCAACGTGTTCGGTCCCAACGAGTACCACAAGGGATCGATGATGAGCGTGCTGACCCGACGCTTCGACGACATCAAGGCCGGGCACACCTTGCAGCTGTTCAAGTCGCACCGCGAAGGCATCGCCGATGGCGACCAGCGCCGCGACTTCATCCATGTCGACGACGTCGTTCGCGTGATGCTGTGGCTGTTGGCTTCTCCCTCCGTGTCGGGCCTGTTCAACGTCGGCACGGGCCGGGCGCGCAGCTTCAAGGACATGATGCTCGCGGCCTATGCCACGCTCGGTGCGACGCCGCGGATCGAGTACATCGACATGCCCGAAGCGATTCGCGGCAGCTACCAGTACTTCACCCAGAGCAACGTCGACCGGCTGTTGGCCGCCGGCTACAACGGCGGCTTCACGTCGCTCGAGGATGCGGTCGCCGGTTATGTCCGAGATTATCTCGATTCCTCCGACCGCTTCCGCTAGACGATCTGGTTCCGACCATTGCACCGAGACTGCCGCTGATGTTCGACTTTGACGATCTCTCGCAAGCGATCGCCCGCCAGACGGTGCTGTGCATCGGCGACCTCATGCTGGACGAGTTCGTCTATGGCGAGGTGTCGCGGATTTCCCCCGAGGCCCCGGCGCCGGTGATCGCGGTCCAGCGCAGCGAGACCAATATCGGCGGCGCCGGCAACGTCGCGCGCAACATCGCCGCGCTCGGTGCCCGCTGCATCTTCGTCGGCCTTGTCGGGCAGGATGCGGCTGGCGGCCAGCTCGAGGCCGAGCTCGCCAGGGAAGCTGGCATCGAGAGCGTGCTGGTGCGCGATCCTTCGCGCCCGACGACGCGCAAGGTGCGCTTCGTCTCCGAACATTTCTCCACCCACATGCTGCGCGCCGACTGGGAGCGCGCCGCACCGGCGTCCGGCGAGATCGAGCAGAAGCTGATCGAGGCCATCCTGCCGCTGATCGCACGGGCCGACATCGTGCTGCTGTCCGACTACGCCAAGGGCGTGCTGACGGCGCGCGTGCTGCGCAACGTCATCGACGCGACGCGCAAGGCCGGCAAGCGCGTCATCGTCGATCCCAAGAGCGCCAATCTCGCGATCTATCGCGGCGCGAGCGTGCTGACGCCGAACCGCAAGGAGTTTTCGGAAGCGACCCGCAGCCGGGCCGAGACCGATCACGAGATCGCCGCGGCCGCGCAGGATGCGATCTATCTCGCCGACTGCGAGGCGATCCTGGTGACGCAGAGCGAGCGCGGCATGACGCTGGTCCCGCGCGAGGGCGATCCGATTCACGTGCCGGCCTATCCCGTGAAGGTGCGCGACGTCTCCGGCGCCGGCGACACGGTCGTCGCCGTGCTTGCCGCGACGCTCGCGGCGGGCGCCGCCTGGGAGGATTCGTTGCGGATGGCGAGCGCCGCGGCGGCTGTGGCCGTCAGCAAGCAGGGCACCGCCAGCGTGACGTCGGCCGAACTGCGCCGAAAGATCCTGCCGCATGCCTATCGCGCGGCCGAGGAGAAGATCATCGAGAGCGACGACGAACTCGCCGCCCGTGTCGAGGGATGGCGGGGAGAGGGCCTGCGCGTCGGCTTCACCAACGGCTGCTTCGACATTCTGCATCCCGGCCACGTCAAGGTGCTGACCGCGGCGCGCGCCGCCTGCGACCGTCTCGTGGTCGGTCTGAACAGCGATGCTTCCGTCAAGCGGCTGAAGGGCGAGAGCCGTCCCGTGCAGGACGAGCGCGCGCGCGCCGAGGTGCTGGCCGCGCTCGAGGCGGTGGATCTCGTCGCCATCTTCGCGGAGGACACGCCGCTGCGCCTGATCGAGCTGGTCCGGCCGAGCGTCCTGGTCAAGGGCGGCGACTACACGCGCGAGCAGGTGGTGGGGCACGAGGTCGTCGAGGCCGGCGGCGGTGAGGTGATCCTGATCGACATCCTGAAAGGGCACAGCACGACGGCGCTGGTCGATCGCGCCCGGAGCGAGGCGCGATGAGCACGCTGGCAGGTCATCCCGGCCCGGCGCTGCTGGCGAGCCGCTGGCGCGATCCGGCGGCGTGGCGGACGACCGTCGATGTCGTGGCCATTCTGCTGGCCGCCTCGCTGCCGTGGTCGACCTCGCTGGTATCGATCCTCGGCGTGGTCATGCTGATCACGATGCTGCCGTTTCTCGACGTCGAACGTCTGCTGCAGGTCCTGAAGCGGCCGATCTCGCTGGCGCCGATCGCGCTGTTCCTGCTGGCGCTGGTCGGAACGCTGTGGTCGGACGTGGCGTGGGGCGCGCGGTTCTACGCGGTGGGACCGGCGGCGAAGCTCCTGGTGCTGCCGGCGCTGCTCTATCATTTCCAGCGGTCGGAGCGCGGGCTGTGGGTTTTCACCGCGTTTCTCGCCTCCTGCGTGCTGATGGTCGCGATGTCGACCGCGGTCGCGTTCAATCCGGCGCTTGCGCTCAAGGCCAACGCCGATCGCGGCATCTTCGTGAAGAACTACATCGACCAGGGCCAGGAGTTCTCGCTCTGCGCCGTGGCGCTGGCCTATCCGATCGCCCAATTGCTGCGTGCTCGCCGCTTCGTGCCGGCGGGCCTGCTCACCGCGATCATGGTCGCGTTCCTCGCCAACATGATCTTCATCGTGGTGTCGCGCACCGCGCTGGTGACGATCCCGATCCTGCTCGCGGTGTTCGGGCTGATCCACTTGAAATGGCGCGCCAACCTGCTGATCGCGGCCGTTACCCTTGCGCTGGGCCTCGCGGCATGGACCGTGTCCCCGCAATTGCAGGGCAAGGTGGCGACGTTCACGAGCCAATATCAGGACTACAGGAACGATCGCGCCGTGACGTCGATCGGCGAGCGGCTCGAATTCTGGCGCAAGTCGTTGCGGTTCCTGGCCGACGCGCCGCTGATCGGACACGGCTCGGGCTCGACGCGTCACCTGTTCGAGCTGGCCGCGAGCGGGTCGCGCGACCTCTCATCGAGCCAGGTGGTCGGCAACCCGCACAACCAGACGCTCTACGTCGCGGTCCAATGGGGCGCGCTGGGGATCGTGATTCTCTACGCGATGTGGGCGGCGCATCTTCTGCTGTTCCGCGGTGACGGGCTCGTGGCCTGGATCGGGCTGCTCGTGGTGGTGCAGAACATCTTCACCTCGCTGTTCAACTCCCACATCTTCGATTTCCACGAGGGGTGGATGTATGTCATCGGCGTCGGCGTGGCCGGCGGAATGGTGCTGCAATTGCGGACGTCTGCTGACACGGTGCAAGGGACGCTCGAACCATGACGCGTCCGTCTCAACTGACCTATCGGAATATGCTGATTGCCGCGCATGACCTCCTGGTCAGCGTCGTCGCGCTGTTCGCCGCGTTCTACATCCGCTTCGAGGGCGCCAGCACCTTCTGGGAGCGGGTGCCGCTGCTCTTTCAGATCCTGCCATATTTCATCGCCTTCAGCTTCGTCGTCTTCTACTTCTCGAACCTGCTGACGACGAAATGGCGGTTCATCTCGTTGCCGGACGCGCTCAACATCGTCCGCGTCGCGACGGTGCTGACGCTGGCGCTGCTGGTGCTCGACTACATCATCGTCGCGCCGAACGTCCGCGGCACCTTCTTCTTCGGCAAGCTCACGATCATTCTCTATTGGTTCCTTGAGATCTTTGCGCTGAGCGCGCTGCGGTTCGCCTATCGCTACTTCCGCTACACGCGGGTCCGGCGGCACGCGCGGTCGGAGGACGCGGCGCCCGCGCTCCTGATCGGCCGTGCGGCCGATGCCGAGGTCGTGCTGCGCGGCATCGAGAGCGGCGCGGTCAAGCGGATCTGGCCGATCGGCATTCTCTCGCCGTCGGCCGCCGACCGCGGCCAGTTGATCCGCGGCGTGCCGGTGCTGGGCGGCATCGACGACGTCGAGGATGTCGCGGCCGACTTTGCCCGGCGGGACCGGCCGATCGCGCGCGCCCTGATGATGCCGACGGCGTTCGAGCCCGACTGCCATCCGGAGACCTTCCTGATGCGGGCGCGCCGGTTGCGCCTGATCGTGAGCCGCCTGCCGTCGCTGGAGAGCGGCGATGCGCCGCGGCTCGCGCCGGTCGCGGTCGAGGACCTCCTGCTGCGGCCGAGCGAGAAGATCGACTACGGCCGGCTGGAAGCGCTGGTGCGCGGCAAAGCCGTCGTGGTGACCGGCGGCGGCGGTTCGATCGGGGCCGAGATCTGCCACCGCGTCGTGGCGTTCGGCGCGGCGCGGCTGCTCATTCTGGAGAATTCGGAGCCGGCGCTCTATGCGATCACCGAGGCGCTCGCGGCCGATCCCGAGGCGAACGTCGCGGTCGAGGGGCGCATTGCCGACATCCGCGATCGCGACCGGGTGTTCGCGCTGATCGGAGAGTTCAAGCCGGATCTGGTGTTCCACGCGGCGGCGCTGAAGCATGTGCCGATCCTCGAGCGCGACTGGAGCGAGGGCGTCAAGACCAACATCTTCGGCTCGATCAACGTGGCCGATGCCGCGGTGGCCTCAGGGGCGGAGGCCATGGTGATGATCTCGACCGACAAGGCGATCGAGCCGGTGTCGATGCTCGGCCTCACCAAGCGCTTCGCCGAAATGTACTGCCAGGCGCTCGACCGCCAGCTTGCCGACCGGCCGGCCGGACGGCCGCCGATGCGGCTGATCTCGGTGCGGTTCGGCAACGTGCTGGCGTCGAACGGCTCGGTGGTGCCGAAGTTCAAGGCCCAGATCGAGGCGGGTGGCCCGGTGACGGTGACGCACCCGGATATGGTGCGCTACTTCATGACCATCCGCGAGGCCTGCGATCTCGTGATCACGGCGGCATCGCATGCGCTGGCGCCGCAGCGCCCGGATGTCTCGGTCTATGTGCTGAACATGGGCCAGCCGGTCCGCATCGTCGAGCTGGCCGAACGCATGATCCGCCTGTCCGGCCTGCAGCCGGGCTACGACGTCGAGATCGTGTTCACGGGTATCCGGCCCGGCGAGCGCCTCAACGAGATCCTGTTTGCGAGCGAGGAGCCGCCGGTCGAGATCGGCGTCGCCGGCATCATGGCCGCCAACCCGAACGAGCCGCCGATGCCGACGTTGAAGGCCTGGATCGCGGCGCTCGATCAGGCGATCGCGCGCAATGATCCGGTGACGATCAAGTCGGTGCTGAAGGATGCTGTGCCGGAATTCGGCTCGAGCGCGGCCTGAGCCTTCAATGGCGTGACTGCGAAAAGCGGCTCAACACCCAGGTGACGGCGCCGAGACCGAATGCGAGCAGGATGGCGTCGGCCGGCATGGAACGCTGTGCGACCGAAATGGCTGCGAGGGTCGCAAGCACGACATTGAGGATGAACACCTCGCTGACGACGCGCGAGACGGTGAAGCCATTATCGGTGGCCTGTTGATAGAAATGCGTGCGGTGCGCCGCCCAGAACGGCTCGCGCCGTGCCATCCGCCGCAACAGGGTGAAAGTGGCGTCGAACAGATAGTACAGCGGCAGCAGCAGCGCAGCGGCGATGGAGCCCTGCCAGGCCAGATGGAGCAGGCCCCAGCCGAGCAGCAGCCCGATCGGCAGGCTGCCGACATCGCCGAGAAAGACCTTTGCGACGGGACGGTTGAAGGGCGCAAAGCCGAGCATGGCGCCACCCAGCGCCGCAGCAATGGCGGTCGCCGGCCAGGGCAGTTCACCGGAGAGGCCGAACAGGACGAGCGTCGCCGTGATCGGCACCGCCTCAGCCACGGTCATCAGATCGAGCCCGTCCATGAAGTTGACGAGGTTGACGAACCACAGGCCCGCGATCAGCAGCAGCGTGCGCTCGATCGCCAGCGGGATCGGAAACAGCCTGAGATCGTCAGGCGCGGTGAATACGACGAGGCCAACGGCCAATCCCTGCAGGATCAAGCGCGGCAGCACCGGGATCGGCCTGATGTCGTCGACCAGGCCGACCAGCGCCAGCATCGGCACCGCGATGAACAGCATCAGCAGCGGTGCAAAGCCCATCGCGGAGGCAAAGGCGCCGCCGACCACGAGCGTTGCGCCGACCACGGCTATGCCGGCGCCCTGCGGCGTGGGGATCTTGTGCGACGAGCGCGCGTTGGGCCGCGCCAGTGCGTAGCGCTGCAGCACCGGGCGCAGCAGCACGATCAGCACACCGCACATCGCGGCCGCGAGCACGGCGATGGCGGCGAGGACTCCGGTGGGATGGGCGATCATCCGCGCGCGTCCGGCGCCGCGGTGAGGCGGTCATAGAGCGCGACCACCGAGCGGCCGATGATCCTGGCCGAGAGCTTGTCCTCGACCAGTTGACGGGCCGCCGTGCCGTAGCGCGCGCGCAACTCCGGCGATGTCGCCAGTTGCGCCATGGCCTGCGCCAGCGCGGCCGCGTCCTCGACCGGCACCGAGAGCCCGGTCTGGCCATGGATCGCGATCTCGCGGCAGCCCGGCGCATCGGTGGAGATCAGCGGCCGGCCACAGGCGGCAGCCTCCAGCAGGCTCACCGGAAGACCTTCGCGATGCGATGGCAGCACGGCGATGTGGCAGCGCCGCCAGAGCTCGGTGATGTCCTTGATCTGGCCGAGCAGGGTGATGCCGGGTTCGTTCCGCCAGGCCTCGACCTCCTCGGCCGAGACCGAGGCGGGATTGGCCGGATCGGGGGAGCCGGCGATCAGCAACTGGTCGCTGCGGCCCTGCTGGCGCAGCATGCGGTGCGCGGCGACCAGGGCGCGCACGCCCTTGTCGGTGAGCAGCCGTCCTGCAAAACCGAAGGTGATCGGCCCGTCCGGTTCCGGCAGCGGCTGGAAGCGGTCGGTGTCGACGCCTGACCCCGGGATCAGCGTGATCTTGTCGCCGCGGACGCCCATGGCTTGAAGTGCTTCGCGATCGTCCGGATTCTGCACCAGCACGCAGCTCGGTGTCCGGTTCATGAGCCGCGGCAGCAGCCACAGCAGGCTCTGCTTGAGCAGGCGCGAGCGCCAGCTCGCCGAGGTGAAGACATAGCCGAGCCCGGTCATGGCGTTGACGACGGGCGTGGTGCGTCCGAGCGTGGCGAGCGAGCCGAGCACGCTCGATTGCAGCCCGGAATGATGCACCACGTCGGGCCTGATCGCAGCCTCGACGGCGCGGATCGCGCGGATCGTGGGCAGGGCTGATGACGGCGACAGCCCGCCGCGCCGGAACGGGATCGGATGCAGCACGAACCGCTCGGCGGCGATCGCGGCGGCGCCGGCGTTGACGTTGGTCGCGACATGCACCTCGTAGCCGGCCTCGCGCGCCGCGCGCGCCATCGGCAGGCGATGCATCAGGAAGGCGTAGTCCTCGTTGGCCACGTACAGCAGGCGGCGCGGCGAAGCGGAGCGGGGCAGGGACATCGAACTCACGGTCTTGGGCGGTCGAAGCGCCGTATAGGCCAAGAGCGGCCCTCGCGCGAGCCGTTATCTGTCCTGCGACGGGCGGAAAACCGCCCGCCGGTGCCGACGACGATGAGGGGCGGCCCTCGGAATGCCGCCCCGGTCTCAGACCAGATGAAAGCTCGACAGGTGGGACAGCAGCTCGGCCGCCGACACGTGCTGGATGGTGATGGTGTCGAGTGCCGCATCGGTGATGACGGCGTTGCCCGCCGCGTCGTCATGGATGGCGGCCTGCAGTGCGGACTGCTCCGCGAAGATGCTCTGGCTGAACACGATCTGGTCGGTGCCGGGATTGAAGTCAGAGACCGTCACCTGACCGAAATGCTCGGCGAACACGAAGGTGTCATGTCCCTGCAGCGACACCGATGAGGACGCCGCGCCGGAGATCGAGGTCCCGGAGATCAGCGTGCCGCCCTGGCCGTCGGCTGCGAAGTGAAAGCTGTCCTGCGACAATGGGCCGACGAAGTGCAGCGACGCGCTGTTGGACGCGTCGCTCAGCGACAGCAGCCCGCTGGTCTCGTCGAAATGCATCTGAAGCGACGTGAAGGCGATGCTCTTGAGATCGATCTGAGCGGCCGTGCCGCCGAATCCGATGAGATTGCCGCTGAAGGAAGGCGCGGCGAGGACAAGGTCGGCCGCGCTCGACGTCGTGGCCGCCTCTGCGCTCGCCGTCACCGAGCCGATGGTCGGGATCCCGATCGTGCCGTCGCCATTCAGGTCCTGATGGAAGCTGGTCTCGAGGGCTTCAAGGGACGACGAGCTGCCGGAAACGGCGCCGATCGCGTTGCCGGTATAGTTGCCGCTGCTATCGGTGTTCCAGACCGTGTAGAGGTCGGTGCCGGCCATCTTCCAGGCAACCTGATAGCCGCTGCCAGAGGCCTCCGCAGCGATCGCCGCCCAGCCGCTGAGCTGGCCGGCAACGACGACGTTGCCGCCGAACATCACCTGCGTTGCGGTCCCCCCCGACACCGGCGCCATCAGATAGGTCGTGCCCGACAGCGACAGGCTGGTCGACCCGAGCGCTTCGATCACGCTGCCACTGGGTGTCACGCTTGGGGCGCCGATGGTGCCGTCGCCGTTCAGATCCTGGTGGAAGCTGGGCTCCAGCGCTTCCAGGGATGCGGAGCTTCCCGCAACCGCGCCGATCACGTTGCCGGTATAGTTGCCGCTGCTGTCCACGTTCCAGACGGTGTAGAGATCGGCGCCGGCCATCTTCCAGGCGATCTCATAGCCGCTGCCGGACGTCTCCGCGGCGATGGGCGCCCAGCCGTCGAACTGACCGACGGTCACGATGCTGCCGCCGAACATGATCTGCGGACCGGTGCCGCCGGCGACGGGATTGAGGAAATAGCTCGACCCGGCCAGCACCAGGCTGGTCGAACCCGCGGCCTCGATGACCGTGCTCGGAATGCCGATCGTGCCGTCGCCGTTCAGGTCCTGGTGGAAGTTCGGCTCCAGCGCCTCGAGCGCGCTGCTGGCCCCATTGACTGCGCCGATGGCGTTGCCCGTGTAGTTGCCGCTGCTGTCGACGTTCCAGACGGTGTAGAGATCGCTGCCCGCCATCTTCCAGGCGATCTGATAGCCGCTGCCGACGGCTTCGGCCGCGATCGGTGCCCATCCGCCGAGCTGCCCGGGGCTGACGGTGCTGCCGTTGAAGCTGACCTGCGGGCCCGTCCCGCCTGCGACCGGATTGAGGAAATAGCCGTTGCCGGATTGGACCAGGCTCGTGGCCCCCGCGGCCTCGATGACGGTGCTGACGACGCCGATCGTGCCGTCGCCGTTCAGGTCCTGATGGAACGACGTCTCAAATGTCTCGAAAGCGGACGAGCTTCCGGAGACGGCGCCGATCGCGTTGCCGGTGTAGTTGCCGCTGCTGTCGACGTTCCAGACGGTGTAGAGATCCTGCCCCTGAAACTTCCAGGCGACTTCGTAGCTGCCGCCTCCGTTGGCCTCGACGCCGATCGGCATCCAGTTGCTCAGCTGGTGAACGACGACGTTGGCGCCGTTGAACCGCAGCGCCACCGATGTGCTCGCACCGATGGTGTTGAGATCGTAGATGACACCGACCTGGGCGAGGCTGATCGATCCGAGCGCCTCGACGATGGTGTTGGCGAAATAGGGGGCCGATCCGACCGCGGGATTGATCTGGGCGAGACCCGCGCCGGCGACTGCCGGATTGGCCATCGGCACCGCGGTCTGCTGCAGGATCTCCGAGACGTCGGCGTAGCTCAGCGTCGAATTGGCCGTCAGGATCAAGGCCGCGATCGCGGCAACGCTCGGCGCGGCTGCGGAGGTGCCGTAGAAGTCGGTCATTCCCGTGACGGTCGTCGAGATGTTGTCGATGCCGGAGACCACGACCGGGCTGAGCTGGAGCGGCGTCGCAAGGCGCGTGCCGTCGTTGGCGAACAGGATCTCGGTCCCGGCGCCGGACGATGAAAAGCTTTCCGAGACCGGTGTTGCGCCAAAGGCCGGCGTGTTGGCGGCATTGACGGCTCCGACGGTGATCACCCCCGGCGTCATCGCGTGACCGAAGACCGTCCCGACATTGGCGCCGCTGATGGAGACCGGGAGGCCGTTGCCTGCCAAAATCTCCTTGATCGTGGAAGGAGGAGTAAATCCCGTGTTGGCGATCACGATCTGGTAGGTGCCCGAGACCGAGAAATGCAAACCAACCCACGGATTCAGCGAATTGTTCGCAACGTATCCGAGGAACTGTCCATTCTGAAACACGTCGACCGCGAGATGTGACGTGTCTTGACCCCAAGCCTGGTCCCATTGCACGAGCAGGTTCGCGCCTGCGGTCACGGTGATCGTCTGCGCGATGCTGCCGCCGAAGCTCAGTGCATTGCCATCGAAATACTTTCCGCCGATGCTGCCCGAGGTCGAGGTCCAGGACGTCTGATAGGCCGAGCTGCCGTTGTTGCCGGCCGACGTCACATAGGTCACGCCCATGGCCTGAACGGTCTGAATGGCCTGGGCGACAATGCCGTTCTGGAAGAATGGCTCGTCCGAATAGCTCACATCGTCGACGATGACCTTGCAGCCGGCATTGGCGAGCGCGATGATGCCGTCGGCGAAATCCTGCTCGCTCTGGAACGCGGTGTAGAAGGCGAGACTGGCGTCAGGCGCGATATCGTGGATGACCTGCATCATCGCACGGCCTTCGTCCGTCCCGCTCGATGGCATGTCCTTGAGGATCTGAATCTTGGAGGCCGAGGGCAAGGCTCCGCTGGCTTCGTCCGCAGCGGCGCCGCCGAGATTGTTGAAGCTGCTGGAGAGAACGCCGATCTTGATGCCGGCTCCCGTCACGCCCGTGGAGTTGCCGCCGAGCGCCTGAACGACCTGGGCGCTGGTCGCGCCTTGTGCACTGACCGCCGAGGCGATGGCTTCCGTCACTGCGTCCTGGAGCGATGGCGCCGGCTCGCCGCTCGGTCCGGCGTGCGCCGTCGCGGGCTTTCCGAGGCTGCCGAACGACCATGTCTGCAGCGATGCGCTGGCGCCTGACCACATCTCGACGCTGATCGACAGGACGACGCCGCTCGCGCTGGCACTCTGCCCGGCATGCGCCGGTTCGACGGAGCTGTCCGCAATCGGCGTGGCCGGATGGAGGGACGTCTCCTGGGTGACTTGCCAGGTCGAGCCGGCCACCACCGTCCGAGCCGTTGGCTCGGCCGCCGCCTGGGCCTGCGCGCTCACGTCGAAGAGTTGTGTGACCACCGTTGCCTCGGCGTCGCCGTGCGCGAGGAGGCTGGGCGTCTCGCTCGGAGCATCAGCGCTTGGCGCCGGGGCTGCAGGATCGATCAGCTCGGCCGGGCCATGCTGGACCTGCGCGATGGCGGGGGCCGGCTTGGCTTCGTCTGCGGCGTCCGCAGCAGGCTGCTGCACATGCAACTCGTGACGTTGGCCAGCAGCAGGATCGAAAATGAGGGACTGGGCGGCTTCACGCCAGCGGTCAGGAATGTCTTCGGTACGGCCGGATTCGTAAAGCATGCATGCAACGATGGTGATCCTGTCCTCGAGGCCGACAGGCGGGATGGAATTGAAGCATCGGGCAGTGATGCCCCCCGATCTTGTATAAAATGGTACCGAAGAATGGCCGCTTCGGCCATACGTCATTGTTCGATCTGTTCGATCGAATTCAACTATTGATTGTGTCCGGGGAGGCGGCTATTGCCGCGGGCCCAAGCCAGCCTTCGCAGGGGCAACTCCGGACGGGGGCAGAGATCGGAGCGGGCACAGCAGGGATTTGCTCCCCGCGAGCCCGCCCCGAAGATTAAGGGCGCCGATCAGACCAGGTGGAAACTGGACAAATGGGTCAGCAGGTCCGCCGTCGTGACGTGCTGGACGGTGATGGTGTCGTGCGCGGCATCGGTGATGACGGCGTTGCCGGCCGCATCGTCGTGAATCGACGCCAACAGCGCCGCCTGATTCGCGAAAAGCTCGTGGCTGATGACGATCGTGTCGCTGCCCAGATGGAAGTCGGCGACGCTGACCTGGCCGAAATGCTCGGCGAAGACGAAGGTGTCGTGTCCTGCCAGGGAGACGGCTTGCGGAGCGGGGCCGCTCGCCGGACCCGCGGCCGCCGAGATCATCGTGCCGCCCTGGCCGTCATCGGTGAAACGGAAGCTGTCCTGCGACAGCGGTCCGAGGAAATGCAACGAGGTGCTGCTCGCGCCGTCGCTGAGCGACAGCAGCCCGCTGCTGTCGTCGAAATGCGCCTGCAGCGAATGAAAGGCGATGCTGCTGAGGTCGATCTGATCGCCGTTGCCGCCGAACCCGATCAGGGAGCCGCCGAAGCTGCCGGACACCGTCAGGACCACGTCCGGGCCACCGGCCAGCGTCAGGGCTTGCGTGCCCGCTGCGACGTGAGCGGGCACACCGATGGTGCCGTCGCCGTTCAGATCCTGATGAAAGCTTGTCTCCAGCGTCTCCAGCGCTGCCGAGCCGCCCGGAACGGCGCCGATTGCATTGCTGACGTAAGCACCGCTGCTGTCGGTATTCCAGACCGTGTAGAGGTCGACGCCAGCCATTTTCCAGGCGACCAGGTAGCCGCCGCCGGAGCTCTCCGCGCCGATCGGGTTCCAGCCGCCGAGCTGGCCCACGGTGACGACGCTGCCGCCGAACGCGATCTGCGGCCCGGTGCCGCCGCCGACCGGATTGAGGAAGTAGGTCGAACCGGATTGCACCAGGCTCGTCGATCCCAGCGCTTCGATCACGGCCGAGGGGATGCCGATCGTGCCGTCGCCGTTCAGATCCTGATGGAGGTTGGTCTCCAGCGCTTCCAGACCGCTGTTGGTGCCGTTGACGGCGCCGATCGCGTTGCTCGTATAGGCGCCGCTGCTGTCGGTATTCCAGACCGTGTAGAGGTCCGCGCCCGTCATCTTCCAGGCGATCTGATAGCCGCCACCGACGGTGTCCGCCGCAATCGGCATCCAGCCGCCGAGCTGACCGACGACGAGGACGGAGCCGCCGAACTTGACCTGGGGACCTGTGCCGCCGCCGACCGGGTTCAGGTAGTAGCTGGATCCGGACTGGACGAGGCTGGTCGATCCCAGGGCTTCGATGACCGTGGTCGGAATGCCGATCGTGCCGTCGCCGTTCAGGTCCTGGTGGAGGTTGGTCTCGAGCGCTTCGAGTCCGCTGTCCGTCCCGCTGACCGCGCCGATCGCGTTGCCCGTATAGGCGCCGCTGCCGTCGGTGTTCCAGACCGTGTAGAGATTGGCGCCGGCCATCTTCCAGGCGATCTGATAGCCGCTGCCGACGACGTCGGCCGCGATCGGAGTCCAGCCGCCGAGCTGGCCGACCACCAGGTTGGCGCCGCCGAACTTGACTTGCGGGCCCGTGCCGCCGCCTACGGGATTGAGGAAATAGCCGTTGCCGGCCTGGACGAGACTGGTCGATCCCACGGCCTCGATGACCGTTGTCGGGATGCCGATCATGCCGTCGCCGTTCAAGTCCTCGTGGAAGGACGTCTCGAACGCCTCGAATGCGGCCGTGCCTCCCGAGACGCCGCCGATGGCGTTGCCGGTGTAGTTGCCGCTGCTGTCGACGTTCCACACCGTGTAGAGGTCCGCGCCCGTCATCTTCCAGGCGACCTGATAGCCGCCGCCGTTGGCCTCGCCCGCGATCGGGGTCCAGCCGCCCAATTGTCCGGGCTGGACGACGCTGCCGCCGAACTTGATCTGCGGCCCCGTGCCGCCGCCGACCGGATTGAGGAAATAGCTTAGTCCGAGCTGGACCAGGCTGGTCGATCCCAGCGCCTCGATCGTCACCGGCGTTGCGGAAACGAGATGGAAGCCGAGCGCGTCCATCTGCTTGAGGTCCACGGCCGTCAGCGTCTGCAGCGTGCTGTAGGTGTAGAACTCGTTGAACGGATCGTTGCCGCCCTGCACGCCGCTGTTCAGGAAGTCGCTGGGGTCCGAGGATTGGCCGTAATCGGCGAGCTTGGTATAGCCGCCATCGAGGGAGAAATAGGCGGTCCCCGCCGTAGCGCCGCCGGTCATCAGCCGCACGCCGGGGCTGGAGAAGCGGAACAGATCGAAGACGTCGGGCTGCGGTCCGTAGGGCACGCGGCCGAAGGCGTGCGTCAGCTCGTGCAGCGCCACGCCGACCAGCAGGTTCGAATTGATGTCGGTGGCGAAGGTCGCGCTGCCGTCGTCGGTGGTCGCATCGTTGGCGCCGAGCCCGCCCCACAGCTTGAGCTGCGAATTCCACACCGCGACGTAGGACTGTCCCTGGATGCTGGATCCCGCCGGCAGGGCATTGAAGGTGGTGTCGCCTGGGCTGGCATAGTTGATCAGGTTGGACCTGACGCTCGAATAGCCCATCCACTGGCCGCCGTCAGGACCGGCTGCCGCGCCGCCGCCGACGCCGCTATAGTCGATCTTGATGTTGACGGTGATGCGGTCCGAGATCATCGAGGTGAGGATCGCGGCGGCCTGCTGAATGCCGGCGCGAAAGCTCGCCGGTGCATTCATCGCCGCCGTGTCGAACAGCAGATTGATCGTCAGTCCGCCGGCGCTCACCGAGGTGACCGCGCCAATCCCGCCGAAGTCGCCCTGCGCAAGCTGCGCCTCGACCGCCTCGTCGGGCAGCTCCACGGGATTCGACGGCGGGGGTACCCCCGCGTCGTATGGAGGTGAAGTCGTGACCGACTGTAAGTTGGATGCTCCAGGCATTGCCTCAGTTCCGGCTCATCGCGTGAGGGCGCATGGCTCGACCGTATCGACACGCTGCCGAGTCGAATCGTGACCGTCCCAAGTTACAGGGCAACGATCTTGCTCGGAGGTTAATGGGCGTTCCGAAGCCCCGGAAAACGACCGGCGATGGCTGTCGCGGGCGTTCATCGAACCGAGGTTCGCTTACGCGTTCAATCCAGCAGCTCAGGCAGGCGGTCCAGGAACGCAGGGACCGGTAGTGCAGCACCGAAATTATAGGGGTTGCCGCTGAGCGCGGCGCGATAGCGATCGAGCTGTGGCCCGCCCTCACGCAGGGGCCGGCCGATCCCGTCCAGGCAATCGAGCTTGTAGCGGACGGCTGCCGTGATGTCCTGCGCGGTATTCGGGTGAATTTCGAGCCCGTGGCGCGCCAGCACGGCGGTGTCGATCAGCAGTGCCTGCAGCGGCTGGCGATAGGTCTCGCGCAGCGAGAGGTAGCGCCGCGCGCGCCGGTCATAGACCGGGCGCACGGTGAAGTCGGTGCGCTCATGCCAGAACTGGCAGTCGTTGGAGATGCAGTTGACGAGCAGCATCGGCGTTCCCAGCGCCTGCACGGCGGTGGTCAGGCCCGATGTCGTGCCGACGAACAGGCGGGCGGCAGCGCAAAGATAGAGGTCCATCTCCGCCGACTTGATGTCGCTGTGGGCGTAGTCGAAGACGCCTGCCATGCCGCGCAGCGGCGTCATGCTGCGATCGCCGAGCCTGACCACGGCGCCGCCGCGTGCGGTGATCGCGGCGATGGCGTCGAGGTAGTCGCCGACATTGGCGGAGCGATGCTGGCGCGTGGTGCCGGGTCCGTCGCCGTGATAGCCGCCTTCGCGGATGTGCATCGCGACGAACCAGTCGGCGGTGACACCGGCGGCACGCAGCCTGGCCGTTGCGGTTTGCATCAGCTCCGACGGGACCTTCACGATCGGCAGCCGCTGCTGTTCGGCCCAGGCGACCTGCGCGCGCGACGCTGCGTGAGCCCACGGCTCGGCGATGCCGTCCTTGCCCCGGACGGCGATGAACTGGTCGCCGACCAGCCGCTGATAGGGCAGCAGATCGTCGACGAGAGCGGGGTCTTCGATGATCGTGACATGCTGATCGAACAGCCTGAGGAATGGCTGGTTGACAACCTTGCTTGCCGGGGCAAGCAGCACGTAGTTGGCGCGCGGCAGCATGCCGAGCGCGGCCATGCGCAAATGGCAGTCGATGAAGCCGACGTGGCCGATCAGCGTCACCCATTCGTAGCCGAGCAGCCGGACCGGGAGCGCGGGATCGAAGATGCTGCCGGCGCCGGCAATGCGCGCGATCAGCGCGTCGGGAATCGACCATTTGGCTGCCAAGGAATCCTGGTGGTCGAGTGCGGCCTGATAGCTGCGGAACGTGTCCTCGTAGCGCCCCTGGTGATAGAAGTTCTCGCCGAGCTGGATCAAATTGTCGTAGATCAGGAGCTCGCCGGCATGCTCCAGCTCCCAGGCGCTCGGCGTGTAGGTCGATGGATCGTAGCCGCCGGCATAGTTCTGGTGCGCCATGACCGAGCGGGGATCGCGCGCGACCGACGCCTTAAAGCAAGCGGCGGCCCGGGCGTGGTCGCCGGCCAGGGCATGGACGGCGCCGAGCTTGCGCAGCGCGTTGCCGTCGCCCGAGGCCGCGGCCGCCGTCAGGAAATGCGCCGCGACTGGAAGATTGCCGCGATACATGTGGGCGACGCCGGCCGCGAAATTGATCGCGAAGCTGTCGATTGTCTCCGGCCGCGGCACCTCGCGCACGATGCGGTCATAGGCGCTGCACAGTGCCAGCGTCGTGAAATAGGCCTGCGCGCCCACACCGGCTCTGGCGCGCACATTGCTGCGGAAGATCAGGTTCAAGATCCGCACCGCACGCAGCGCGCTCGGCTTGCGGCTGGCAGCGAGGTGAATCTGAGCTGCCGCGGCCAGCGTGGTCGATGTCGTTAGCGCCAGCAAACGGCCAAGTCGCGATTCCTTTGCCAATTGCCGGTCCATCAGCCGGAGCATCGTCGCACCGGCCGGCGCGACGATCAGCCTGCTGTCGACGATGTTCGCGGCGCGGGTGGTCAGCGGCAGCAATTGCCGGCGTCGCGCGCTCAGGAACGCGTAGAGACGAAACGCGGATGCCGTCAGCCACGCCCGCGGCGACCAGCGGCCTCGCGGCGCCTGCGGCGACGGTTGCTCCATGGCGCTATTCGGCGCAGGAATCGCCTTGGCGCCGAGGCGGCGACGGAGAGAGCCGAAGGGGGCGCGGGCCGTCATGGCGCGCGATAGCCAGGGGTGGCGGACAAGATCGCCCGACGTGCGGCGGTCTGCGCAAGCAGGCGCGTCAGCGACATCGGCCGAGTCCGGAGTGTGACCCACGCCAGCGCGGCCAGGCGGCCGACGGCCCCGAAGCTCAGCATCACCCGAAGCAGGTGCGTGTCGAGCGCGTTGCCATCCAGCAAGGCGGATACGCGCGCAGCCTTGGCCGACGGCATCGTTTCACCGCCGAGCACCATCCGCGCCGCGCCGAAGCGATTGCGCCGGGCGAATAGATCGCCATAGCCTTCGGGGAACAACTTGCTCTGCGCAATCAGCGCGCCGATGTCGGCGAGCTTGGCGTTGAGCGAAGCCGGATCGGTCGCCGTCGCCGTCGAATAGTTCTGGCCGTGGATGCGCCAGTAGCCGAGCGCCTCGGCGATGAAGCAGCAGCCATAGGTCAAGGCCAGCCGCCGGGCGAGAAAGGCATCGGAGAACGAGCCGAGCTTGACGTCGAATCCGCCGAGCGCCTGCAAGGCTGTCCGGCGATAGAGCGAGGTGGTGCCGGAAAAGTAGTTGTCGCCAAAGCGCAGCGCCTGGCGAAGGTCGGCCGGTGCGAGCATCGTCGATGCCAATGCGGGCAGCATGATCGGCCGCAGCATCCGTCTTGCGGACGGCCCCCGAGGGCCGATGATCTCGCAGCAGGCGAAGACCAGACCGGCTTCGGGGTGGCTGGCCGCCTGTGCCATCGCCTTTTCGAGATAGGTCGGATGCAGCGCGTCGTCGGCCCCGAGAAAGCCGATCCATTCGGTGTCCGCGATCGCCAGCGCCTCGTTCTGACCGCGCACGACGCCCTGGTTGGTCTCGTGGCGGATCAGGCGCCAGTTCGGCCGGTCCGCCACGAAGCGCGAAATGACCGCGATGCTGTCATCCGTCGAGCAGTCGTCGATGACGACGACGCGGTCTGGGGGGCGGGTTTGGTTGGCGATGCTGCCGAGCGACTCGGGCAGGTAGCGGGCATGGTTGAAGTTTGGGACGACCAGCGTGACGGTCGGCAAGGTTGCTGGGCGGGTCGTCGTAGTCATGGCTCAGCGAACGTCATGGCACATCATCCCCGATGCCTGTCTCTCACGGCTTCGGGAGTTCCTTGACAACGTCGTCCAGGGCGCCGAAGGCCCTCACGCGGCCGCCATCAAGATAGAGCCCGAGATTGCAGGTGTCGCGCAGCAGGCCGTGATCATGCGAGGCGAGCACGACGATCCCCGAGCGGTTCGTGATCTCCTGCAGCCGGCCGTGGGTCTTCTTGCGGAACTGCGCGTCACCGACCGCGATCCACTCGTCCATCAGGATGATGTCGCCGTGAATCGAGGCTGCGATCGAGAACACCAGGCGCAGCAGCATGCCCGACGAATACGTCCGGATCGGCAGTTCGAGATAATCGCCGAGCTCCGCGAACTCGACGATCTCCGGCACGCGCTCTTCGATCTCCTCGGGCGAGAGGCCCAGGATGAGGCCGCGCGTCCGGATGTTCTCGTATCCCGACGCCTCCTCATCCATGCCGAGTCCAATGTCGAACATCGGCACGTTGCGGCCCACCACCCGCAACGAGCCGCGCGTAGGCTCGTAGATCCCGGCCAGCACGCGGATCAGCGTGGTCTTGCCGGCGCCGTTGTGGCCGACCAGCCCGAGCCGGTCGCCCTGCTTCAAGGTGAAGCTGATGTCGTCCAGCGCCTGCACGAACTGGAACGATCCTTCGTTCTTGGAGACGCGGCCGCCGACGCGCGACGCCGCCTTGATCGCCAGATGCCTGAACGACCTTGCGTTTGGCGGCGCCACGGGAAACTCGATTCCGATTTGCTTGGCTTCGATCAGAGGCATGAGAGGCTGGTCCTGAAATCCCGGAAGGCTGTCACGTCAGGCCCAGTACACGACGCGTGAGCGATAGCGCGTGTAGATGTAGGTCATGGCGGCCGTCAGGACAGCGATGAAGCCGACGGCTCCGGCCCAGCTCGCCAGGCTCGGAACGTTGCCCATCAGCGGATCGCGAGTGATCGCCAGCAGGTAGGCAACGGGATTGAGCGCGACCGCGAGCTCGCCGCCCTTGATCTGCGATGGTGCCCAGATGATCGGCGAAACGAAGAACAGAAGCTGAAGGATCGCGTTCATCACCGGCGGTACGTCGCGATAGCGGACGCAGATCATGGAGATGATCGTCGATGCGCTGACGATGAAGACGTAGATCAGCGCCAGGCCGAACAGGCTGAGCAGGCTCACGATGCCGATCGGCCAGGGATAGATCAGCCAGATCACGGGGATGATCGCGATGTTGTGCAGGAAGATGATCAGATTGCGCTGAACCATCCGCATGACATGAATCAGGATCGGCATGTCGACGGCTTTGATCATGCCGCCGGCGTTGATCATCGTGTAGCACGATTCACCCAGCGAGGAGGCGATGAAGTTCCAGATCGTCATGCTGACCATGAAGTGCGGCAGATAGGTCTTCATGTCGGCGCCGAGAAAGCGTCCGGCCACCGCGCCCATGATCAGGGCGGTAATCGCGTTGGTGGCTGTGATCCACCAGGGACCCAGCATCGTCCTGCGGTATTTCGATCGGATGTCGCCGGCGGCCAGTGCGCGCCAGGTGACGTGGCGGGTGAGGAACGGGGCGACGTCCGCGCGGCAGCGAGCCCATGTGAAGCGGCTCCGCTCCGCGACCACGAACCGCTCGACCTCTCCATCGGTCAGGGTGGACATGCTTCTACCTCGCGACAGCCGTAAGTGTTTGGCTTTCCAGCCGAAAGCGCTTGAACGCCGCGGTCGGCGGCGGCCGATCGGCTGGGGTTTGCTGGACCATGTTACGCGGGGGCTGTCAACCGCTCAGCTCCCGCTTGCGGCCGCCGCTCAGATCGCAGCCGAGCCCGTGACGTCAACGATCCGGGGCTCGGGCAGGGGCACCAGGAACCGGCCGCCTGCCTCCACATAGGGCTGGTTGCGCTTCAGGATGGGCTCCGCGTAGATCCAGGCGAGGATCACGACGATGTCGGGCTTCCGCGTCGCGAGTTCGCTCGACGGCAACACCGGGATGTGGGCGCCGGGGCTGAAGCGACCGTGCTTGAGCTGATTGTCGTCGACGATGAACTTGACCCGGCTCTCGAGCTCGAAGTGATAGAGCAGGGTGGTGGTCGTCGTCGAGGCGCCGTAGGCCGCGATCAGCTTGCCCTCGGCGATGGCCGCATCGAGAACCGCAAGCACCTTGCGCTTGCATGCCTCGATCGCGGCGAACCAGTCGCGGTAGATCTGCGGCTTGGTCACGCCGCGCCGTTCCTCCTCGGCGATCAGTTGCGACAGCTCCTCCGAGCGCGGACGCCGGCCCGTCGACTTCGGTTGCGCGAAGGCGCGGATCGAGCCGCCCTTGGTGGCCGTGCGCTCGACGTGGAACAGCGTCATGTCGTGCCGGTTGAGGAAGGTCTCGAGCGGGATCAGCGCGTGGTGCGAGACGTGCTCGTGATAGATGGTGTCGAACACCATGTTGTCGATCATGTCTACGATGTAGGACACCTCGAACACGAATGCGCCGTCGTCGGCGAGCAGCAGCCGGATGCCCTTCACCACGTCGGACATGTTGTCGATGTGGGCGAACACGTTGTTGGCGCAGAACAGCTTGGCCTCGCCCTGTTCGGCCTTGATCCGCGCAGCCAGCACGCTGGTGAAGAAATCCGGGATCGTGGGGATGCCCTCGCTGGTCGCGGCGGCGGCGATGTCGCGGGCGGGATCGATCCCCTGCACCCGCATGCCCTCGTTCTTGAACGCCTTGAGAAGGGAGCCGTCATTGCTGCCCATCTCGGCGACGAGGCTGCCCTTCGGGATCGCGAGCGTCGACACCACGGACTGCGCATAGTGCCTGAAGTGCTCGACGAGCCCGAGCGAGACCGAGGTGCGATACGTGTAGTCGCGGAACAGGATGTCGGGATCGACCACGTCGAGATTCTGCAGGTGGCCGCAGTCGAGGCAGAGATAGCAGTCGAGCGGATAGAGGTCCTGCGTCTCGCCCAGCCGGTCCGCCGTCACGAACGCATCGCCGATCGCCGACGGCCTGATCGGCAGCACGTGATCGAGCGAGGTCGATCCGCACAGGCGGCAATCGGTCTTGTGCTTGACGTGCTGCATGATTTAGCGATCCTGGGTTGGCGGTCCCGCAGGCGGGATGGTCGGCCGGAAGCGATTTGCGGCGCGTTTTACAGGCCCGCGAAGCTCTTGGCGACCTCTTCTTGCCAGACTGTGGACACTCCGCCGTCGAGGAACAGGCTCTGCCCGTTGATGAAGGAGGCGCGCTCGCTGCACAGGAAATCCAGCGCGTCGGCGCATTCCTCGGCGGTGCCGAGCCGGCCGAGCGGGACCAGTCGGCGGTAGGTCTCCATCAGCTTCTCGTTCTGCTCGTAAAAGATCCGCGATTCGCGCTTCAGATAGGTCAGCGGCATGATCGCGTTGACGCGGATGCCGCGCCGGCCGAGGGTGGCGGCATAGTGGCGGACCATCGCATTGAGGCCCCCCTTGACGACGTGATAGCCGACCGGCTGCGAGGAGCCGACGAATTCGGCATAGACGGAGCTGACCACGCCGATCGCCCTGTCGCCGGCCTCGGCGAAATGGCCGGAAAAGCCCTCGATCAAGTCGCGTGATGCGGTCAGGCCAACCTGGATTTCGCCGGCCCAGGGATCGCCCTGGCCGCGGAAGCGCTGGCTCAGGACTAGGTAGCGGACGGGTCCGCCGGCGTCCGCGATCTCGCGCCAGAGACCGGCAAAGCTGTCGCTGCGCTCGAGATCGACCGAATAGTGTCGCAAGCCAGGCTGGTCCGGGAAGTCGGCCGGTCGCTGCCGCGACACCACGCTGACCGCGCAGCCGCGGGCCAGGAAGCGCTCGACGACCACGCGGCCCAGGCCGCGGGTCCCGCCGATCACGACAGCATGCACGGTCATGCCGCAGCGTCCTGGAGCGCCGCGACGCGGCGGGCCAGCTCGGCCTGATAGGCCGCCGCCCTGGCGGTATCGCCGTCCTCGGGTGCGAAATCGGCGAACACGCTTGCGCCGGGACGGAACGGGCCGTTGGTGATCTCGTGCACGATCAACAGATCGCTGCGGATGATCAGGGTGTGAAAGAACGCGTTGGACATCCGGTAATAGAACGGGCGAGCGCCGCCCGGCGGGCCCAGCTCGACCACCTTTTCGATCTCGCCGTCATCCTTGAACACGACGATGTCGACCTCGCCTTCGATGATGTGAAAGGCTTCGCTCTTGCCGGGGTGCTTGTGCGGCCGGATGTACGACTTCGAATCGATCGCGATGATCATCTCGTGCAGCTGATCTTCGCCGTCCGGGTGGGCGTTGATGCGGGCGCGCCGCTTCGGGCTTGCCGCGACGGCGGCCCTGAGCGTGGCAATCTCGGCCGGTCCAACCGCGGCAATCGGGCCTTCGGCGAGGAAGACCTCAGGAGATTTTTGAACGAGGCTCATTCAGACGGGTCCTTGAAAATTGCGTTGTCGAGCGCCGCATAGATGGAGCGGAACTCGACGCCCCGAGCAGCGAGGGGAGCCAGCTTGGCGCGCACCTTGCCCTCGATGTGAGGCGCCACGGCAAACAGGCACAGCCGGATGTTCTCGTCCGCCAGCAGCCGTTCAGAACCTACCACGGGCACCCGGAAACCCGGCGGGAAAAAACCGGCCTTATCGCTGTCGTCATCGACGGCCAGCGCGATCTTGTCCCCGACCCCGAACGCGTTCACGAACATGATGGCATGGTGGCCAATGCCGAACAGGGCAACGCCATGGCCCTCAGGGCCGGCGGCGTCGCCGAGTCGGCTCTGCACGATGTGCCTTCGACCAGAAAAGGCCTGGCGATAGGTCTGGAACGATTCGGAGGAGCCCTGCGGCTCGAACGACGGGGCGGTGGTCGGCACAGGCTCCAGAACAGCGACCAAGGCGTCCTCCAGGGCGCCTGGATAGCGCAGCAGCGACAGCAAGCGATATCCGCTCATCTGCCCGAGACGCTGCAGCGTGTCCTCGACGAAATAGCTGCTGTGCTCCTCCCACAGGAAACAATAGTCGCAAGCGGACAGGAACTTGCTGCTGTCGGGGACCTCGACCAGCAGAACGCCGCCGGGCGCGAGCAGGCGTTTCATGGCCTGTAGCGCAAGAACGGGAGCGGGACTGTGCTCGACGATGTAACGGCACGAGACGATGTCGAAGGTCCCGAGGCCCGTCGATAGCGGCGCCAGACGATCGTCGGCGAGCAGGGCCTGCCAGCTTTCGAGATAGGGGTGACGCCCCCGCGGAGCGCTGACATCGAGCGCGAGCGTCTGCGTCCGCAGACCGCGCGCGGCAAACCGGGACAGCAACGGCTGTTCGAACGGGCCGGTGCCGAGCGCGGTCTGGGCCTCCGGGCGCAACGATGACAGGCTCGCGACGAGCGCATCGAGATGCGCTTCCGGCTCGCGATATCGAATCCATGGCACGTCCGGCATCAGCACGGCAGGAGCGGGGGCCTCGCGCAGCTGAACGAGCTGACAGGTCTCGCATTCGACGATGTCGAGATCGAATTGACGGTCGACAGCAGCTGTCCGGGCGAATCCATTGCAAACCGGAAGTCGGCCGAGCGCGAGCGCGGAAGACTGAATGCCGCTTCCGCAAAGGCGGCAGGACGAAGTCATCTGGTGCTCCGGTTCCGAACTCGAATCACGTTACACCGTTCGCGCGCTCGACGACGTTCACCGGCAAAACCTTGATTTCAGGCGGTTTCCCATCTACCGCCGATCCATGCGTGTGCATCCAAACGTGAATTGAACCCTGGCGCGAGGTTGTGGAAGACGCAGCCGCATGTTCATGTGGCCGCCGCATCCAGTTTACGTATCGGCCAGCATGAACGCAATCGCACGGCGGACCGGCAGGCGCAAGGTTCATTCACAGCCGGCCACGAGCACACGTTGTGCGGGGCCGATCAAGTGTTGATCGACGAACTGCCACGAAGTAATCGTAAGTTTCGTTCTGACGTAAGGGACCCAGGCTGTAGCGATGTATGACATAGTCTCTCCTGCGGAGATCCCTCCCGAAACGTTCCGCGATCGTCTGCGCCGTCGCAGCCGACAGAAGCTGAAGCTCCTGACGCAGAGGAGCATCAAGGTTCTCTCGCGTGTCCGCGGCCGGCATTTCGTCCGTCACATCGTATTCACATGCTTGCCGTTCAGAATGCGGTTTCGCATGAGCGTGTGGTTTCGATACGTCTTCGAGCACGGCGCTCTCGATCGGCATTTTTCGTTCTTCTGCGCCCCACTCGTGACGAACCACCGCAAGTGGATCTTCGAGAGCCAATGGCTGCGCGGCTATCCGGACGAGGTCGTCTACTTCCTCCTGCTCAGCGACCGCTATGACGACGCCGTCAAGTTCGTCCGGCTGCTCGACAAGCCCGTCAAGATCGGCAATGCGCAGGGCATCGACGTCTTCGCCAGCTACTATTCGATGGACGTGTTGACCCAGATCCATCGCTTCCAATGGCGCTGGCTTGCCGGCGCGTCGCCGCAAATGCGGACCTTCATGCGATTGATGCTCGAGCATCGCAATTTCCGCTACGAAGAGGGAATTTTCCAGCGTCGCGATACGTCGGCCCTGTCGACGGATGCGCCGGTCGGCGACTACATTCCGAACTTCTTCCGCGACCCTGACGTCATCGATCGCTTGATGAAGGAACTCGATCTCGATCGCGAGGCCGACGCTTCGCCGGCTGCCGGGATCAAGGGGAGCGACGGGGAGCCTGTTGCCGATGATACGCAGGACAATTCCGATTCGCTCGACGTCTACATGTTCTACGCTTATCGCCATCTGCTCTTACGTACCTATCACAATGGCGAAGGCGATCTCGTCCCGCTGGTCTATACACGCTGCATGGAGACGCAGCGCAGCCTGCGCCGCAACCTTCCGCCGCCGTCGAGGGAGCTCAAGCGCTATCTCGATCGAATCGGCACGGATCTCTCGAACGTGCGGCTGCTGTCGCCGGACTGGAGCGCGTTGATCGGCCACAACGGGCATCTCAACGTTCATCTGATGATGCGCCAGATGGGCTGGTGGGACGAGCAGCCGGTGCTGCTGGCCTACAACGAGCGGATCGCCAACAAGACCTTCCTGTCGCTGTTCTCCGACATCTGCCCGACATTGACGCTCGGCGAAGACGACGTCTCGTCCGCGATCTGGCACGAGCTTGCGAGCCTGACGCCGTTTCTCGGGGATTCTCATCAGGCCTTCCAGTTCAAGGACGGCCGGTGCGTCTATTGGAATGATGCGGGATCGCTGGCCCTCCAGCAATGGGAGCAGGCCGATCGCGGGGTTCCGCTGCGTGACATCTACGATGCGCGGCTGCGCGCCGATGACCGGACGGAGACGGTGTATCAGGCGCTGCGCAAGAAATGGGGGCTGGCGCCTGACGACTGGTTCGTCTGCCTGCACATGCGCGATGCCGAGGCGCGTGGCGAGACCCTCGGAACCGGCGAGTCGATCCGCAGCGCGGCCATCGGTAACTATCTTGACACGGTCCGCTTCATCACTGATCAGGGCGGCTGGGTCATTCGCATGGGCGGGCGCAAGGCGCCGCCGCTGCCGCCGATGCCGCGCGTCATCGACTATGCGCGCAGCCAGGATCAGATGCCCGAAATGGACATCCACCTCATGCGCCGGGCCCGGATCTTCATCGGCACGACCTCGGGCTTCGCCTATGTGGCGACCAGCTTCGGCATCCCGACAGCCATGGTGAACGCGCTGAGCTCGGTCGGACTGTTGTGGTCGAAGGACACCCGATTCTCGCTCAAGCCGGTCCATACGCGCGAAGGGCGCCTGCTGTCGCTGAGCGATGTGACCTCCGAGCGTTGGCGCTGGACGTTTCCGACCTATGAAACGGTCAAGAGCGCCGGCCTCACCGTGAGCGAAAGCAGCAGCGACGAGATCCTGGAAACGACACGGGAGGTGCTGGACCTGACGTCGGGAGCGCCGCCTGCCATCATGCCGGTGACCGACGACTGGGAAAAACGTGTGAATATCCCGGGATTCTTCGGCAGCTCGCGGCCGGCACGCTACTTCGTCGAGAAATATCCCGCTCTGATGGACCGTCCGTGAACCCGCTGGCCCGATGAACTTCGCCCATCCCCATCTCGCCCAGGCCGAGGCTCGCGCCACGCCGCTCGGCTACCGCGAGGACATCGACGGACTGCGCGCGGTCGCCGTGCTGCCGGTCGTGATCTATCACGCCTTCCCGACGGCAGTTCCCGGCGGTTTCTACGGGGTCGACATCTTCTTCGTGATCTCCGGCTATCTGATCACCGGAATCATTCACAAGCAGATGCTGACGGGTACGTTCAGCATCGCCGATTTCTATGCGCGCCGGATCCGGCGGATCTTTCCGGCGCTCATCGCGGTCGTGTTGGCGGCGCTGCTGATCGGGTGGTTCATCCTGCCGCCGCGGGAGTTGAAGTCGCTCGGCACCAACGTCGCCGGCGGCGCTATCTTCATTCAGAATTTCATCCTGCTGAATCAGGTCGGCTATTTCGATCTCGCCGCCGAGAAGAAGCCGCTGCTGCATCTCTGGTCGCTGGCGATCGAGGAACAGTACTACATCGTCTGGCCGCTGCTGCTGATGCTGATCGGCTCCTGGCGCCGACGGAGCCTTGTGATCACGGCGGCACTGGCGCTGGCATCCTTCATCGCGTGCCTGATCGTGCAGCCGCGCGCGGCCGACTACGCGTTCTATCTGCCGATGACCCGGGCCTGGGAGCTGCTGGTGGGCTCCGGTCTGGCGCTCATCATGAGCGGACGATCGTCGTCCTCTTGGGGGCCTCTGCAATTTCTGGATCGCCAGCTGTGGCGCGAGCTCATCGCGCTCGGAGCCATTGTTGCGATCGGCTTCGCGTTCTGGCGCTACAGCCGCCTGACGCCACACCCCGGGCTGCACACGCTGCTTCCGGTCCTGGGCGCGGCGGCCCTGATCGCAACAGGCGGCACGCTGGTCCATCGGCATGTGCTGTCATCGGGTCTTGCCGTCTTCATCGGTCTGATCAGCTATCCGCTGTATCTCTGGCATTATCCGCTGATGGCCTATGCGCGCATCCATTTCGTGGACCGGGTGCCCGTCATGGCCATGATCGCGGTCATCGTGGTCAGCGTGCTGCTGGCCTGGGGGACCTATCGTCTGATCGAGCGGCCGATTCGCTTCGGACGGCGGTGGGTGCCGTTCAAGATCGGGAGCCTGCTCGCCGGTATGGCGGCCCTCGGCATCTTCGGCGTGATTGCGGATCGCAGCAACGGGTGGCCGGCGCGGATCCCCGACGAGATCCGTGGATACATGCTCGACGGCAGCGAGACCGCGTCCCGATGGCGCAATGGCAAATGCCTGCTGTTCGCCGATCAAAGCGAGTTCGCGCCGGAATGCCTGGGCTCCGGTCGCCGTCCACTCGTCGCAGTGTGGGGCGATTCCTATGCCGCCTCGCTCTATCCTGGCCTTGCTCATTTCGCGGACGAGCGGGGCTTCGACGTAGCGCAATTCTCGATCTCCGCCTGCGCTCCCCTCATCGGCTACGTCAACGTTCAACGGCCGCTCTGCAAGCCCGCCAATGACGCGGCGCTCAAGCACATCACGGAGCTGAAGCCGGACGTGGTCATTTTCTACGGCACCTGGAGGGTCGCCGACGAGGAGGCTCGCCTCGGTCTCGAGCGGACGATCCCGCTCGTGAAGGCGGCCGGCGTCTCGACGATCGTGATTGCGGGCCCGCCGCCGACCTGGCAGGGCGACGGGCTGCCGGCCAATTTGCTCGATTATTATTTCCAGAAACGCACCGTGCTGCCTGAGCGAACCTGGTTCCGCAGCTTCGACGACTGGACCAAGCCTTTCGATGCATTTCTCGCCCAGCAGGCGAAGCGGCTGGGCGTCGACTACGTGTCGGTGCGTAGCATGATGTGCGACGAGAGCGGCTGCCTGACACGGATTGGCCCTGGCGGATCCGAGATCACCTCGTTCGATTCCGGACACCTGACCTATCCCGCCTCGCTCCTCGTCGCCCGGCATGTGCTCGATGCTGTGCCGGGCCTGCCGAAATAGACCGTGTCCGAGCGCCTCGGGGCCATCATGGATCATCAGACAGATCAGGCCCAGCAGGAGGCTGGGCGGCGCGGCCTCGGCGGGGCGGCGCGCCGTTATCTGCTATGGCTCGTGTTGCCCTCCATCGTGCTCCTGGGCGGCCTGGGTGCCTGGCTGGCGTTGCAGGATGGCGATCATCTTGGAGCGATCGGCAGGCCGGGCGATGCAGCGTGGTTTCGCGACTTCGGCGGCGAGGCTGTCACGGAGATCCAGGATCAGGATCTGTTCTATCACGACATCGGCCGGTCGATCAGTCACGCGAAGCAGGCCGACGTCATCATCCTGGGCTCGTCGCTGGTATCCTTTGCGCTTGACGGAGCCGTCATTCACGAGCGGCTCGAGCGGCGCCACGGGCTCAAATTCTACAACATGGCGTTTGTCGGTGTCGCCAGCAGCGAATTCGCCCGGCAGATCGCGCAAAAATACCAGCTGCACCCGAAGCTCTGGATCCTCAACGCGGATGACGGCGGGGGCGGAGGCAACTTCTTCCATCGCAACCTGACACGCGCATTCGGGGCCGACGTCCGGCCGATTCCGAGCACGACTACGAGCCGCTTCGGCGCCTACGCCGCGATCATCCGCCGCAATCTGCGCTGGCGGGTCGAGGATGCAACGCGGGACCTGCGTCAAACCCTGGGATTGGCGAAATCGGGCTTTGTTCCTTCCTTTGAACGCAACGTTCAGACCGGCGCCGCGGACATGCGGCTGTTTCCGCGTTTCATGGCGTCCGACAATCCCGGCGTGAAGATGACGCGCGATCCCGACTGCCATACGTCGCCCGAGGTGATTGGCAACGCGCGTGACATCGTCCGTTCGTTGGGAGCGCCGGTCGTGCTGACCCTGGTCCCCAATTTCCATGGCTGTCTCACTCAGGTGCGCGAGATTGCCGACGCCTTGGGAATCGAGGCTGCGCTGCCCGTGCGGACCGACTATTCAAGCTGGGATGGCGGCGGCCATCTGGACGGCAGAGGGGCTGCCGATTTCACGCGGGATCTCGTCGACGCGCTGGAACGGACGCGCGCGTTTCAAGGAGTGCGCGACAATGAGGATCGCCGGCAGCGCTGATCTGGCCGGGGCTGGCACGGCACGGCCGCTCGGCCCGGTGAATGCGCGTGACTACCGTCCTGACATCGACGGGTTGCGTGCGGTCGCGGTGACGGCCGTGCTGATCTATCACGCCTTTCCGCAGCTGCTGCCCGGCGGGTTTGCGGGCGTCGACGTGTTCTTCGTCATCTCGGGCTATCTCATCACGGGAATCATCGACCGCCAGTGGTCGGACGGCAGCTTCAGCTTTGCAACCTTCTATGCTCGGCGGATCCTGCGCATCTTCCCGTCCCTCATCACGGTGGTGAGCGCGACATTCCTCATCTCCTGGTTCGTACTGCCGGTGGCGGAGATGGAGGCGCTCGGATCGAACATCGTGGGAGCGGCAGCGTTCATCGAGAATTTCATGCTGCACGAGCAGGTGGTCGGATATTTCGATCCGGGCGCCGAGCGACTGCCGCTGCTTCACCTCTGGTCTCTCGGGATCGAGGAGCAGTACTACATCGTCTGGCCGGCGGCTTTCGTCCTGATCGCCCGCTGGCCGTCGCAGAAAGCCGTCGTCATAGCCGGCCTCGGACTCGGCTCCCTGCTGCTGTGCCTCACGACCCCGGCGCGCGAAGCGGCATGGGCCTTCTACTCGCCAACCACCCGAGGCTGGGAGCTGCTCGCGGGATCGCTTCTCGTGGTATGGCTGCGTCAGCGCCGCGGCTGTCGTATGGGGCCCGCAACCGCCGCCCTGCTTGCCGGACTGGGAGCGGCCGGGCTTCTGATCGCGTTCTTCGGTTTCAGCGGCGCATCGCCATGGCCGGGCGTCAGGACGCTCGTCCCGGTGCTGGGAGCCATCGCCTTGATCGCAACCGATGGCACGGCGCTTCACCGCTTGCTGGCTCGGCCCGCGGTGGTCTTTATCGGCCTGATCAGCTATCCGCTCTATCTCTGGCACTTTCCGCTGATCGCCTTCGCCAAGCTGCACTACGACGGAGTGGCTCCCGCATCCGTCGTGCTGACGATGCTTGCCCTCAGCGTGCTGCTCGCCTGGCTCACTTATCGCTTCATCGAGCTGCCGATCCGTTTCGGAACGGCACCCGTCGCAAGGCGGGTCGGAGCGTTGCTTGCGGCGATGGTGGTCATGGTCCCCGTCGGCGTCGCGGCGACCAGCACGCGTGGGCTGCCGATGCGCTTCGCCCCGGAGATCAGGGACTTCATGCTCTCGGGCAGCGAGACCTCGGCGCATTGGCGGCGGGGCCGCTGCCTGCTGCTGTTGCAGCCGGCATCGGAATTCGGCGCCGACTGCGCCGGGCAGGGGCGCAGGCCGCTGCTGCTGATCTGGGGCGATTCCTATGGTGCGGCGCTGTATCCGGGCCTGCTGCATTTCGCGGGAGAGCGCGGCTACGACGTGGCGCAATATACTGCATCCGCATGTCCGCCGCTGATCGGCTACACGCTGGAGGCACGGCCGTTCTGCAAGAGCATCAATGACGATGTTGCTGTTCGGATCGGCCAGTTGCGGCCCGATGTTGTGATCCTGGATGCGACCTGGGGCCACGCCGAAGCCGTGCTGCGACGGGATCTGCCGCGCACGGTGGCGCAACTCAGGGCTGGCGGCATTTCCAGGATCGTGCTGATGGGCCCCCCGCCGGGCTGGCAAGGAGCCGGGCTGTCGCGCAATGTGCTGGATTACTATCGCCAGAGCGGACAGGTGCTCCCCGAACGCACCTTCTTCCGCTCGAATGACGAATGGACGCGAGGGAGGGATGCTCTGTTTCGCGAGCTCACGCGCGAGCTCGGCATCGACTATGTCTCGGTCCGCGATGTCTTCTGCAATGACGAGGGTTGCCTCAGCCGGATCGGTCCCGGCGGCTCGCAACTGACGGCGTTCGATCCGGGGCACCTCACTGTCCCCGGATCCATCTTCCTCGCCCGGCAAACGCTCGACCGCCTTTTGCCGAGGGCACCGTAGGCGCCGCTAGACCGGATCGGCCGGAATGCCGCGGTAGGAGTGGATGATGAAGCGCGTGCCGCCGACCGAGTAGTCGCCGCAATTGCTGGCCTCGATGGCGAACATCTCGACCAGCTCCTTCCAGGCGCGGCGTTCGCCGGTGGTCGGGATGGCCCGATTGGCGTTCCAATCGTCGAAGCAGAGCATGGCGCCCGTCGAGACCATGCCGCGCTCGAACAGTGGGACCAGCGCGTCCATGGTCGACTGATACAGATCGCCGTCGAAATGGATCATCGCGAAGCGGGTCTCCGGCGGCAAGGTCTTTACCGTATCGGCGAACCAGCCCTCATAGAGCTGAAAGCGGTGCGGCGGCAGGATCTTGCCGATCCTCTCGCGCAGCTCGGGGGCCGCCAGCACCTTGCAGCCGCCCTTGGCCCAAGCGCCGGAGACGACGTGAGGGGAGTCGAGATCGATCGGCGAGGTGATCTCGGGAAGGCCCTCGAAGCTGTCGAACAGCCGCAGCACGCGAAACGGGTTCTCTCCCGACGCGCTCTTGGGGAGCGGCTGGCGCTGAGGATCGAACACCATCGAGGTCGCGATCGCCTTCGCGCTGAATCCGCCCATGGTTCCGAACTCGGCGATGTCGCCATTGACGTGCGAACTGTTCACGTATTGGACGCTCAGCGTCAGCGCGCGCGCGATCTCCTGCGCCAGCAGCGGCAGCACGTCGTCATAGCCGTAGAAGGAATCCGGCGACGGCAGATTGCGCATCTTGTAGCGTTCGATGGCGGTGTCCTGGATCGGCCGTCCGTCGTCGACGGGCGGCGCGGCGAGAGCCTGCGCCCGAGTGAGCTCGCCCGAGGTCGCGAAAGGCCACGGCAGCGGCGGCTCCAGCATGACCGCGCGCTTGACCGACCGCAGCCAGTACAGCGCCTTCGGCGATAGCGTCTCGGCGAGCGCGCTCTTGAGCGGGGTCAGCATTCGAATTCTCCGACGGGTCCCGGCTTGACCGGTGTTCAGGGTTGAAATCGCCTGGAGGCGCACGCGCTCCAAGCCACGGACCACCGGATTAGCGGTCGTTGGGGGGTGGTGCAAGCCGGGCCGTCGAGGCGGCGGCCCGCGCACGGGTCACCTCGGTCACGCCGGCCTCAGTAGAGGCTCACGGCGCGTCCCGTGGTTACATTGTGATCGGCTGCCCGCTCCTTCGGCAGCTTGACGAAGAATGGGTCCGCCGGCCAATGGTTCATGCCGACAACCATGAGCTTCATGTCCTCACCGGGCAGCCGCGGCATGAACACGAGATCGATCGCCGACCGGGTCTTGTGCGACGGTGGACTGCCGCGGTGCATCAGACGCGTGGCGTCGAACACCAGGAGGTCGCCAGTTTTTCCCAGCACCGTATGCTCCTTCCCGGCGGAGTCGCGGTATTGGAACGGGCCAGTTTGCTTGTCCACGTCGCACAGATAGAGCACGCCGCGAATGACGCCGGACGGACAGCCGTCGCTATGCCATTCCTGCGGGCCGACGCCGTCGGTCTCATGTGGCGGCGACCGCACCAGCCGGACATTGGCGACCTTCGCCGGACAGCCGAGGACACTGCGGAAGAAGGAATCGAAATCTCCGCCGCTGAAAAGGCCATGCAGATAGTCGAGCAGCGCGGGCGAGGGGATGCCCGTCAGCAGGTCCGTCGTATATGGCGCAACGCTGTTGCCGGCCCAGTCCCAGGCGGAATGGCGGTTGCTGACGTCCCGGTCGAAGCTTTCGGTCTCCCGGAACGTCGCCGCCTTCTCGGGGTTCGTGCTGATGACCGTGACGCCGTTCTGCTGGAATTCGACGATCTTGTCGGCCAGCTGACTGGGGGTCTTCTGCGGGTCGAATTTCGGCGCATGTGCGGTGCACATCGCCGGAGCAGTGTTGGCGGCCGGCAGCAGCGTCAGCCGGCGCGGCTGCATGGCGGCGGACCGGCTGTCCGGCGATACAGTCGACGAGGGCACCGGCTCGAAGAAGCCGTTGAAGCGGCCGAGCGTGTCGGTCCGGACGAGTTGGTAGCCGACGGCACCGAGCGCCTGGTTGACCCCGATCTTGAGCCGTCGCATGGCAGTTCTGACCATTGATCCTACGGCCATCATGTCCTCACGTCGCACTTGGCTTGGCGGCCTGGAACGGATTCAGGCCGCATGCCATCTGATAGTAGAGTTCGTAACGGGAGTGGTTGGCAACGAGGCCGCGGCTGTCGATCGCATCGTCGATCAGGGCCTCGAGCAGGAGGCGCGCACCCTTGGGCGGCACGTGCACGCCGTCAAAGTCGAACTCCGGCCGGACCAGGCCGCCCTCGGTCAGATCGTCCCAGCGGTCTATCATGACGAGATCCAGCGACCGCAGTTTTGCGCCGAGCTTCCAGTTGTAGGCCTGGACGAGCTTGGTGCGGACCGTCACCGGGCATTCGTAGCTCTGCAACGTCCGCACGCGCTCTTCCTGCCGCGACGGGGGCACGATGCTCTGGACATAGACGCGCTTGAAACCGGCGCGCACCAGATGATCGATCCCCGCCACGAACGGCCGGAGCCGCGCCTCGATGGCCTCATCGATGATGTCCCAGGGCACGAGCGGCTTGTCGAGCACCGGCAGGGGGGTCGGGAAGGGCGGAACGAAATCGTGGCTGTCCTTGAGGAGCTGCAGGATCGGGCCGCGCACGTCGATCTCGCCGATCGTGAGCATGATCAGCGGCGGCCTCACCGCCTGACCGACGGCTTTCGCAATGGAGAAGTCGACCTCGTCCATCGACAAATGGGTGGCGCGCGCGTTGCGCACCAACCCCTCATATTCGAGGAAGGCGATGAAGTCGGGATGAAATTCGCCGGTCCACGGGTTGTAGAAGTCTTTTGCCGTTATGCCCGGAATGTACTTGGTGTGGGCCATCACCCATGCACCGGTCCACTTCTCGCGAAAGACCATGTTCTTGTAGGGGAGCGAATGGCTGTCCCCGACAATATAAACCGGCAGGGCCGTCTCGAACTCGGTATCCACGCTTACCTTCCTCTCGACCAATTCTTCAATTCGGCCGGCTCGCAGCCAGGGCCCGATAGAACTCGTCCTCGTCACAGACGATCTGCGGCTCCGCAGCGGGGGCAGCCGGCTGCTTGAGCGTTGCGTCGGGGCGCCGCGCCGCATCGACGCTCTCGCCGGTGAAATGGACAAAGAACAACTTCATTGCGCGCGCGACCCCTTCGGGTGTCACCGTCCGGGCGTCCTCGGCGAAGAAGGTGCCGGCGTTCTTGGCGCTCGTGATGATCTCGTAGGACGCAAAATAATGAACATTCTCGTGGCGCCGGACCATTTCTTCCGCGGCGACGCGCAGCACGCTTTTCGAGTAGGTCGTGGCCTGGAGGACGTGGCGCGGCTCCATGGTGGCGGCAAGCGGCACTGGAGAGACCGTCAGGACGATCTTCAGACGGGGATTGGCTGCCGTCATCAGGGTGATGGCCTCCGACAGATAGCTGGTCGTCTCCGTCACCGAGAGATTGTGGAAGGCGTATCTGGCCTCGTCGAAATCGCCGGCGCTGCCGCAGCCGGGGCAGGTTGGATAGACCGTGCCGTCGAGCGTCGACACCCAGCACTCGGTGAGCCCGAGCGTGAAGATGAAGACATCGGCGGTCTCGATGAGTTGCCTGACCGCCTTCAGATGCTGCTTGAGGTCGGCCTCTGCCTCGAACATCGAGGCGAATCCCTTTGGGGTGATGCGCGGACGCAACAGGTCGAACACGCGGCCTTCGCCATCGGTCCAGAATTGATCGGCCGGCTGGAAGGCGCCAAACGCGCGCTGCACCAGTTGCAGCAGTTGCAGCGTGCTGTAGATGTTGCCGTAGCGGGCGGAGAATACGCCATAGCCGAAGCGCTCCTCCTGCTCGGGCGTCACATAGGACGGAGCGGTTTCCGTGACGTAGTAGTTGAAGCCTCGCTCCTTCAGCGCACGCGAGATGTGCTGCGCGAAACAGCTTCCCGCCGAGGCGATCCGCTGCTCCGGGCCGAACCGTAGCGCCGAGGCGAGGTGCGGATCCAGGTCCGCCGTGGTACGATCCGCGACGGCTTGACGCCAGAAGCTGCTCGCAGGAAGTGTGTGGTACGGACAACTCACCGCGGCCTCCCCAAGGCTCCGATCCTTCCTACTTTGAAGACGCTAGTCGCATTTCTGCGACCGGTCTCGCAATCAAGAACTGCGTGGTTTTATGCCACGGTACGAATGAATAATGAACTTGGTGCTCTGGATCGAGTAATCGCCGGAATGAGTGGCCACAATATCGAAACGTTTGACCAGATCCGCCCAAGCCTTGCGCTCCCCGGCTTCGGGATCGGCCTCATTGCAATTCCAGTCGTCAAAGCAGAGCATGGCCCCCTTCGAGACGAAGCCGCGCTCGAAGCATGGCACAAGTGCGTCCATCGTCGATGAATAGAGGTCGCCGTCGAAGTGAATGAGAGCGAAGCGCGTATCGTCCGGCAATTTGTTGACAGTGTCGGCGAACCACCCTTCATGGATCTCGACACGGCTCGGCGGGATGATGGCCTCGACCATGGCGCGCAGATCCTTTGCGCCCAGCACCTTGCAACCGCCTCTGGCCCAGGCCTTCGATTTCACGTGTTGTGACTCGAGATCGATCGGAGACGTAATCTCCGGCAGGCCTTCGAAACTGTCGAACAGGCGCAACTTCCGCAGCGGCTGATTGGGCTGGTAGCGCGGGTCGAACACCATCGCGTTGGCGAGGGTTCGCGCCGTAAAGCCGCCCATAGTGCCGAATTCGGCCACGTCGCCCTTCACATCGGCGCTGTTGATATACATCGCGCCGAGCGTCAACGTCCGTGCGATCTCCTTGGCGGGAAGCGTGAGGACGTCATCCACTTCGTAGAACAGATAGGGGGAGCTGATCTTCTGCCCGTGCAACCGCTCGAGTGCCTCGGTCTGGCGCGTGCGCGGCCTGGGCCGGCCGCGCTCATCGGTCGTATCGTTGTCGACGTTGCTCTCCCAGTGCTCAGGAGGCGGCTGGCCCATGATGGCGCGCTTGATGGAACGCACCCGAAATACGAACGGACGGGGAAACCAGTCCGCAATCGTCGCCCTCAAGGAATTCGCCATCGTCAGCAGGTCCCCGCGTTCCCAATTTTGCCGCATACTATAGACGTTTTCGCGACCCTGCAAAATTGCTGGGGGCATTCGAAGCGCCTCGGGGGAGGCCATCCACAACCCTTCCGGGAGCGGCGTTGTTCGCGGGGCGGAGGTTCGGGCTGAAGCCGCCGCTCAGGATCGGCAAGGCAGAGCGGCGGCCTGTTCCAGGCTGAGGCGCCTCATTCGAAGAAGATGAATTCGTGGTCGCCGGTGTAGCCGGAGCGCTTGAATTCGAAGGCCCATTCCTCAGGAGTGTGGAAGATGCGGCAGGTGAGCTGCCAGTACATCAGGTTCACCTTCTCGCGCTCGTTGCGGTAGCCCTCGACGCAGAGATATTTGGCGCCGCGGCTGACGCGCTCCATCTCGCGGAGCGCCGCATCGAGATCGTAGTTGTAGAGGTTGTGCAGCGTGTTGATCGAGATGACGAGATCGAAATACTTGTCCGGGTAGGGCAGCTTGGCCGCGCTGCCGACCTGGCAGAACGGCTTCACGCTCTCCATCGTGTGCTCGACGCCGTAGGAGGAGACGTCGATGCCGGCGACCTCGAGATCCGGGATGGCCTCGCGGAAATCGTGCAGGATGAAACCCTTGCCGGAGCCGACGTCGAGCACGCGCATGCCCGGCTTGATGCCGTACGTCTCGATCATGGCGTCGGCGACCTTGCGCCAGCGGCCGTCATATTTGTAGCCGCCATAGCCGGTCTCGCGGCTGCCGTCCCAGTAGTCGTAGTCGAACTTGATCGCCATCTCCGCGACATCGGCCTTGTCGCGCTGGGTGACGCGCGCGAGATAGTCGCGCTTGGTCGATTTGTGAACGAGACTGACGAACTCGCGATAGGCCATGAATATCTCCGGGCGTGTGAGTGTCGGTTAATCGGATGTGGCGCCGATCAGGCTGAGCTGTGCCTCGGCCTTGGCGAGCTGCGCAGCGCAGCGCTGCGCCCAGGCGCCGGTGTCGGCGAAGGCGCGACGCGTGGCGCCGAGCGGCAAGAAGTCGTTCAGGATGATGCAGGTCCATTTGACCTGGTAGGCGTCGATCAGCAACCGGCAGCGCGCCACGCTGGCGGCGTCGAGCCCGAGGCCGTCCGTCAGCCGGTCGATGAAATGCTCGTGCACCGGCAGCGGCACCGGCACTTCAGGCTGGCAGAAGAAATCGGAGACCAGCTTGGCCGGGTCGTCGCGGCCGGCATATTCGAAGTCGAGGAAGGTGAGCTTGTCCTGGTCGTCGATCAGCGCGTTGTGGAAGCCGAAATCGGATGGCGACAGGCAGACCTGATCGGCGGGGATGGCGGCCTCGAAGGCGAGCCCTTCGGCCGCCGCTCCGCGCAGAATGGTTGCCTTCACCTCGGTCCAGGCCGGCTGCAGCCGCGCCGCCACGAATGCCCGGGCGTCGGCGACATGCGGCACCTCGGCATCGAGCGTGGCCAGTCGCGCCACCCGGCGCTCGACGGTGGCGAGGTGCTCGGCGAGGGAGAAGCAGGCTTCCGATCCTGGCGCCAGCGCGGGGCGGGGCGGGGCGTTCACCGCGAGCACGAAGTCGATCGCGGCATCGACATGGGCGGGCGCGAGCTCTGCCGCGGTCAGCTTGCGGCCTGCGACGAAGCTGTAGAGGCCCGCCTGCTCGGCGCGGTCGCAGGCCAAGGGCTCCGGCACGACGCGGACGCCGTGGGACCAGGCATGGCTGATGAAGCTCCACTCGGCGCCCAGCCGGTCGCGGGTGTCGCGGGCGTCGGTGAAGTAGCGCTTGAGGACCAGCGGGCCCTCGGCGGTGTCCAGACGATAGACCTGGTTGTTGCGGCCGCCGGCGAGCCGGGTCAGCGCCGTCGGGCTCGCTCTGCCGGCCTGCGCGGTGAGGCGCTGCGCCAGCGCCAGCAGGGCGGCATCACGATCCGCGCCGGCGTCAGTGGGGGTCACGGACGACATCCGCCGCGATCTCGGCCCAGGAGACTCGGCGCTCGTACGGCACGGCCTTGGCCGCGAACTGGTTCTCCGGATCGAACAGCACCTTGCGCATGCCCTCGGGGAAGCCGGTCATGGCCAGGATCTCCGGCAGGTCGTCGACGAACAGCTCGCAGGCCAGCGCATGGGCCCGGGCGACCTTCTCGTCCTTGGTCAGCTCGAAGAACACCCGGTCAGGCGCGATCTGTCCGGGCGCTTCGCCCATCAGGCCGCGATCGGTCAGGAAGCCGCGCGCGGCGGCATGCATGTCGTGCTTGGGCCCGAGAATGGGGTGCTTCGTCTTATGACTGACGATGAACAGGTCATGGCCGGCGGCGCGGGCCGCCGTGACAAACGCGGCGAAGCCGGGGTAGGGCGACACCAGGTCCATGCGGGCGCCGTAGACATAGCCCTGCAGCTCGGTGAAGTCGTCCTTGCGCCCCGAGCCGTTGAGATGGTCGCGGACGCTGTTCTTGTCGCGGCCGAGGTCGGCCGGGATCAGGCCGCGCTCGAGGGCCGCCGCATGAAACACGCCGTCATAGCAGGCGATCGTGTTGTCGAAGTCGATCCCGATCCGCATGGCTTGGACTTAAATGACCTGGACTTAACGCAAGGACATGTCGATCAGCGGACGGCCGACCTTGCCGGCGGCGAGATCCTGCAGCGCCTGGTCGGCCTGGGCGAGGCTGTAGGGCTTCGACAAGAGGTCCCGCACCGGGAAGCGGCCGGAGCTCAGCAGGCGCCCATAGCGTCCGTAATCGCGATCGGGCACGCTGTCGCCACCCCAGGTGCCGAGCAGGCTCTTACCCTGGTTGAACACGCCCGGATTCAGCGTCAGCGCCGCGCCATGCTTGGCATTGCCGATCACGACCGCGCGGCCGCCCTGCTGGCGGGTGGCGTTGACGGCCTGATCCATGACGCCCGGAATGCCGGAGGATTCGACCGCGAGATCAACGCCCTGCGGCACGATCTTCTTGATCTCGGCCAGCACGTCGGAAGCCGCGTCGATCACATGCGTCGCGCCGTAGATCTTGGCGAGCGCGCGGCGGGTCGGGTTGGGATCGATGCCGATCACCGGCATCGCTCCGGCCAGCGCCGCGGCCATCAGCGCGTTCAGGCCGATGCCGCCGGTGCCGAACACGGCGACCGCATCGCCCGGCTGCACCTTCAGCACGTTGTAGACCGCGCCCATGCCGGTCGGCGCGGCGCAGCCGAGCAGCACCGCGACATCCATCGGCAGGTCCGGCGGCAGCAGGGTCAGGCGGTTCTCGCTGACGACGGCGTGGCGCTGGAAGGTGGTGACGCCGCCGGCATTGACCTTCTTGCCGTCCCAGTCATAGACCGCGCCGCCGGCCTCGATGCCGGTGCCCTTGATCCAGGACAGCACGACCTTGTCACCGACCTTGACCTTGGTAACGGCGCTGCCGGTCTCGATCACCGTGCCGGTGCCCTCGTGGCCGAGGCAATGCGGCACCCATTTGTCCTCGCCCTTGTCGCCGCGCCACTCCATCACCTGCGTGCCGCAGGCGCCGGAATAGGCGATCTCGACCAGCACCTGGCCCGGCTTCAGGGCCGGCGTCTCGATCTCGGCCAGGACGAGCGGCTGGCCGGTCTGGACCAGGAGGGCAGCTTGGGTCTTCATGTGATGTCTCAGCTCAAGGCGTGGATGATCTTGTCCGCGATCTGGTGGCCGGTCAGGCCGAGCACCTCGCGGGCATATTCCTGTTCACCGGATTTCTTGAAGAAGGCATCCGGGGTGCCGAAGCGCAGGAATTTCTTCGCCGATGTCTCTGAATCGACGAGCCATTCCGACACGGCCGCGCCGAAGCCGCCGATCAGCGAATGCTCCTCGATGGTCGCAACCAGCTTGAAGCGGCTGAACGCCTGCTTGAGCTTGTCCTCATCCAGCGGCTTCACGGTGTGGAAGCTCACGACCTCGGCGGAGATGCCCTTTTCCTTCAGTCTGTGGCCGGCCTCGATCGCCTCGGGCAGCATGTTGCCGGTCGAGAGCAGGCAGACGTCGGAGCCTTCCTCGATCATGATCGCCTTGCCTATCTTGAAGTCAGTGATGGGGCCCTTGTGAACGACCGGCTCGCCCTTCTTGCCCATGCGGATGTAGACCGGCCGGTCCTGCTGCATTGCCGCGCGCAGGGCGCCGCGGACCTCGAAGGCATCGCCCGGGCAGATCACGACCATGTTCGGGATCGAGCGCAGGAACGAGATGTCCTCGCAGGCGTGATGGGTCGGACCGAGGCCGGAATAGGCGAGGCCGGCGCCGACCGCGACGATCGTCACCGGCGCCTCGTGATAGCAGACGTCGGTGCGGATCTGCTCCAGGCAGCGCGTCGTCACGAACGGGGTGATCGTATAGGCGACCGGGCGCAGGCCGTTCATGGCCATGCCGGCGGCGACGCCCATCATGTTGGCCTCGGCGACGCCGCAGTTGAAGAAGCGGCTCGGATGCTTGTCCTTGAACTTGTCGAACAGGCGGTTGCCGATGTCGCCCGAGAGCATCACGACGCGGCTGTCCTCATTGCCGAGCTTGGTCAGCTCGTCGGCGAAAGCATTTCTCATGACAGGCCGAGCTCCTTGAACGACTTGACAACTTCCTCAGCGGTGGGGGCGCGGTAATGCCAGTTGTTGTCGTCCTCCATGAACGACACGCCCTTGCCCTTGACGGTATGGGCGATCAGCGCCACCGGCTTGCCGGAGCCGTTCGGGATGTTCTGCATGGCCTCCGCCAGCGCGCCGACGTCATGGCCGTCGATCTCGTGCGCGTCCCAGCCGAAGGCGGCCCATTTGTCGCGCAGCGGCGCCAGCATCAGGGTCTCGTTGGAGCGCGCGGTGGCCTGCCACTTGTTGTAGTCGACCACGACGCAGACGTTTTCCAGCTTCTGGGCGGCGGCGAACATCGCCGCTTCCCACACCGAGCCCTCGTTGTTCTCGCCGTCGGACAGCAGCGCGAACACGCGGTAGGTCTCGCCCTTGATGCGGCCGGCCAGCGCCATGCCGCAGCCGAGCGGCAGGCCATGGCCGAGCGAGCCGGTGGCGGCCTCGACGCCGGGCAGCAGGTTCGCCGGCGGATGCTCGGCGAGCCGGCCGCCGTCCTGGCAATAGGTGTCGAGCTCCTCGATCGGGAAGTAGCCCTTCATCGCCAAGGTCGCGAACAGCGCCGCGGCGGCGTGGCCCTTCGAGAGGATGAAGCGGTCGCGCAGCGGATCGGTCGGGTTCTTCGGGTCGATGTTCAGGACGTGCCAATAGGCGGCGGTCATCGCATCGGCGCAGGACAGCGAGGAGGCGAGATGCGCGGCCTGCGCCTTGTGCGACATCTCGATGATCTTGCCGCGCAGCTTCGCGGCCTGCGCCTTCAGGGCGGCCACGTCGGGCTTGGCCGCGGTGTTCCGGACTGCCACGTTCATCGTGCTCTCCAGTCGCGCCTCCGTTCGGAAGCGCAGGGGTCTCGATCAGGGTTTATGTTCGTACTTGGTCGGCAGCTTGGCCATGACATCCTCGAAGCGTCGCGCCCAGGCGATGACGTCGTCGATGCCTTGCTCCAGCGAGAACGTGTCGCGCCAGCCGAGCTCGGTGCGCAGCTTGAAGCTGTCGAGCGTGTAGGCGGTGTCCTTGCCGGGCCGCTCGGGGCCGATCTCGACGCAATCCTCGAAGTTCTTGCCCAGCCGGGCGAGGATCATCTCGACCAGCGTGCGGATCGACACCAGCTCGTAGCCGGAGATGTGATAGGTCTCGCCAAGCTTGCCGCTGCGGCCGATCTTGACCGTCGCGTCCGACACGTCGGTCATGTGGATGAAGACGCGGACCGACTTTCCGCCGCCGTCGAGCCGCAGCTTCTGCCCGGTCATCGCGGCGACGATGGTGCGCGGCACGATGCGGTAGAGCTGCTGGCCCGGGCCGTAGACATTGGCCGCGCGGGTGAAGACCACGGGGAACTGGTAGTTGGCGAAATAGGTCCGCAGGCTCATGTCGCCGGCGGCGCGCGACACCGCATAGGGCGTCGACGGGTTGAACGGCGCGTCCTCTCGCACCCAGCCCTCGGTCGAGCCGTAGACCTCCGGCGTCGTGACATGAACGTAGCGATCGAGGCCGTCATAGTTGCGCAGGATGTCGTGCAGGCGGACGGCGGAGACGACGTTGGTCATCATCCAGTGGTCCGGGTACAGCCAGCTCTCGCCGACCATGCTCTGCGCCGCGAAGTTCACGACATGGGTCGGCCGCTCGGCCACCAGCAGCGCCTTCAGCGCATCGAGATCGTGGTTGAGGTCGACGCGCTTGAACCACACGTTGCCTGGGCGCTTCTGCCATTTGTAGGGCAGGAACGCATCATGCGGCTCGTCCGAGCGGCTGGTCGCGATCACGTCGTGACCGGCGGCAGCCAGGAAGTCGACGAAGGTTGCGCCCGAAAAGGAGTTCGAGCCGAGGATCAGGTACTTTTCGTTCGCAGCCATCGTCCTTGCCCGTCAGACCTCGCGCGTCGTGATGATGTCGCCGCGCTGGGCGTACAGCCACTGCATGATCATGTGGCCGATCACCATCTGCGCGTCCTCGGCGATCTGCATGTCGTCGACCGCGAAATGGATCGGCACGTCGGCCAGCGCCTTGGCCTTGCCGCCGGTGAAGCCGAGTACGGCATAGCTGGTCATGCCGAGCTTCTTGCCCTCTTCGAGCGCCTTCAGGATGTTCGGCGAGTTGCCGGAGCCGGAGAAGGTGATCAGCACGTCGCCCTTGCGCGCGAGCACCGCGAGCTGCAGCGAAAACACCTGGTCATAGCCTTCGTCGTTGGCGAGGCAGGTGATCACCGACGGGTTCGACGACAGCGAGTGCACGCGCAGGCCGGAGCCGGGCGTCTTCGACAGCGCGTAGAGGAAGTCGTTGGCGAGATGGTTGGCGTTGCCGCCGCTGCCGCCATTGCCGCAGAAGAACACCTGGCGGCCGGTCTGCCAGCAGTCGCGCAGATCGTAGGCGAGCTTCTCGACGGGGGACCAGTCGAAATCCTTCAGCACGGTGCTGAAGCGGCTGGTGTAGTCGGCGAACAGGCTGCCGGGGGTCTTGAAGGCCAGGACGTTCATTTCACGACCTCCTTCTCCATCCATTTCAGATTGTACCAGCGGTCCTCGTTCTTGAGCTGGCCTTGCGAGTACATGCCGATGATTTCCTTGATCGCGTCCTCCACCGTCTTCTTCGGGCGGAAGCCGGTCGCCAGCAGGCGATCGGAGTTGACGCGATAGCTGCGCGGATCGTTCGAGGGCGTCACGATGACCTCGGCCGGCACGTGCTTGGTGACCAGATTGGCGATGTCGAGGATCGAGATGTTCTCGAAGCCGGCATTGTAGACACCGGTGTGCTCAGGATGATCGAGCAGGAACAGATAAAGATCGGTGATGTCGTCGATATGAATGTTCGGGCGGGTCTGGTCGCCGCCGAACACCGTGATGCGGCCGTTCATCAGCGCCTGCATCGTCAGCATGTTGACGGAAACGTCGAGCCGCTGGCGCGGGGAGTAGCCGCACACGGTGGCGGGACGCACGATCTGCACCACCATGTCGTCCTTGTAGGACAGCACGATGCGCTCGCCGCACATCTTGGTCTTGTTGTACTCCGAGATCGGCAGCAGCTCGAGATCCTCGGTGACCTGCTCCTCTTCCTTGACGCCGTAGACGCTGCCGGAGGACGCGTAGATGAAGCGCTTGATGCCGTGGCGGTAGGCGCGATCGGCGAGCTGCATCGTGGCGAGGCAGGAGATCTCCCAGGTCAGCTTGGGATCGAGATCACCGCAGGGATCATTGGCGACGCTGGAGAGATGAATGATGGCATCGACGCCGGTGAGGTCGATGGCGTCGGGATTGCGCACGTCGCCCTGGACGACGGTGAGATCCGGATGCGGATCGAGGAAGTTGCCGAACCACATGATGTCGAATGCGACGACCTTGTGGCCGGCCTTCAGGAGCTTCGGCACGAGCACGCTGCCCTTGTAGCCGCACGCTCCGGTCACGAATATCTTCATCTGAGCAATCCCCGTGGCTCGCCTGTCGTGTCGCCGGCTGGCGCGTCGCGCGCACCTTTATACAAATTGGCGGGGGAAGGCGACCAGCCCAGCGGCGAAAATCGCCCGTCAAGCGTCCCCGCCACGGCGCGGTTCGTGATTAAACTCCAAATGGGCCCGGCGCAAGCTTTCCGGGTTACCGATATCCCGATGATAACCGCTGGTTTCCACGCACAAAATGCGTCCCAAATAGTTGGGGATGATTTCGGTGGAGAGATCGACGATCGGCTTTCCCAGCGCGGCGATGTCGGCGATGACGGCGGGATCGAAGACGTAGACCGCGCCATTGGCGAGGTTCCCAGGCGGATTTTTGACCTTCTCGTGGAAGGCGATCACCCTGTGCTGAGCATCCAGCTCGAGAATCCCGCACGAGCTCGGATCGTCGGTCCGGAACGCGAGCATCGTCATGATGCAGCCGTCAGGGCGGTTGCGATGGGCGGCGAGCAGCCCTGCGACGTCGAAATCGGTCAGATTGTCGGCATGGGCCACGAGGAACGGCTGGTCGCCGAACCAGGTGCGGTTCGCAAGCACGGTGCCGCCGGTCCCGAGCAGTTCATCTTCGTGAACGAGATCGATCCGGTCGCGCCAGCGCGACTGCGCCACGTGCGCGCGGACCTGCTCGGCGAGCCAGTGCGTGTTCAGCAACGCCCGCTCGATGCCGCCTTCGAAGACGAGGTCGAGCCAATAGTCCAGCAAGGGTCGGTCGTGCACACGCACCAGGCATTTCGGCGTCGTATTGGTCAGCGGGCGCAGCCGGCTTCCGATCCCCGCCGCGAGCAGGAGGGCACGCATGTCGACATCCTACTCCTGGCTGAATCCGGTCTCGTCGATTTCCCGCACCAGCTCCGCCGTCGTCAACGGCAGGTTGCCGACGCGGGAAACCTGGAGCGCGGCCGCCAGCGATCCGAGATAGGAGGCCTGCCAGATATCGGCGCCCGCGCGCAGGCCCATCGAGCAGGCCATGAAGAAGCTGTCGCCGGCGCCGGAGACGTCCTTCGGCGACGGATTGAACGCCGGCAGGCGGTCGGAGGTGAAGATGCCCTCGGCCATGGTGTTGATCAGCGCGCCCTCAGCGCCGAGCGTGATCACGAGGTTCTTGGTGCGGGCCCGTTCGACCAGGCGCTCGCTGATGACGGCGAGACCGGAAATGAAGTCGTTCAGCGCGACGCGGGCCTCACGTTCGGTCGGCGTCAGCAGGGTCATGCCCTTGAAGCGCGAGACGTCGCCGGTCTGCGAGGACACCTGGCTGTCGGCCGCCATCATCACGCCCTGGGCGCGGGCGCGATCGGCGATCGCGTCGACCAGATCCTGCGGCAGGCAGCCGTAGTTGAAGCAGGAGAACAGCAGCAGATCGCAGGTCTTCAAGGCGCGCTCGACCGAGGTCAGCATCTGCCGCTGAAGGTCGGCATCGGAGGCGTGCTGGCGCAGATGATTGACGCGCAACAGCGTCTTGTTGAGCGCTCGAAAACGCTGCTTGCGCGTGGTCGGCCGGCTCTGGTCGGTGAAGGCGTTGAAGTTCACCCCATGCTGTTCCAGCGTGTTGCGGGCGAACCGCGCCGCTTCATCGTCGCCGACCAGCGTGAAGAACTTCACGTCTGCGCCCAGGCCATGCGCATGGGCCGCAACCGCGCCAGCGCCGCCGACGAAGGTACGGGTCATCAGCGGCGTCACGACGATGGTCGGATCTTCCTGGGACATGCCGACCGCATCGCAAGTGACATATTCGTCGACGATCAGGTCGCCGATAACGGCGACTCGCATGCCGGAGAGCTTGCGGAGCAGGTCCTTCAGATTCCCGATCTCGAAGCCGTGGCGCCTTGGAAATTCCTGCGGCTTGCGGACCGTGGAGATGTCGATGTTGGCGTCGCGTTCCAGCAGCGACAGCGACGCAAAGCGCAATTCACCGGACGAGAAGATCAGCCGTCCGCCATAGGCGTCCACGGCCTCCTGCTCTGGATTGGCGCGATCCTCGAACTCCTTGCCCTTGACGACAACGGTCGGCTTCAGATGCGCGATGAAGTCGGACGCCGACGTTTCCAAGCGCACGACATGGTGCACAAAGGCGATGGAACGCACATTTTCGAGGCGCATGTCCTGCGCCAGGGTCACGCCTGGCGTCGAGTCCGGGTTGACGCCGACCACGAGAACGTCCGCCTGCTCGGCAGCAAATTTCAAAAGCCGTAAATGTCCGGGGTGCACGACGTTGAAGTTGCCTGACACGAATGCAATCGTCTGCCCGTCTTCACACAAGGCGCGAACGTTCTGGGAGGCGGCATCGACCGAAGTTTCAATCATGTGGTCCAAAAAATCAGCCTCCGGCTGCTGCTGGGCGGCGTGCTGGTTGTGCACTTCCTGTGTCTCGAACGTCTTGCAGAATCGGATCAATAGTCCAAACGGCTGGTCCAGAGAAGCCGCAGAGCCCAAAAATCCGCATCTTCCGCGGCCCCATCAACGTCGAAAAAGCGAAGCGAGAGCACCAATTCCGATCCCGGCCCGCGACGTTTGAGGTGAACGGTAGCGGAACTGGGCATGTTCCGATGCGGCGATTTCGTGCAAAGGCGACAAGCGCATTGCTGTTGGCGATGGCGCCGCCGCCTGCGGTTCAGTCCGAGGAACGGGAAGGTCGGTCCCGGGACTGTATGATCGCCTGAAAGCTCGGCAGTCGTTCGAGATCCTTCAGGAAGTCCGCCGTGAAGGCGCGCGCGCCGTCGCGGTCGAGGTGACCGCCCCCGTCGGCTGACGTATAGGCCGTCTTGGCGGGAATGATGACGTCAGCGCCGAGGGATTGTGCGATCTGCTGCACGCGAAGCGGGCAAAAGCCCCAATAGGGCACAAGCATCAGTGCGGACGTGCCGCCGATGCTGGCGACGAACGTCTTTGCCTTGCCGATTTCATCGGCTGATGCCGGACAATTCTGATCCCGCTTGACGTCGATGCTGGGATTGTGAGTGTCGTCGAGATAATGGGGCATACGGTCGAGATACAGGTCGCCGCTGCCGATGTTTCTCCAGAGCTGCAGGCCTGGTCCGGGCAGCAGAACGGAGACGATCGGGGCCGGCAGGTGCGAGGCGAGATACTGCTGAATGCGCCATCGGGTGTTGCGGATGACGACCGTGAAGTAGCCCTTCAGCCGGTTGTGACGAACCACCTGCGCGGCGGAGCCGGAGCCCGACATTCCCTGATCTTCGAGCTTGACGTCGAAGAAGTTGCCGTCCTTGTCATCCGCGTTGAGGATCCAGAGCTTCGGCTTGAGCTGCCAGCGCGTGACGACGCGGCGCAGAAATTCGCCGCTCGCGTCGCCGGCCGACCCCATGTTGTAGATCTTCACCCCATGCTTGCGTTCGAAGGTCCGCAACTGCGCCGGATCAAAGCCCCACAGCACCATCGAATGACCGAGCAGGATGATGTCGGCTTGGCGCGCGTGCTCGATCGATTGGCCGATCGCATTGTAGAGAATGTCGCGGTCCTGGATCTCCCTGCTCATCCAGTCGCCATAGTTGCGGTAGAATCCATAATCGCCGTCGAGCGGAATCTGTCCGAGATGATCGATCTTCGAGAGCGGGCCTCCGATCGCCAGGCTGAGCGCGGCAAGACCGAGGACGGTCGCGATCGCGGCGCTGATCAGCGTGCTGAGATAGCGCGTGATGGCGGGAGAGGATGTCAGCCCCGTCCAGATGGACGCGCGTGCGATCTGTGACATGGCGTCGTCAGCGGTTCGATGGTCCGACACGTCTGGCTCCGGCGAGCGTCAGAACTGGAAGTAGAGGAACTGCGTGCCGTCGCCGGCGAGCAGGCTGACGAGCAGCGCTGCCGAGCAGACCAGAGACGCTGCCACGGCCCAGCCGGTGGTCGGACGCCATCGCAGGTCGACCAGGCTCCAGCCCCGCGGATTGGTGTAGCTGTTGAGGCCGACATGCCAGCGTTCGAACATGGTGTTGACGTTCGGGAGCAGCAGGCAGGCTGCGTAGCCCGCGACCACGGCTCCGAGCGACAGCCAGGTCACGGTGGTGGTCGGCGAGATCTGGTCGTTCAGCGATGCTCCCACCATGGCGCGGAGCACACGGCCGGCGATTCTGGGCGTCTCGGCGCGGAAGAACACCCATGCGATCACCACGGCCAGCTGCGTCATCACCAGGGCCGCTGCGAGGTACCAGATGCTGGTCACGTGCCGCTGCAGCACGGCTGAGCGGCTGACGGTCTCGCGCCACAGATGGTTGACGATCAGATAGCCGCCGTGAAGCGCGCCCCAGATCACGAACGTGAAGCCGGCGCCGTGCCAAAGGCCGCCGATCACCATGGTGAGGAACAGGTTCAGGCGGCGCCGGCTGGCGCCGTGACGGTTGCCGCCGAGAGGAATGTACAGATAATCCCTGAGAAAACGCGACAGGGTGATGTGCCAACGGCGCCAGAACTCGATGATGCTGCGGGATTTGTAGGGCGCATCGAAATTGAAGGGGAGGCGGATCCCGAACATCAGGGACAGTCCGATCGCCATGTCCGAATAGCCGGAGAAATCGAAGTAGATCTGCAGCGAATAGGCCAGGGCGCCGCCCCAGGCATCGATCGCATGAAGATGAAACCGGCTGGCCGTCTGGAACACCGGATTTGCGATCAAGGCAAATCCGTCCGCGATCACCGCCTTCTTGAACAGTCCGATGATGAAGATGGTGAGGCCGGTGGCGACGCGCTCGGCCGAAAGGCTCTTGCTCTCGTCCGAGCCGAATTGCGGCATCATCTCCCTGTGGTGCAGGATCGGTCCGGCGATCAGATGCGGGAAATAGGTCACGAACAGGGTGTACTTGACGAAACTGCGCTCGGTTGCAACGCCGGCATGGACGTCGGCGAGATAGGCCAGCTGCGTGAAGGTGAAGAACGAGATGCCCAGCGGCAGCGCGATATCCAGGTGCGGATGTCGCGTCCGCGTGATCGCATCGAGGATGTCGATGCCGAAATTGGTGTACTTGAAGAAGGCGAGCGCCAGCAGGTTCGCAGCAACGGCCGTAGCGAACAGCCGGGTACGCGCCGGCTTGGACGTCTGTGCGGCGATCAACAGTCCAAGGACATAGTTGACGACGATCGACGTGACGATGATCGGAACAAAACCGATGTCCCAATTGGCGTAGAACACGAGCGAGGCCGCGGCCAGCCAGGCCAGGCGCGGAGTCGGATCGGCAAACTGACGCCCGATAAGAAAATAGCCGGCGAAGGTCAGCGGCAGGAACAGGAAGATGAACTCGAATTGGGTGAAGAGCATGTCGCAGGCCAAGGCAGCACGGGGCGGGGACCGTATCAACTCTGGCCGGGGCTGCCAAGCATTGGGGGATCAGCCATCGATGAATGTCCCCGGAGCCAAGGATCCGCTTGGGAAAACGTACGGAGACTGATAGCAGTCCTTCTCGATCGAGCGAAGGGGGCGCGGATTTTGGGGCGTGACGTTGCGAAAGCCGGTGAGATGGCGCGGCGGCCGTATCTCGACGGCTTGCGGGGCAGCGCCGCCTGCATCGTGTTTTTCGGGCACCTCGTCCTGGCCGTCTTCCCGGGAATGGTGAGTTTTACGCCGGCCGAGATTCACTTTCCCGCGGAGACGTGGCTCGGGGTTTCTCTCCTCAGCTGGATCTGGAAGGGATCTTTCGCCGTCTGCATTTTTTTCGTGCTGAGCGGCTACGTGCTGGCCGGGTTCAGCCAGGCGACGACGCTCAGTCTTCCGGCTCAGATCGTGCGCCGTTACCTGCGGCTCGCTGTGCCGATGCTGATGACCTCGGCCATCGCGTGGGCCATCATGGCCGCGGGACTGATGCGCAATGTCGAGGCCGCGCATCTGGTGACCCACAGCGATTGGCTCGCAATGTGGTACCAGGGATTCGAGCCGAGTTTCTGGGGCATGGCGCGCGAGGCGCTGTATGACGCGTTTCGCAACGGGCGCGCCGACTACAATTCCAACCTCTGGACCATGCGCATCGAGCTGATCGGATCGGTTACGATCTTCCTGGCCTATGCGTGCATCCGCAATCCCGCGGTGCGGATCATGGCCGCCGCGCTTTATCTCGCGTGGAGCTACGATTCCTACTATGCATTGTTCGCATTCGGCGTCCTGTTCTACGAGTTGGAGTGGCAAGTCGGGGCGGTCGTCGCCCGCTGGCTCCCCTCAGACCGAGGCCGAGAGTTCCTGGCCGCGATCGTTTTCATGATAGGTCTCTACTTCGGAGCGTACTCGCACACTCCGGACGCAATGGTCGCGCCCTGGCATCCCTTTTTCCCGAGGAGCCTGCCGACGACGGCATCGCACATGGTCGGGGCCGTGATCGTGGTGGGAGCGCTTCTCTACAGCCGCAGCCTGCAATCGATGTTTGGCAGCGCTTTTGGCCGCTATCTCGGGAAGCTGTCGTTCGTTCTCTATCTGATCCATATCCCGATCATCTGCAGTGTCACGGCGGGCACGGCCTTGGCGCTCCGCGACCTGCCGTATGGTGTCACCGCGGCGATTGCGATCGTGGTGACCGTGGCGCTGGTCTTCACCTTGTCGTCGCTGCTCTACCGCACGATCGACGTCCACACGACGGCACTGTCCGTTCGAACCGGAAAGCTCTTAGACCAATGGTTTCCGGATTGCAGCAAACGGTCGGCAGCACCGAACATCGCCTCGCCCTAGAGCGACCGATCCCGGACCCCGGGATCAGGTCGAACCGCATCAGGCCGGATCCAGCAAGTCGCGGCCGTGCTTGTCGAGGAAGTGGCTGCTCGGCAGGGACGCACCGTAGAATCCCGGATTGGTCAGGGAGGCGCGCCAGCGATCGATGAGCGGGGATTGCCGCTCCTGTCCGCAGGCGATCTCCTGGACCTCCCTCACGGTCTGAAGGATTTCGTCGGGGCTGTTGTCGCTGAGCGCAAGTCCGGCCCTCGCCAGCGATTCGTGGGTGGGAAACGCCCAGCGCCAGCGGTCGGAGGTCTGATCGCGCTGGCTCAGCAGCCGTCCGTCGGCCGTCCGGATCGGCTTGAGGGCAAACCGGGTCCGTTCGGTCCACAGCAGGCCGATCGAACTGATGCAATTGACCAGCGCTGACGGCACGTCGAAGCTGGTGGCGACATAGGCGAAGCCGGACGTCGTGCCGATGAACAGGCGCGCGTTGCGGACCAGATGCAGATCCATCAGCGGCGATCGCGCATCGGAGCGCGCATAGTCGATCACGCGGGCCATCTTTGGGAGCGGGGGGACGTTCGGTCCGCCCATCCGCACCACCCAGCCGCCCTGAGCCGTGATGTCGTTGATCGCCTCGAAATAGTTGGACAGGCCGGCGTTGCGCACGGTCTCCCCGCTTCCGCTGCGTTCACCCCGTGTCGCCGCATCGCGCATGTGCAGGCAGACGTACCACTCGCCATCGGCCATGCCGAAGGTCCGCCGGAACGCCTGCATGGCGGAGGCGGCCTCGTCCGAATGCTGGAACTTGCGATCATAGGCATCCCGCATGGGGAAGCCGAGACCGCGGTCCGACCATTCCTTGAGTGCGACGGCGCCCCAATCGTTCCAGTAGCCGACGGGACGCTCCTTCGAGCCCCAGAGCTGATGCGACACACCAAAATACTTGGTCAGCGCGCAGAGCTCGGCCCACACGGCCGTGCTCATCCCGTCCTCGAGAACGAGCGTCGGACAGCGTTCTTGCAGCAGCTCGAAGTAACAGCGGTTGGCGATCTTGCTCGCCTCCGTGGCCAGCAGGGGCGAACCGCTCCACCAGCCCATGTCCCGCATCCTCAGATGGACGTCGAGATGGCCCATATGTCCGATCAGCGCCGACCAGTCCGGCGAGATCAGCTTGAGGTCCTCGAACGCGATCTGACGCGCTTCGAGAATTCCCGCGAGCTCTTTCGAGGGGCGGGGCAGATCGCGGCTCAGCCGGGCCTGGAGCTGCATCGAGCGCGCGCCCAGTTGCGGGACCTGCTCGCCGCGACCGTCATGATAGACGAGCAGCAGCAGCTTTCTGAGGGCGAAGAACAGCCACCCGCCGACCCGGCTGCGCTCGTGAGAATCCAGCTCGTCCAGCCGTTCGATTGCGTCTGAGAGGGCGCGATCGCTCTCGTAGATCGAATCGTCGGGGACCGCCGCCCTGTAGTGCTCCTGGGCAAGCCTGCCGTGGAACTCGAAGTGGCGAAGGATGCGGCCGGTCGCCTCGCGGTAGGACGTCCCTGAGCCAAGCGCACGGGCGGGGCCATATTCGACGATGTCGCAGACGGCACCGTCGATCATGGCGCTGTCGAGCATGAAGCGCGCGGTCTCGGACAGGCCGGGGACGCGGGTCAGCAGATTGCAGAACGTCCGATAGCGTGACGACGGCAGCGTGAAGAACTGATCGAGACCCTTGTTTCCCGTCGTCGATCGCCAGAGCAGGAAAACGAGCGTGCTGACGACGGAGGGGCATTTTCCGAAGACGAACTGCGCGATACGGAGCTTGTAGGTGGCGCCACGAGACGCCCCAGGAAACAGAACCGAAGTCATTGAGCGGATTTTTCCAGGTCGCGGATGCCGTCCTTGAAGATTTGGGGCTTCATCGCCCGGGCCAGATAGGTCGATCCCGGGACGGTGAGATGACCGGTGTCGAAGGCGGTGAGGTCGCCGGGAGCATCGCCCACGCGCGTCAGGCAGCCGGACCGGTCGCACATGATGTCGAGGGGAGAGATGAACTCGACCTTCAGCCGCGCCGCAATGGCCTTCAGCTTTTCGTTCTGGTCCTGGCTCGGGAACAAGCGGAAGGTCGTGCGTTCGGGCAACAGCGGATGGGTCGGATCCTTGAGGTAGTAGTCCACGAGGTTCTGCGGGAGGCTCCGGCCGCGCCAGGACGGAACGAGGCCGACGATGACGATGCGCTTCACGCCCGCATCCCGGAGCCTGCTCACCGTCCGCTCCAGCATCGGCTCGACGCCGGCCAGATCCACCATCCAGGTGGAGTGCAGGAGAACGATGTCCGGCTGGATGTCGGCGATCTTTCGGACCACCTCCTCGTTGGCGCCGGTGCAGAAGGGGCGCAAGGGCTGGACGAAACCGAGAGCGGGCGGGCAGGCGCTTGCCGTGAGCTCCGCGAGGCCGAACTCATACTCGCGCTGCAACGCCTTCATGCCGGGATAGAGCGCGGCGGCATAGGAGTCGCCCCACAGCAGCACCAGGGGCCGGCGACGGTCGGCTGTGCACTCCGCCCCGAACTGGCTGGCGTCCTGCTCCGGGAGCAGCAGGCAGCTTCCGCGCCGCCAGTGCACGGACGTCTCCTCGCCGCGATTCGCTGCAACATAGGCCCGGACCTTCTCCGGCAGACGGCCTTCGAAGCCGTTGCCCCACACGGCCACGCCCCCGGCAATTCCCAGCAGCGCCATGGATGCGGCGAGCGCGATGATGCGCCTGCGGCCGAACGGCTGGAACCGGATGGGGAATTCCACGAAACGATAGGTCAGCCACGCCAGCACGATGCTCGCGGCGCCGATCGCGAGCAGAACCGGCGGGTGGAGGACGTCATCGCTGGTCAGCCGCGCATAGGCGATCAGGGGGTAGTGCCAGAGATAGAGCGGATAGCTGATCAGGCCGATGAACACGAAGGGACGGCTGCCAAGCACCCGGCGGTTGAACATCGAGCCGGGAGCCGAGATCAGCAGCACGGCGCCGATCACCGGCAGCAGCGCGGCGTATCCCGGGAAGGGCATGCGGCTCGTGAGGCTGAATGCCGCGGCCAGGATGAGGACGACACCGAACGTCGCTCGAATGTCGCTGGCGATCTTCGGCAGGGTGCTCCGGCGGGCAGGGTCCCAGACGATCGCGGCGAGCGCGCGATCGATGCGATCATGGGCCGCGATCAACGATGGCTTCTGCAGCAACTGGCCAACAAACACGATCGCGGCGCCGGCCGCGAGCTCCCAGGCGCGCGACAGGGGAAAATAGAATGCCCAGTCCGGATGCTTGTAGACGATCGCGATGTTGAGGACGAACGACGCTGCGAAGATGATGCTGACGAACGTCGTCAGATTGAGCCTGGACCGGTAGGCCGCGGCGAGGATCAGCGGCCAGCCGATGTAGAACTGCTCCTCGACGCCCAGCGACCAGAGATGCAGCAGCGGCTTGTTCTCGGCGGCGATGTCGAAATATCCGATCTGCTTCAACAGTACTAGATTGGCCGAGAACGTCGCGCCGCCGAAGGTCGTCTGGCCCAGCGACACGAGCTCCTCGGGCGAGAGCACCACGCATCCGACCGCGAAGGTGACCGCCAGCACCAGGACGAGCGCCGGGAAAATCCGCCGGATGCGCCGCTGATAGAAGGTCAGGATGCTGTAGGTTCCGAGCTGCAGGCTGGAATATAGGATCGAGGTGATCAGGTAGCCGGAGATCACGAAGAAGATGTCGACTCCGACGAACCCGCCGCGCACCGCTTTCGGAAACAGGTGATAGACGAGGACCAGCATCACAGCGATGCAGCGCAGCCCGTCGATGTCCGGTCGGTAGCTCGTATCGATGCTGACGTCGGTGCGCTTCGTGGTCTGATCGATCGGTCTCATCGCCGGGCTTTCACGCAAGAACGGGCTCTATTGGCGCGCCGAAGACGAAGATCGGATCGGTATGCCTGCTCGCCATCACCGGAACTTCGTCTTCGAGGCAGGACGACAACGAAGCCGTGAAGGGCACTTCGATGCCGAGGTTCGCGAGCCGCGGTGCATGCAGACAGAAGCGAACTTCGGAATCGGAGCACGCAAAGATCACGAAACCTGGGCGGTCCGTATGAATTTCTGCCTCACCCCATAATGCATTTTTGCGGGGCGCGATAGTTGGCTCTGTTCGCCATATTGTGTTTTCACAACCGCCGTGCAAAACCTCCTGTGCGGAGGCCCATCGGTCGATCGATGCGCCAGAGGCTGGTCTTGGTCAGCTTCGCACCCCCAGGAATCCGGGAAGATCGAGTCATGTGCGGCATTGCCGGTCTTTTCAGTCCCGGTGGCGCCGATGACGGCAGGCTGAGCGGCACGGTCGAGCGGATGACGACGGCTCTCGTGCACCGTGGACCGGACGCATCGGGCACGTGGACGGACGCGCGGCATGGCGTCAGCTTCGGTCAGCGCCGCCTGGCGATCCTCGACCTTTCCGAGGCCGGCGCGCAGCCGATGCACAGCGCCTGCGGGCGCTACACCATCACCTTCAACGGCGAGATCTACAATCATCTGGCCATAAGGGTCGAGTTGGAAGCCTGTGGTGCCGCCCCGAACTGGCGCGGGCATTCCGACACCGAGACGCTGCTCGCCGCGGTCAGGCAGTGGGGCCTCGAACAGGCGCTGCAACGCCTCATCGGCATGTTCGCGTTCGCGCTCTGGGACGCAGAGACGCGCCGCCTGGTGCTGGCGCGCGATCGTTTTGGCGAGAAGCCGCTGTTCTATGGCTGGAGCGGCGCCGATCTGGTGTTCGGCTCGGAGCTGAAGGCATTGGCCGCGCATCCGTCCTGGTCGCCGTCGCTGGATCGCGCGGCGCTGACGGCGTTCATGCGCTACTCCTACATCCCGGCGCCGGCCACGATCTGGCGTGGCGTTCGCAAGCTGCCGCCCGCATCGTTCGTGACCATACCCGCCGACGCTGTGCCGGGGATGTGGCCGGAGCCGCGGCCCTACTGGTCCCTGCGCGATCGGGTGACGGCGGCCCAAGGCGACCGCATCGGCAGCGAACGGGAGGCGATCGATCGGCTGGAGCTGCTCCTCGCGACCGCGGTGAAGCGCCAGTGCCTTTCCGACGTGCCGCTCGGCGCGTTCCTCTCGGGCGGCGTCGATTCCTCGACCATCGTCGCCTTGATGCAGGCGCAGGCGAGTTTGCCCGTGCGCACGTTCAGCATCGGCTTCGCCGAAGGCGGCTACAACGAGGCCGAGGACGCCCGCAAGGTGGCGCAGCATCTCGGCACCGACCATACCGAACTCTATGTCGACGCGCGGACCGCGATGGATGTCATCCCCGCGCTGCCGCGCATGTACGATGAGCCGTTCGCCGACTCCTCGCAGATTCCGACACATCTGGTGGCCCGGCTCGCGCGCCGTCACGTCACAGTGGCGCTGTCAGGCGATGCAGGCGACGAGATGTTTGGCGGCTATAACCGGCATGTTTGGGGGACCGCACTCCAGGCGCGGCTCGCGCGTTTGCCGATGCCGCTCCGGCGCATGCTCGGGGCCGTTCTCAGCGCGGTTGCGCCCGAGCCGGCCGACACCATTCTCAACGCGCTGCAGCCGGTGTTGCCGGGCCGGCTGAAGCTGCGGCATGCCGGTGACCAGGTTGCCAAGCTCGGCAGGATCATCGCTGCTGACGGCTTCGATGGACTGTATCGAACATTGTGCTCGATCGATCAGGATCCCATCGCGACGGTCGTCTCTGGCGAGGAGCGAGTGGCATGGGCCGGAACGGAGATGCGCCAGCTATCCGCTGCGGTCGATCCGCTGGACCGCATGACGCTCGCCGACTCCCTCAGCTATCTCAGCGACGACATCCTGCAGAAGGTCGATCGCGCGGCGATGGCCGTGGCGCTGGAGACGCGCGTTCCGTTCCTCGACAAGGACGTCGTCGAGTTCTCGGCCAGGGTGCCCGCCGGCATGAAGGTGCGGGACGGCCGCGGCAAATGGCTGGTTCGGCAGGTGCTGTATCGCCACGTGCCGGCTGAGATGATCGATCGGCCGAAGACGGGGTTCAGCATTCCGCTCGACGCGTGGCTGCGCGGGCCGTTGAAATCCTGGGCATCGGATCTGCTGTCGCCGGAGCGGCTGAGGCGGCAGGGTCTGTTTGATCCGGTGCGGGTGACGCGCATGTTCGACGAGCACGTCAGCCGCCGCCATAATCATTCCTATTGGCTGTGGAACGTGCTGATGGCGCAGGCCTGGCACGACGAATGGGTCCGCGCCGCTTAGAGCATGATCCGGAAAAGTGGAAACCGGTTTTCCGAAAAGATCATGCTCAAACAAAGAGATGAGATCATGATGCGATTCCGTGGAATCGCATCATGATCCAGGTCAGTCTTCGACCGTAGCGGGAACCGCGAGGCGGCCGGCGCCCTTTTCGGCGCTGAGGATCCACACCAGCCCACCCATGCCGCCGACGATGAAGTAGACCGCGCCGAACAGGATCGAGACGACGGTGCCGTCGGCAGGCGCCAGGCCGGCATAGCCGAACGCGACCATCATCGTCGCCTCGCGCACGCCCCAGCCTGCGATCGAGATCGGCAGCATCGTGATCAGCATGATCGGCGGGGTCAGAAGGAACAGTTGTTCGAACGCGGCGGGCGCCGCGATGGAGCGCACGGCGCACCAGGCGATGACGACCGCCAGCACATGGATCGACAGCGACAGCACGGCGATCTTCGCAGCGGTGCCTGGGCCGAAGATCACCTTGTTCGCGATCACCGAGCAGGCATAGACGTGCCGCGTCGGCCACCACGCCTTCATCCATTTGGCCGGCAGATAGCCGATGGTGAGGAAGCCGACGCCGGCGGCCAGCGCCGCCGCGTCGACCAGCACCAGGGCCAGCCGCCCGTGCTCGTCGGCGATCATGCCATAGCTCCACGGCAGGCTCGCGACGATGATCAGTGCCAGCGCAATGAAGCCGACGGCGCGGTCGGTCAGGATCGAGTAGCTGGCTGCGCGCCAGCCGGCGCCGGTGCGCCCGATCAGCCACAGACGCACGGCGTCGCCGCCGATCGAGGACGGCAGGGTCTGATTGAAGAAGGCGCCGATCATGTTGTAGCGGAACGCCTGCATGTCCGTCAGCGGCGCGCCGCACAGCGCCGAGATCTCGCGCCACCGCAGGGCACCGATGAAGATCTGCACCAGCGTGATGGCCACCGCCAGTCCGATCCAGCCGATGTTGATCTGGCTGAGCCGCTCACGGATCGCCGCAAAGTTGATCCCGCGCAGAGCGAGATACAGCAGAGCCAGCGACACCACGATCCGGAGGAGAAGAATCAAAAACGCACGCATGCCAGGCTGGCTTCGCTCTTGGTTGAAACGCTCCAAGCCGAGTGCGATACGCGCAACTCCCGTCCTGGCAAGGCTGGACCCCGGGTCCAGGGGGAGCCGTAGCCGCCCCTTGCGGTCCTGATGCCCCGGTGGCTAAACAGTCGCAGGGGTGGCGTCAATGGCCTCCGAAACGACCGGAATATCAATTTATGTCTCATGGCCGGAAGATTGCGGTGATAGGCCTTGGCTATGTCGGCCTGCCGGTCGCGGCTGCGTTCGCGCGGGCAGGCTGCCCGGCGATCGGGTTCGATATCGATGCGGTCCGGGTCGCGGAGCTGAAGGACGCAAGGGACCGGACCTGCGAGGTCGATGCGGCCGATCTGCGCCGGCCGGGCCTGCGCTTCACCAGCGAGCCGGATGATATCGCGACTGCCGATTTTTTCATCGTCACCGTTCCGACCCCGATCGACAACGCAAGGCGGCCCGATCTCGGCGCCATGCTGGCCGCGACGCGCACGGTGGGAGCCGTTCTGAAGCGCGGCGACATCGTCGTCTACGAGTCGACCGTATACCCGGGCGCCGTCGAGGAAGACTGCGTCCCGCTGCTGGAGAGCAGCTCGGGGCTGAAGGCGGGGACGGATTTCAACGTCGGCTATTCGCCGGAGCGCATCAATCCCGGTGACAAGACGCATCGCTTCGAGACCATCACCAAGGTGGTCTCGGCACAGAATCCGCAGACGCTCGCGATCGTCGCCGCCGTCTACGGCTCGGTCGTCACCGCTGGCATCCATCGCGCGCCCTCGATCAAGGTCGCCGAGGCGGCCAAGGTGATCGAGAACACCCAGCGCGACCTCAACATCGCGTTCATGAACGAGCTGTCGCTGATCTTCCAGGCACTGGAGATCGATACCGGTGACGTGCTCGCCGCCGCCGCCACCAAGTGGAACTTCCTGCCGTTCACGCCCGGCCTCGTCGGCGGTCACTGCATCGGCGTCGATCCCTACTACCTCACCTACCGCGCCGAGAAGGCGGGCTATCATCCCGAGGTCATTCTGGCGGGCCGCCGCATCAACGACGAGATGGGCCGGCGCATCGCGCGCGAATGCATCCGCGGCTTGCTGCGGCGGAAGGGCCGGGGTGGCCTCGTCACCATTCTCGGCATGACGTTCAAGGAGAACGTGCCGGACATCCGCAATTCGCGCGTGATCGACATCATCAGCGAATTGCAGTCGTTCGGCGTCGAGGTGCAGGTCGCCGATCCACTGGCCGATGCTGCGGCCGTGCATGAGGAGTACGGCATCGGCCTGACGGCGATCGAGGCGCTGCGTCCGGCCGACGCGGTCGTGCTGGCCGTGTCGCACGATCGATATCTCGCCGGAGGCTGGCCTCTCGTACAGGGCCTGCTGCGCGAGGAGAGCGGCCTCGTGCTCGACGTGAAGATGAAGCTCGACCGCGCGAGCAAACCCGCCGCCATCGAACTGTGGCGACCCTGACGGAGCGACCATGGCTGATCATCCCATCCTCGTGACCGGCGCCGCCGGGTTCATCGGATTTCACCTGTCGCAGCGGTTGCTCGCCGACGGACGCCAGGTCATCGGCATCGACAACGTCAACGCCTACTACGATCCGAAGCTGAAGGAAGCGCGTCTCGACATTCTCAAGAGGCAGCCCGGCTTCACCTTCCACAAGCTCGATCTGGTCGACCGCGCCGGCATCAAGGCGTTGTTCGCTCAGCATCGCTTTCCAGCCGTGGTGCATCTCGCCGCCCAGGCCGGCGTGCGCTACTCGCTGGAAAATCCGCACGCCTATGTCGACGCCAATCTCGAAGGCTTCATCAACGTCCTCGAAGGCTGCCGCCATCATGGCTGCGAGCATCTGCTGTTCGCCTCGTCCTCATCGGTCTATGGCGCCAACACCAAGCTGCCGTTCTCGGTCAGGGACAATGTTGATCATCCGATCAGCCTCTATGCGGCGAGCAAGAAGGCCAACGAGCTGATGGCGCATTCCTACAGCCATCTGTACCGGCTGCCGGCGACCGGTCTGCGCTTCTTCACGGTCTACGGTCCCTGGGGCCGGCCCGACATGGCCATGTTCATCTTCGCCAAGGCCATCCTCGCCGGACAGCCGGTCAAGCTGTTCAATCATGGCCGCATGCGGCGTGATTTTACCTATGTCGACGACATCGTGCAGGCCATCGTCCGCCTGCTCGGCCGGCCGCCACAGGGAAACCCGGATTGGGACGGAAACAGGCCCGATCCGTCGAGCAGCCGGGCGCCATGGCGGATTTACAATATCGGCAACAATCATCCCGAACAGCTGATGGACGTGATAACGCTGCTGGAGAAGGAGTTCGGGCGGCCAGCCATCAGGGAGATGCTGCCGATGCAGCCCGGCGACGTCGAGGCGACCTACGCGGATGTCAGCGACCTCGAGCGCGACATCGGCTTCCGGCCGGCGACCTCGATCGCCGACGGCATTGGGCGTTTTGCAAAATGGTACCGCGAGTATCACGGGATTTGACGGATTGATTTCATGACCGGACGCATCATTCCTCTCATCATGTGCGGCGGCGCCGGAACCCGGCTGTGGCCGGCCTCGCGCGAGGTCAGGCCGAAGCAGTTCCTGCCGCTGTTCGGCGCCCGTTCCACCTTCCAGGATACGCTGCTGCGCGTCTCCGATGCCGATCTGTTCGAGCGGCCGATCATCATCACCAACCTGGCCTATCGCTTCATGGTGCTGGAGCAACTGGCCGAGATCGGCATCGAGGCCGACGTCCTGCTGGAGCCGATGCGACGCGATTCAGGCCCGGCGATCGCCGCCGGAGCCGCCTTCGCCCAGTCGCGCCATCAGGATGCTGTCGTGCTGGCGCTCGCGGCCGATCACGTCGTTCGTGACACCCCCGCTTTTCTCGCGGCGTGCCGCCAGGGGCTCGCTGCCGCCGAGGCCGGCCGCATCGTCACCTTCGGCGTCAATCCGGAGCGCGCGGCCACAGAATACGGCTACATCAGTCCTGGCGCGCCGGTATCCGGGGAGGTGCGGGCGGTCGCGAAATTCGTCGAGAAGCCGGACCAGCCGACCGCGGAGCGCTACATTCGCGAGGGCTATCTCTGGAACAGCGGCAACTTCATGTTCCGCGCGTCGGTCCTGCTCGACGAATACCGCAAGTTCGATGCCGACAGCGTGCAGACGGTCACCAACTCCGTTGCCAAGGCCGGCCGCGACCTCAGCTTCATCATCCTCGACTCCGACGCCTTCGCCGCGGCCAAGCCGATCTCGATCGACTATGCCGTGATGGAGAAGACCGAGCGTGCGGCCGTGGCCCCGGTGTCGTGCGGCTGGTCCGACGTCGGCTCCTGGCATGCGGTCTGGGAATTGTCCGACAAGGACGGGCAGGGCAACGCCGCGCGCGGCACCGCCGTGTTCGAGGATTCCCGCAATTGCAACGTCGTCACCGACAAGGCGCTGGTCGCACTCGAAGGCGTCGACGATCTCGTCGTGGTGGCGGCGCAGGATGCCGTGCTGGTGTCGCGCCAGCGCGATGCCAACGGCTTGAAGCGGCTGGTCGCCAAGCTCAAGACCGTCGCGCCGGAGGTCACCGAGGCGCACATCAAGGTGCACCGGCCCTGGGGCAGCTATCAGTCGGTCGACAATGGCGAGCGCCACCAGGTCAAGCGCATCATCGTCAAGCCCGGCCAGCGGCTGTCGCTGCAGAAGCACTATCACCGGTCCGAGCACTGGATCGTGGTGCGCGGCGCGGCGCGGGTCACGGTGAACGAGACCGTTCAGACCGTGCATGAGAACGAATCGATCTACATCCCGATGGGCGCGGTGCACCGGCTGGAGAACCCGGGCAAGATCCTCTTGGAGCTGATCGAGGTCCAGACCGGGTCCTATCTCGGCGAGGACGACATCATCCGCATCGAGGACGATTACCGCCGCGAGTAGGGCGGGGTCTCGCCGCGAATCACGCGAGCCGTGCTAGACAGCCCCGGAGTCGTCCGCCGGAGAGCTTCCTTGCAAAGCACGATCGGATCGCGTGCGTTCCAGAACGCGCGCCTGCAGAAGAAGAACCGCAAGCAGGCCGACGGCCTGCTGCCGAAGGCCGTCGAGGCCTACCGGGCTGGCCGGCATGCCGATGCCCAGGCCATCTGCGGTCAGGCGCTGGCCCTCGTGCCCGATCATTTCGACGCGCTTCACCTTCTCGGCGCCTCCGCGCTCGACAGCGGCCGGCTCGACCTCGCCGAGCAGGCCCTGACCCGCGCCGTCGCGGTGGAGCCGCGCAATGCCGAAGCCCTTGCCAATCTCGGCCTCGCGCTGTTCAGCATGAAGCGCTACGAGGAGGCGCGCGCGGTGCAGGAGCGCGCCGTCGCGCTCAAGCCCAGTTTCGCCACGGCGCTGACCAGCCTCGGCAACACCCTGATGAACATGCAGCTGTTCGCGCAGGCGATCGAGGTGCACGACCGCGCCATCGCGCTGAAGCCCGATTTCGCCGACGCCTACTGCAATCGCGGCATGGCGCAACTGCTCCTCCTGCGCAACGAGGAGGCCCGGCAGAGTTTCGACCGCGCCCTGGCGCTGGCGCCGCGGCACATGCAGGCGACGTTCGGCAAGGGGTTGGTCAGCGTCAACCTGCGGCACCTCGAGCAGGCGCTGGCCGCCTTCAACGCCGCGCTTGCCATGAAGCCGGGGACGGCGGCCGTCATCGCGCAGCGTGGCCGGCTCTATGTGCAGATGGGACGGTTCGCCGAGGCCGAGGCCGATTTCGATGCCGCGCTGGCGATCGACCCCGGGCTCGAAGCGGCGCTGCTCGGCAAGGCGCATGTCTGCGTGCTCACCGAGCGGATCGCGCCAGCGATGCTGGCCTGCAAGCGGGTGCTGGAGCAGAATCCGGCGTCGGAAGTCGCGCTGATCTGGCTCGGCACGTGCCTCGCGAAGCAGGGCGACACGGCCGGCGCCATCCAGCACTTCGATCGCGCCCTCGAGATCAAGCCGGATTTCGAGGATGCGATCATGAAGAAGATCTTCGCGCTCGATTTCTATCCCGGCGCCGACGTCGCCCTGCATCAGGCCGTCCGCCGCGAATGGTGGGAGCGGATCGGTGCGCATATCCCGCAGCGCCAGCTTGCCGCCATCGACCGCGATCCGGATCGCCGCATCACGGTCGGCTATGTGTCGTCCGACTTCCGCAGCCATTCGGCCGCGCTGACCTTCCTTCCGGTGCTGCGCCATCACGACCACGCGGCGTTCAAGGTCATCTGCTACTCGTGCTCGCCGCTGGTCGATTCCGTCACCGAGCAGTGCAAGGCTGCAGCCGATGGCTGGATCGAGGCCTCTCAGTTGTCCGACGATGAACTCGCCGATCGCATCCAGGCCGATCAGGTCGACATTCTCGTCGACCTCTCCGGTCATTCGGCCGGCAACCGGCTCACCGTGTTCGCCCGCAAGCCCGCGCCGATCCAGGTCACCGCGTGGGGCAATGCGACCGGCACCGGCCTGCCCACCATGGACTACTTCTTCGCCGATCCGGTGACGGTGCCGGCGGCAGTACGGCCGCTGTTCGCCGAGCAGGTCTACGATCTGCCGGCACTGATCACCACGGATCCTCTGCCGGACGCGCAGCCGACACCGCTGCCGATGTTGCGCAACGGCTACGTCACCTTCGGTGTCTTCAACCGCGTCGACAAGATCTCCGACGAGGTGCTGACGGTGTGGTCGGCGCTGCTCCGGGCGCTGCCGGACGCCCGCGTCGTGATCAAGAACGGCGCGCTTGAGGATGCATTCCTGCGCGACACGCTGATCGCCCGCTTCGCCGCGCACGGCGTCGGCGAGAGCCGCCTTACGTGTCTGGGCGCGTCGATGCGCCATGAGCACATCGCAGCGTTCGCCAACATCGACATCTCGCTCGATCCGTTCCCGCAGAATGGCGGCGTCAGCACCTGGGAATCGCTGCAGGCCGGCGTGCCCGTGGTTGCCAAGCTCGGCAGCAGCGCGGCGTCGCGGGCCGGCGGCGCGATCGTCAAGGCGGTCGGGCTCGACGACTGGGTGGCCGAGGACGACGAGGGCTACATCGCGATCGCCGTGCGACACGCGGCCCAGCCGGCCGAGCTGGCTCGGCTCCGCGCCGAGCTGCCGGCGCGGGTGGCCAACTCCGCTGCCGGCAATGTCGAGACCTACACGCGCAAGGTCGAGGAAGGCTATCGCCAGTTCTGGCGCCGCTATTGTGCCGCCGGCGGCTGAGCGCCGTCCGCAGTACGCCTGTTCTGTCGATCTACGCGTCACTCCGGAGGCCGTCTTTTGGCAAGCGACGTCGGTTCCCGCGCGTTTCAGAATGCGAGGCTGCAGAAGAAGCATCGCAAGCAGGCCGATGCGCTGATGCAACAGGCCGTCGCCGCTTATCGCGGCGGCCGTCGCGCCGAGGCGCAGGCGGTCTGCGGCCAGATCCTGGCGCTGCTGCCCGATCATTTCGATGCGTTGCATCTGCTCGGCGTGACGGCGCTCGACGGCGGACAAATGGAGATGGCCGAGCAGGCGCTCATCAAGGCCGTCGAGATCGAGCCGCGGAATGCCGAGGCGCTCTCCAATCTCGGTCTGGCGCTGTTCAACCGCAAGCGCTTCGAGGAGGCGCGCAAATGCCAGGAGCGGGCAATCGCGCTGAAGCCGAATCTGCTCGTGGCGATCACCGGCCTCGGCAACACGCTGATGCGGCTGGGGCGGCCGGAGGAGGCGATCGCCGCGCATGACCGGGCGATCGCGCTCAAGCCGGACTATGCCGACGCCTATTGCAATCGCGGCATGGCGCTGCTTCCGCTCGCCCGCAATGCGGAGGCCAATGCGAGCTTCGATCGCGCATTGTCGCTCAACCCGCGCCACATGGAGGCGATGTTCGGCAAGGGCCTCGCCAGCATCAATCTGCGCCATTCCGACGAGGCGCTCGCGGCGTTCGACGCCGCGCTTGCAATCAAGTCCAATGCCGCGCAGGTGCTGGCACAGCGCGGCCGCCTGCACCAGCAGGCCGGACGGTTCGAGCGGGCCATGGCCGACTTCAAGGCCGCCCTGGCGCTCGATCCATGGCAGGACGTGGCGTTGCTGGGCTTCGCGCAGCTCAGCGCCATCAAGGACAATATCGCGCCGGCGATGGACGCGTGCCGCAAGGTGCTGGAGCTCAATCCGGCCTCCGAGGTCGCCTGGACCTGGCTCGGCGAATGCTTCTGCAAGCAGGGCGATCTCGCAACGGCCTTGCAGCACTTCGAGCGTGCGCTCGAGATCAAGCCGGATTTCGGTGATGCGATCACTGCCAAGATCTTCCTGCTCGACTTCATGCCGGACACCGACTTCGCTCAGCACCAGGCGGCGCGCCGGGAATGGTGGACCAGGATCGGCAGCAAGATCGTGCGCCGGCCGCCGCCGGTCCGCGACCGCGATCCGGAGCGGCGGCTGACCATCGGCTACGTCTCCTCCGATTTCAGGAATCACTCGGCTGCGCTGGTGTTCCTGCCCGTCCTGCGCCACCACGACCATCAGGCGTTCAAGGTCGTCTGCTACTCCTGCTCGCCGCTGCAGGATGGCATGACCGAGCGCTGCCGTTCCGCCGCCGACCTCTGGGTCGACGCCTCGCAGATGTCCGATGAGGAACTGAGCGATCGCATCGAGGCTGATCAGGTCGATATCCTCGTCGACCTCTCCGGCCATTCGGCCGGCAACCGGCTGCCGGTGTTCGCGCGCAAGCCGGCGCCGGTGCAGGTCACCGCGTGGGGCAGCGGCACCGGAACGGGGCTTCCGACCATCGACTACTTCTTCGCCGATCCGGTGACCGTGCCGGAGACCGCGCGTCCTCTGTTTGCCGAGCAGGTCTACGACCTGCCGGCCGTCATCACCACCGATCCCTTGCCGGGATGGCAGCCGACGCCGCTGCCGATGCTGCGCAACGGCTACGTTACGTTCGGCGTCTTCAACCGCATCGACAAGATCTCCGAGCCCGCGCTCGCGCTGTGGTCGCGGTTGATGGGCGCGCTGCCGGACTCGCGGATCATCATCAAGAACGGCGCGCTCGACGAGCCCCTGCTGCGCGATGGCCTCGTGGCTCGGTTCGTGGCGCATGGCATCGCCGAGGGGCGCATCACCTGCCTCGGCCTGTCGACGCGCGATCAGCACATCGCGCAGTTCGCCGCGATCGACATGTCGCTCGATCCATTCCCGCAGAATGGCGGCGTCAGCACCTGGGAGTCGCTGCAGGCCGGCGTGCCCGTCATCGCCAGGCTCGGCCACGGCGCCGCGGCGCGGGCCGCGGCCGCCATCAACACGGCGGTCGGGCTCGCAGAGTTCGTGGCGGAGGACGATGACGGGTACATCGCCATCGCCCTGAAGCATGCGGCGCAGCCCGCGGAGCTGGCGAAGCTGCGGGCGCAACTGCCGGCGATGGTCGCGAACTCCGCCGCCGGCAATGTCGAGACCTACACGCGCAAGGTGGAGGAGGGCTATCGTCTGTTCTGGCGCCGTTATTGTGCCTCCTCCTGATCGTGGCGGCTACAGCCGCGCTGCACCGACGATGCGCCCGTCCGCCGCTTCGAGAATCACCGCGGCATCCTCGCCCTCGGGCATCGGTTCGGTCAGGCGCAGCGCGCTGCCGCTCCAATCTGCCAGCGGGCGCACCGAGCGCACCACGTTCAGCTCCTCCAGCGTGCGGCCGCCATTCTCGCCGCGGCGGATCGACGTTTCATGCCGATGATCGAAGCCGACCAGGAGCAGGCGTCCGCGTCCTTCACCGCCGCCGACCTCGACCGTGAGCTTGTCGCCATTGCGTGCGAGCTTGAGGCGCGCCGCCGTCGCGCTCGCGCCTCTGGCGCGATCGATCGCAGGTCCGACCTCCGCCCGGTTGGAGCCGACATGGCTCGTCGTGCCGTCGACGACGATCTCCGGCGTGTAGGAGCCGTCGCCGAAACGGCTGCCGTAGCGGGCCTGGCGATCGGTGGCGGCCGGCAGCGAGAACGGGTCCTTCCAGCCCAGCCGGTCCCAATAGGTGACGTGAAAGGCGAGCGGCAGCACGTCGCGGCGCTGCCGCACCATTTCGTTCAGATAGGCATTTGCAGGCGGGCAGGAGGAGCAGCCCTGCGAGGTGAACAGCTCGATGACGACGGGCCGATCCGTTGCGGCGGCCGATGGCGACCACGGGGCAAGCGATGCGAGCAGCACGGCGAAGGCGGAGGCGTGGCGGAGCGAGGCGAGGCTGAGGGGCATGGGTGTTCTCCCGCGTTGTGACGTGATCTCCTTCGCTGGCGGGAGCCATCGCGTTACCTCCTGCCGCGGCCAACACGCAGGCGTGAAGACGCATCCACCGTTACTTTCGCGACCTGTCGTGACGCGTGAGCAGGGCGCCCGCCACACCTGAAGCGCATCGCGCACGCCATTCAAAAGACAGCGTTTTTCGTCCGTGCCGGATGTAACTTTCTGAATCAAATCGTGTCCTGAAAAGGCTTTCCGCATTCGCCTCGCTTCGAGCGGCATGCTAGGAGAGCTTCGACCGGTGATTTGCAGTTCGTTAACCGTTGCGGCCAATCCGTGACGTCGCAAGCCGGGGGCATTGATGGGGTCGATGACATGAGTTCCAAGGGGGCGGGCCACAAGGCCGAGCTGAGGCAGGCGCTGCGCGTCGGCGTGATCGGAGCCGGCGTGATGGGCAGCAATCATGCCCGCGTGCTCGCCGGACTGCCCGACGTGCATCTGGTCGGCGTGGTCGATCCGCTGCCCGCGCATCGCAGCCGCGTCACCGAGCTTGCGAACTGCCCGACCTTCGAGAGCCTCGACCAGCTCGTCGCGGAGGGCGTCGACGCCGTGACCATTGCGGCGCCGACGCATCTGCATCATGAGCTTGCGCTGGCCTGCATCGCGCGCAAGGTTCACCTGATGGTCGAGAAGCCGATCGCCTCGACGGTGGACGAGGGCAGGGAGATCGTCTCGGCCGCGCATCGCGCCGGCGTCACCCTGATGATCGGCCATGTCGAGCGCTTCAATCCGGCGGTGGCCGCGATCAAGAAGGCGATCGCCGGCGAGGACATCCTGTCGATCGCGATCACCCGCGTCGGCCCGTTCCCGCCGCGCATGTCCAATGTCGGCGTCGTCATCGATCTCGCCGTGCACGACATCGATCTCATCCGGTGGTTCACCGAATCCGACATCATCGAGGTGCAGCCGCAACTGTCGAGCGCGGTGGCCGAGCGCGAGGACATCGCGCTCCTGCAATTCCGCACCGCCTCCGGCGTGCTCGCCCACATCAACACCAACTGGCTGACGCCGTTCAAGGCGCGCAACGTGACGGTGGCGACGCGCGGCAAGTACATCATGGGCGATCTGCTCACCCGTCAGGTCACCGAGTGCTTCGGCTTCAAGCCGGACGGCAGCTACTCGATGCGTCATCTCCCGGTCGGCCATGACGAGCCGCTGCGCGCCGAGCTGATCGCCTTCCTGCATGCGGTGCGCTCGGGCACGGCGCCGGCCGTCACCGGCGACGAGGGCGTCGCGAGTCTGGCGATCGCCACGCAGTGCCTGGAGACGTCGAGCCATCGTCCGGCCGAGGCGGCTGCCACCAAGCGGCGCGCCGTGGCCGGCTAGCCGCCCAGGCCTCCGCTTCACCCTCATTTCCGTTTCCGAACCTTTGTCAGAGCTCATGAACCAGCACCTGCGTCATCAGCCCATTCCGTTCATCGACACCGCCGCGCAGCGCCAGCGGCTCGGCAAGTCGCTCGACGACGCCGTCGCCCGCGTGCTCGCGCATTGCCAGTTCCTCGGCGGCCCCGAAATCATTCAGCTCGAGGCCGAGCTGGCGGCGTATTGTGGCGCCAAATACGCGGTGAGCTGCTCCAGCGGCACCGACGCGCTGCTGATGGTGCTGATGGCCCAAGGCATCGGCCCCGGCGACGCGGTGCTGTGCCCGTCCTTCACATTCTGCGCGACCGGCGAAGCGGTGGCGCTGACCGGCGCCACGCCTGTCTTCGTCGACGTGCTGGAAGACACCTTCAACATCGATCCGGCCTCGCTCCGCCGCGGCATCGCCACCGCGAAGCGGCTCGGCCTCAAGCCGAAGGCCGTGATCCCGGTCGATCTGTTCGGCCAGAGCGCCGACCATGATGCGGTCGCCGCGATCGCGGCGGACGAGGGCCTGTTCGTGCTCGACGACGCCGCGCAGGGCTTTGGCGCCAGCTACAAGGGCCGCCGCATCGGCACCTTCGGGCTCGCGACGGCGACCAGCTTCTATCCGGCCAAGCCGCTCGGCTGCTTCGGCGACGGCGGCGCCATCCTCACCGACGATGCCGGCCTCTTGGAGCGCCTGCGCAGCGTGCGCGCCCATGGCGGCGGCAGCGACAAATACGACAACGTCCGCCTCGGCCTCACCGCGCGGCTCGACACGATCCAGGCGGCGGTGCTGCTCGAGAAGCTCAAGATCTTCGACGACGAGATCGCCGCGCGCAATGTCGTCGCCGAGCGCTATACGGCGGCGCTGGCCGACGTCGTGAAGGTGCCTCGCCTGGTCGACGGCTGCACCTCGGTCTGGGCGCAATACACCATCCGCCTGCCCAAGGGCGTCGACCGCGACACCTTCGCCGCCGCGTTGAAGGCGCAGGGCATTCCGACCGCGATCTATTATCCGAAGTCGATGCACCAGCAGACCGCCTACCGCATCTTCCCGAGCGCCGACGGCGGCCTGCCGGTCAGCGAGCAGCTCTCCAGCGACGTCATCAGCCTGCCGATGCACGCCTATCTGGACGAGGCGACGCAAGGGCGCATCATCGACGTCGTGCGCGGCGCACTGGCCTGAGGTCTTACGCATCGTCGCGCATCTCCGCTGGCGGCCCGACCGGCCGCAGCGTGTATGAATGATCTGTCCCACCGGCAGCTCCAACAAACACTGTCGTCCCGGCGAACGCCGGGACCCATACCGCGTGATGTCTGGAAGGGGCAGGCGGCCCGTTCCGCGCGCCCCATCGGCTGCACGGCGTATGGATCCCGGATCGGCGCCCGCCGCCGCTTCGCGTCGGCAGGCTTGTCCGGGACGACAGCGGAGTGCGTGGTGCGCCTGCCCGCCAGCGTCGCAAGTGCCGACGTGCGACCGGCATGCTCACTGTCATTGCGAGCGAAGCGAAGCAATCCAGGGCTGCGCGTGCGGTCCTGGATTGCTTCGTCGCTTCGCTCCTCGCAATGACGGTGGTGAGACATGTGTTCACCTTCTCGCGGCGCATCTGGCGTCCGAGCTTTGCTGTTCGTCATGCCCTCTCCTTAAAAGAGGGCACGGGGAATGCCGGGCGCTGGCCGCACCCATGGCCCGCCTGCGGAAAAAAATGCAGGCGGCAGGTACCACAGGTTCAGCCGAGACATCCCGGCATTCCCCGCGCGATGGTTTTGACGGCTGCTTCGCGTTCTCCCCGGTGCTCCGGGCTTTTTGGCCACCGTTGCCCGCGCGGCGCGTGAGCGCCGACGCGAACGTGACACCAGCGTCGGGGTGTCAGGACCATGCGACTTGACCGTGCGCATCAATGCCGTTCGTCGGCGCGGCCAAGCCACGCTGCAACATCGACACGCCCACCGCATCCCGCCTCAACGTCCGTGACGACCGCGAAGCGCCCCTCTGATCGAGACGGGACGACGCACTATACGCATGGTTTCTGATAAAAAGAAAGGAGAATATTCTTCCTAGGCGAGTGGACAGGAGGATGTGCTTGGGCCGGCTCGCGAAATGAGTTTTTGGGTGGTGGTCCGAACCGCGCGAATCGGAAGACTAGCGCGTAGAGGGATGAGCCCAGCGTAATCCGCCATCTTGGCGCTATTTTCGACGATCTGGGTGACATTCGTCGATGTGTTCGAACCGAACGCGGCGGATGACGCTGCGCTCATCCGCCCTAGAAGCTGACTTCCGACGCGGCGGACTACGCTTCGCCAACCAACTAATCCGTCCATGGCCGAAACGCCCACGTCGCAAAAGCGCGCTCGTCGACTAGTAAGGATGGGGCGGCGATCTATGCCCGTAATGGGAGATTGTCGGACTCTAAAATTCACGGTCGTGCTTAAATTGAGCAATCGCGAATCGGTTGCAGCAGCGCGAGCCTCAACCATGTCGAAGCCCACCACTCCTTGCGTTTTTTGCGGGAAACCCGGGAAACTTACCAAGGGCCATATAACACCAAAGTGGTTTCTGGAGGTCCTTCCCAATCCCGCAGATAAGCACGGGAGCTTCCAAGGTCTCTACCGAACGTTCAAACCGGACCCGGCCCGATCGACCCCCTTTGCTGCAGGGCCAATAAGGCAAGGGCGCGCAGGCAGCAGGAAGCCGCGCAATACTTGCTTCAAGTGCAACGGCGGGTGGATGAGCCGGATTGAAGAGGAGGCAAAGAGCGTTTTGCGCCCACTAATAGAGGGGCACAATCTCGCTCTCGACGCAGAAGCGCAAACTAAATTGGCCCGTCTAATCTGCCTGATAGCAATGCGCGCCGAATTCACGGACGACAAGCCGGCAATTCCAGAGATGGACCGGAATACGCTTCGCGAAACAGGCAACCCGCCACCGGACTGGCGAATATGGATTTGCAAGTTCGCGGGGACCGCTCGCGGCAAATTTTGGTACACTCGCTCGGCAGTGCTCCTGGAACCAAATGCTACTTCGAGCAATCCGCCTACGGTATTGGACACTCAGACTTCGATGTTCGTCTGGGGCCGGTTCTGCACGATAGCGTTGAGCTCCACCGTTCTTACTGACCGCACCGGGTTTGACGGTCAACTGCACCGGATCTGGCCTGTCGTCGAAGCGATAGTCGACACCAAGAAGCTCAAGCGTCTCGACGACCGGAAGGCCGCGTTACTTGCGGACGCCCTGCTACGTAGGTATTCCTAGCGCTGGTCGCCAGCTCAAAGAATCCGTGCCGCCCCTCGCGCGCAAGCAGGGAGAGAGGAGCGCGACCACGGCGCCGCATTTTAGCCGCAAGCGGCGACAAGGGGAGTTCCCCGCTTCAAACTTCCGCCCCGATGCTCTAGAAGCCCCCCATGCTCGGACGTATCTTCACGGTCGGCGGCTATACGCTGCTGTCTCGCCTTACCGGCTTTGCCCGCGATATCATGCTGGCGGCGATTCTCGGCGCCGGGCCGGTCGCCGACGCGTTCTTCATCGCGTTCCGGCTGCCGAACCATTTCCGGGCGATCTTCGCCGAGGGGGCGTTCAACGCGGCGTTCGTGCCGGCCTATGCGCATGTGCATGGCGAGAAGGGGCCGGCACAGGCCAGCCTGTTTGCCGACCGCATCTTCACGCTGCTGCTGGCCTCGCAGGTCGTGCTGCTGATCCTCGCCTGGGTGTTCATGCCGCAGGCGATGACCATTCTGGCGCCGGGCTTCACCGACGATCCGGCGCAGCGCGAGCTTGCGATCACGCTGACGCGAATCACCTTTCCCTATCTGCTGCTGATCACGCTGGTGACGCTCTATGGCGGCATGCTCAACGTGATGCAGCGCTTTGCCAGCGCGGCGGCGGCGTCGATCTTCCTCAACCTCGCCATGATGGCGACCCTGGCGCTGGCGGCGTTCTTCCCCGGTGTCGGTCACGCCGCGGCCTGGGGCGTGCTGATCTCGGGGTTCCTGCAATATTTCCTGCTCGCCGGCGATCTCGCCCGCCACGGCGGCCTGCCGCGCTTTGCGCCGCTCAAGCTCGACGACGACATCCGCGCGTTCTTCAAGGCGCTGGGACCGGCGACGCTGGGCTCGATGGGCACGCAGGTCGCGATGTTCGCCGACACCATCATCGCGACGTTCCTCCCCGCCGGCGCGATCTCGGCACTGTATTATGCCGACCGCCTCAACCAGTTGCCGATCGGCGTGATCGGCATCGCCATCGGCACCGTGCTGCTGCCGGAGATGTCGCGGCGGCTGACGGCCAACGATCACGATGGCGCCATGGAGCAGCAGCGCCGGGCGTTCGAGTTCACGCTGCTGTTCTCGGTGCCGTTCGTCGCCGCCTTCCTTGCCGTCCCCGACGTGATCACCCGCGCGATGTTCGCGCGCGGCGCCTTCACCAAGGGCGACGCCGCCGCGGCCGGGGCGACGCTCGCCGCCTATGCCGTCGGCCTGATTCCGTTCGTGATGATTCGCAGCGCGGTCTCGACCTTCTATGCGCGCAAGGACACCGCGACGCCGGTGAAGGCCTCGCTCACGGGGTTGACCGCCAACGTCGTGCTGAAGGTGCTGCTGATGGGCTCGCTCGCCCAGGTCGGACTCGCGCTGGCGACGGCCGTCGGCGCCTGGATCAATCTGCTGCTGGTGCTCGGCTTCGCCGTGCACAAGGGCTATCTGCACTTCGATCGGCGGCTCACCTCGTCGCTGCTGAAGTTCGCCGGGACCGGCGTGGTGCTTGCGGCGGCGTTGTGGGCGACGGCCCTGGTGGCGTCGACCCGGCTCGCGTCTCTCGGCCGCATGCAGGACGAAGCCGTTCTCGGTCTGCTGATCATCGTCGGCGCCGTCATCTATGTGGGCGCGATCCTCGCGCTGTTCGGTCCGCGCTGGCTCAAGGCGCTCGTGCGGCGCTGACGTTTGCGCTGCAACATCGCGTGCTGGCATGCCTGCCGAGAGTTGACCGCGCGTGTTCGGGGAGCGGCCATATGGCGTTTGCGCGAGGGCGTGATCCGCTGCAATATGCCGGCCAATCGTCGCGACAATGCAGTGGGAAGTGAAACCAGATGGCAGCTCCGATCAAGTTCGGTATGGGACAAAGCGTTCTCCGGAAAGAGGATGACGCGCTGATTCGCGGCAAGGGCCGCTATACCGACGATCTCGCGCCGGCTGCCGCCCTGCATGCGCTGGTGCTGCGCTCGCCGCATGCCCATGCCAGGTTCACCATCGACGTCACCCAGGCGCGGCTGTTGCCGGGCGTGGCGCTGATCCTGACCGCAGAGGACACCGCGGAGCTCGGCGGGCTGCCCTGCCTGTTCAACCTCGAGACCGATCCGTTCACCGCGCCACCTTATCCGATCCTCGCCAAGGACGAGGTGCGCCACGTCGGCGATGCCGTCGCCTTCGTCGTCGCCGACACGCTCGACCACGCGCGCGATGCGCTGGAGGCGATCAAGGTCGAGTGGACGACGCTGCCGGCGGTGACCGGCGTCGTGAACGCGATCAAGGCGGATGCGCCGCAAGTCTGGGCCGAGCACAAGGGCAACGTGCTGTTCGATGTCGGGATCGGCGACAAGGCGGCGGTCGCGGCGGCGTTCGCGAAGGCGCATGCGGTCGCCGAGATCCGCATCGTCAATCCGCGCGTGGTGGCGAGCTTCATGGAGACGCGTGCCGCGGTCTGCGACTACGACACCAAGCGTGATCATCTGACCCTCACCGCGGGCAGCCAGGGCAGCCATCGCCTGCGCGACATCCTCTGCCAGAACGTGCTGAAGATCCCGACCGAGAAGATGCGGGTGATCTGCCCGGACGTCGGCGGCGGCTTCGGCACAAAACTGTTTCCCTACCGGGAATACGCGCTGGTCGCGGTCGCCGCGCAGCGGCTGCGCAAGTCGGTGCGCTGGGCCGCCGACCGCTCCGAGCATTTCATGGGCGATGCGCAGGGCCGCGACAATGTCACCACCGCCAAGATGGCGCTGGCCGAGGACGGCAAGTTCCTCGCGATGGACGTCGACCTGATGGGCGACATGGGCGCCTATCTGTCGACCTTCGCACCCTACATCCCGCACGGCGGCGCCGGCATGCTGCCGGGCCTCTACGACATCCAGGCGTTCCATTGCCGGGTGCGCACGATCTTCACCCACACCGTTCCGGTCGACGCCTATCGCGGCGCGGGCCGTCCCGAGGCGGCCTACGTCATCGAGCGTCTGGTCGACGCCTGCGCGCGCAAGCTCGACATGTCCGTCGATGCGATCAGGCGCAAGAACTTCATTCCGCCGCGCGCGCTGCCCTACAAGACCGCGACCGGCAAGGTCTATGATTCCGGCGATTTCAACGCGCACCTCAAGCGCGCCATGGAGATCGCCGAGTGGAAGGAGTTTTCGAAGCGCGCCAAGGCCGCCAAGAAGCACGGTCTCATTCGCGGCATCGGGCTCGCGAGCTATGTCGAGGTCTGCGGCACCATGGGCGAGGAGACCGCCAATGTGCGGCTCGACCCGAACGGTGACGTCACCATCCTGATCGGCACGCAGTCGAGCGGGCAGGGCCACCAGACCGCCTATGCCCAGATCGTCGCCGAGCAATTCGGCCTGGCGCCGGAGCGCGTGCACATCCATCAGGGCGACACGGCCGAGATCGCGACCGGCCTCGGCACCGGCGGCTCGGCCTCGATCCCCTCCGGCGGCGTCAGCGTGCAGCGCGCCACCCATGAGCTCGGCGACAAGCTCAAGCAGATCGCGGCCGAAGCCCTCGAAGCCGGGCTCGGCGATCTTGAGATCGCCGACGGCGTGATCCGCGTCGCCGGCACCGACCGCGCGATCTCGTTTGCCGACCTCGCCAAGCGTCCCGGCGTCGATCCTGACAAGCTCAAGGGCAGCGCCACCTTCGCCAGCGCCGACGGCACCTATCCGAACGGCACCCACGTGGCCGAGGTCGAGATCGACCCGGCGACCGGCATCATCAGGATCGTCAACTACGTCATCGTCGACGATTTCGGCGTGACGCTGAATCCGCTGCTGCTGGCCGGCCAGGTGCATGGCGGTGCGGTGCAGGGCATCGGCCAGGCGCTGATGGAGCAGGTGGTCTACAGCAACTCCGACGCCCAGCTCGTCACCGGCAGCTTCATGGACTACGCGCTGCCGCGCGCCGCCGACGCGCCGTCCTTTACCTTCGAGACCCACAACGTGCCCTGCAAGACCAATCCGATGGGCGTCAAGGGCGCCGGCGAAGCGGGGGCGATCGGCTCCTGTCCGGCCGTCGTCAATGCGATCGTCGAAGCCCTCTGGCGTGAGTACAAGATCGATCACATCGACATGCCGGCGACCCCGGAGCGCGTCTGGATCGCGATCCGGGAGCAGCATCGCCGTCATAGTCTCTGAGTACTCTCCCTCCGGATCTCCTCCGATATCCGCCTCAATTCCGGAATAATCCGCCGGCTGAGGGGTTGACCAACCGAGCGACCCCGTCCGGGTGGGCTGGACGGGATTGTGACAACAAAGGAGCGAATTGATGAAGCGGACTGTCGTGGCTGTCGCAGCTTTGCTGCTAGGGGCCGGCGCCGTGATGGCACAGCAGGATCTGGTCAAGCATAGCCAGGACACGATGAAGGCCAACGCCAAGAACCTCGGCGGTGTCCTGATCGCGATGGTCAAGGGCGAGAAGCCGTATGACCAGGCCGCCGTCAATGCCGCTCTGGCCCAGCTCGAGGACACCGCCAAGAAGCTGCCGACGATGTATCCGGCGAGCCTGAAGGGCGCCAAGTTCGAGGGCGACTACGGTCCGTCGCCGAAGATCTGGGAAGACCAGGCCGGCTTCAAGGCCAAGATCGACAGCTTCGCGAAGGTCGTCACCGAGGCCAAGGCGAAGATCAAGGATCTCGACAGCCTGAAGGCGACCGCGCCGGGCATCGGCAAGGAATGTGGCGGTTGCCACGAGACCTTCCGTCTCAAGAACAGTTGATCTGACCTGCCATCCACGGGGGCGGACGCGACATTGCGTCCGCCCCCGTTTGTTTGCGCCGTACGGGCGTCCTGACGTATCACGGCGCCGCCGAGCTCCGGTAATGATCGCCGGGCCGACGATCTCCTCCTGCTGTGACGGAGCCACCATGCTACGCCGCCTCCTGCTTGCTCTCTGCGTGCTCGGCGCCGCCGGCCTGACGGTGTTCTGGTGGTTGACCCAGCCGTCGACGATCACGCTCGCAGCGGCGACGCGCGCGCCGGATCTCGCCAACGGGCAGGAGATGTTCAACATCGGTGGCTGCGCGTCCTGTCACGCCGTGCCGAACCAGCCGGATCGACTGAAGCTCGGCGGCGGCCTGCCGCTGAGCTCGCCATTCGGGACGTTCTATGCGCCCAACATCTCGCCCGATCCCACTGACGGTATCGGGCGCTGGAGCGAGGCCGAGTTCGTCAATGCGGTGGTGAGGGGCGTGTCGCCGGACGGCAGCCACTACTACCCGGCGTTTCCCTATCCCTCCTACGCGGCCGCGAAGATCGACGACGTCCGCGATCTCTTCGCCTACATGAAGACGCTGCCGCCGGTTGCGGGCGCCTCGCGCGCGCACGACATGCCATTTCCGTTCAACATCCGTCGCACCGTCGGGGTCTGGAAGCTGCTGTTCTTCGACGGCAAGCCCTTTGCCGCCAACGCCTCGCGCCCGGCGGAGTGGAATCGCGGCGCCTATCTGGTCAGCACCTTCGGCCATTGCGCCGAGTGCCACAGCCCGCGCAATGCGCTCGGCGGCATCGTCTCGGCGCAGCGGCTGGCGGGTGGGCCAGAGCCGGAAGGTCAGGGCTTCGTGCCGAACATCACCCAGAAGGGCCTGTCGGACTGGAGCGAGAGCGACATCAGCTATTTCCTCGAGACCGGACAACTGCCCGACGGCGACAACGTCGGCGGCTCGATGGCGCGGGTGATCCGCAACACCTCGCAGCTCTCGACCGAGGATCGCAAGGCGATGGCGGTCTATCTGAAATCGCTGCCGCCGGTGGAAGGCCCGCCGAAGCCGAAGAAGCCGGCAAGCTGATCAGTTCGGCGGGCGCGCGCGCTCAGGTCAGATCGGCTTGAAGCTGCCGTCGCTCTGGATCACCGTCAGCGACACCGGCGGTGGATTCTCCTTGCGCGCGTTGCCGAAGCTGACCACCAGCCCGCCGATGTCGAACTGGCCGACCTCGTTGATGATGCGGAGCAGCTCGGCGCGGGTCGGGTTCGGCCCGGTCATCGCCAGGGCGCGCGCCACCAGTCGGCCGGTGATGTAGCCCTCGAGGCCGATGAAGTCCGGCGTCTGGCTCGGATCGAGCGTCTTCATCGCGGCCTGATAGTCGGCGACGATGCGGAGGTCGGTGTCCCACGGAAACGGCACCACCTCGGAGACGACTACGCCGCGGCCTTCCGGGCCGAGCTCCTTGGCGAGCGCGTTGCCGCCGACGAAGGAGACCGCCGTAAAGGTCGGATTGAAGCCGCTGCGATGCGCCATCTTGATGAACTCGGCGCACGGGCCGTAGGTGCCGACCAGGATCACCGCTTCAGGCTCCGCGCGCCGGATGACCTTGAGCGCGGCGCCGACGGCGCGCGTGTTGCGCTCGAACGTGCCTTCGGCCGCGAGCTCGAGGCCGCGGCGATCGAGATGCGTCTTCACGCCGGCCAGTACGTCGCGGCCGAACGCGTCATCCTGATAGAAGATCGCGATGCGGGTCAGGTGAAGCTCTTCGGTGAGATACTTGATCGAGGCTTCCGCCTCCGCCGCGTAGCTCGCGCGGATGTTCACGATGTTCTGGAATTCAGGCGTCCGCAGGAATTCGGCGCCGGAGATCGGCCCGATGAAGGGGACGTCGTTGGAGGCCGCGATCGGCGCAGTGGCCATCGCGGTCGGCGTGCCGACGGCGCCGATCAGCGCGAACACCTTGTCCTCGTAGATCAGCTTGATGGTCTCGACGACCGAGCGATCGGGGTCGTAGCCGTCATTGCGGCTCAACAGCTTGAGCCTGCGTCCGTAGACGCCGCCCTTGGCGTTGAGCTCGTTGAAGGCCGCCAGCAGTCCCTGGCGCGCCGCCTGGCCCAGCGCGGCCGACGGGCCTTCCAGCGCCGCCACCTGGCCGAACATGATGGTGTCGTTGGTGACGCCGAGCTCGTCGGCGCGCGCAGACCCCAGCGGGAGCACGCCGGCGATCAAGATGAGAATGAAGGAGATCCGAAGGCTTGAAAACCAGTTCATTGCGATCTTCGATGCACGGGGTACACTTGATGACAACTCAGTCTAGGCGTGTTGAATGAAGACCTCGCTAAAGACGTAGCCCGCGCTTGATCGCGTTTTGGGCGGCCCTCAACAGTCAGCCGTTAACCAAGCCCCGGTTTCTGGTACGCCACAACGGATCATCTTTGACCGTCCTTAACTTACCGCGGCCAGCATCGGCCGCATCGTGGTGAGGGGCAGCCGTTTGGCGGGGGCCATATTGCAGGTTGAAGAGTACAGCGCACCGACGCTGCAGGAAAAGGATGATGCTCGCAGCGGTAGCGGGCGCGAGAGGCTGCGCGCGTCGTTATCGCGATACCGCCTTTATCGCCCTGCGATCATCGCGGCATGCGTCGGCGTCGTGCTGTCGGTGGTCGGGACGGTTGCCGTGGGACGCTGGGAGAACCGGCTGGCGCGCACCGATTTCGAAGGCTTGGCCGAAGCCCAGGCGATCCTGGTCCAGAACGGCGTCAACGAATATGTCAGCCGGCTGACCGCGCTGCGCACCCGCTTCGAATCCGCCAACGACGACATTACGCGCAGCGAGTACCAGACCTTCAGCGCGCGCCTGTTCGAGTCGCATCGCGGCATGCTGCGGCTGGCGTGGCTGCCGCGGATCAAGCGCAAGGAGCGCGGCGAATACGAGGCGGCGGCGATCACCGACGGCGTTCCCGCGTTTCGCATCAAGTCCTATCCCGACGGCACCGTCGCGCCGGAGAGCGACGAATACTATCCGGTCTACTTCTCCACCGAGGCGAAGACCTCGCCGGTCTACGGTCTCGACTATTGGAGCATTCCCGACCATCGCGCCGTGCTGGAGCAGTCGCGCGACTACGACGTGATCGGCGCGTTGCGCACGCGTCAGAACCTGATCAATCAGAACGAGCGCAACAACGCCGTGATGATCGGCATCCCCGTCTACGCCAAGGGGACGTCGCGCACGACGGTCGCCGACCGCCGGCGCAATCTCTCTGGCTTCATCATCGGCGTGTTCGACCTGCCGACGCTGTTGCAGTCGGTGCGCGCGAACAATCCCAACAGCCCGGCGCTCGCGATCAACCTGCTGCCGCCCGAGCGCGTGATCAATGCCTCCGGCGTGGACCCGCAGCGCTGGCCCGCGGACCCCAGCATCTGGTCGACGACCTTGCGCATCGGCGATGCCGACTGGGTCTTCCAGGCGGCGCCCGCCGGTGGCAGCCTGATGGCGAGCCACAATCGCGCGCTGGCGCTGTATGCGGCCGGCATGGCGACGACGATCTTCCTTGCCGTGTATCTCGCGCTGTCGAGCCGTAACGCCCTGCAGCTCGCCCTCGCCAATCGCCGCGTGCTCGAGCTGGCGCAGACCGACGCGCTGACCGGCCTTGCGAACCGCGCCTTCTTCCTCGAGGAAATGGAGCGCATCAACGACGAGAAGAGCGGCCGCTTCACCGTCTTCCTGCTCGACCTCGACCGCTTCAAGAACGTCAACGATTCGCTCGGCCATGGCGCCGGCGACGAGCTGCTGGTGCAGGTGGCACAGCGGCTGAGATCGCAGTTGCGCGACGAGGACGTGCTGGCCCGGCTCGGCGGCGACGAGTTCGCCCTGATCCAGGCCGGCGCCTCCGACCAGCGCGCCGCCGCGATCGAGCTCGCGCAGCGCATCACCCGACTGATCGCGGAGCCGTACCAGCTCGGCGGACAGCGCGTCGAGATCGGCACCAGCATCGGCATCTCGCTCGCGCCCCAGCACGGCCGCGACCAGGAGCACCTGCTCAAGAAGGCCGACCTCGCGCTCTACCGCTCGAAATCCGCCGGCCGCAGCTGCTACACGCTCTATGACGATGCGATGTCGGCCGAGCTCGAGGCGCGCAACACGCTCGAGGGCGATCTGCGCGACGCCATCGCGCAGTGCCAGTTCGAGGTGCACTATCAGCCGTTCTACGACGCCGAGACGCGCGAGCGGTGCGGCGTCGAGGCGCTGGTGCGCTGGCGTCATCCGGTCAAGGGGCTGGTGCCGCCGGACAAGTTCATCCCGCTTGCGGAGTCGACCGGCCTGATCGTGCCGCTCGGCGAATGGATCATCGGGCGCGCCTGCGACGACGCCACCGCATGGCCCGACGACGTCAAGATCGCCGTCAATCTGTCGCCGGTCCAGTTCAAGCAGGCCGAGCTGTTCGACGTGATCCAGTCGGCGCTCGCGCGGTCGGGCCTCGATCCGAAGCGTCTCGAGATCGAGATCACGGAGTCGGTGCTGCTGGAGCGCGCGGCCGAGAACGAGAGCTTCATCGATCGGCTGAAGGGGCTCGGCATCTCTCTGGCGCTCGACGATTTCGGCACCGGCTATTCGTCGCTGCGTTCGTTGACGGCGTTCCCGTTCAACAAGATCAAGATCGACAAGTCCTTCGTCGCCAATCTGAGCGTGCGCGACGAAAGTGCCGCCGTCATCTCATCGGTCGTGACGCTGGCGCGGGGGCTCGGCATCCAGATCACCGCCGAAGGCGTCGAGACCGAAGAGCAGCTGGTGCAACTGCGCTCGCTCGGCGTCAACTTCGCGCAAGGTTATCTGCTGGGCCGGCCGATGCCGGTCGAGCAGCTCGAGCAGCATCTGGAGATCGCCCGCGCTGCATCCGAGGCCGACGAGCCGCAGCCGGCCGAAGACGCATCCGAGGACGACGCATCCGAGGACGACGATCCGCGCTCGGCGGCCGTCGTCGCGCTCATTCCCCGGTCCGGGGCGCTGCTATCCCTCGCATCCAACGGCTGAGCGGCGAGGCGGCTTCGGCATCTGCGTCGACCGGCAGGCGTGCCAGGCCCAGCATGGCGGCCTCGCGCGCGGCGCTCGGCGTGATGCCGTAGGCGGTCTTGAACAGCCGCGTGAAATGGGCATCGGTGCCGAGCTGCCAGCGCCGCGCCACCTCGCTGATGCGCTGTGTCCGCGACCCGGTCCCGGCGAGATCGAAGAACGCGCGATGCAGGCGGCGGCTGCGGATGTAGTCGGCGATGCCGCCGATCGGCGCGAACAGGCGATAGAGCGACGCGCGCGACATCCCGAAATGCAGCGCCACCGCGTCGGCGCTGAGCTCGGGGCTCGACAGCTGCGCCTCGATGTATTGGCGGATGCGGAGCAGCGAAGCATCCGGCGTCGCGCTGCGGTCGGCATCGAGGCGTTCGAGCTCGCCGCGCAGGCAGGCCGAGATCAGCGCGATCGTGCCCTCGACCGCGGCCTGGCACTCGTCGAAACTCATGCGCGGCGCACAGTCGAGCAGTGCGCCGAAATGCCGCGCCAGCAGCGGCGCCAGCGCGCCGCTGCGCGGCAGCACCAGGCCGTGCAGGTCGTCGACCTGCAGCAGGCGCGCATCGAACATCGGACGGGGAACGACCAAGGTAATGTTCTCGAACGGCGTCGCGCGCGTTTCGAGTGTCTGGGCGAGATCGAGCACGCAGAGGTCGCCGGCCTCGACCCGGATCGGCGCGGCCGCCGCGACCCCCTCATAGCTGCCGCTCACGTAGAGCTGCAGGATGATGTGGTCGACGCCGCTGCGGGCAATGGTCTCGGCCGATCGGCGGAACCGCTGGCCGCTCGCCCGGGCCGATCCGAGCAGCACGGAGCCCAGCGCGTAGGACAGCACGTCCGCCCTGAACGGAGCGGCCTCGCCGGCCGCGAGCTCGTCGACCTCGAAGAACGTCGAAGTGGCCTCGCGCCACGCCGCAATGTTCGCCTCGGTGTCCATCTGCTCGGCGCAAAAGCCGTAGCTCGGCAGCAGGGACGAAACGGCTTTGATCTCACTCTTCACACGGCGCCGCAGTCATTCTTGAGTTTTCGTCTCAACCTCTTGATCGACCGTATCGGATCGGTTGCTCGCCTTGACCGGGTGCTCCGCGCACCCGCTATAGAACGCCTATCGCCAAGTTGCCGAAAGGGAAAGCCGGGCCGTTCGACGGTCCCCCATTGCCCCTCACGATCGAAAGGTCCGGCTTTCCGGCCCACTGGCGCGAATTGGCGGACAACGGTCTCCGGCCGCCACCGTCTTTCATGACGAAACCATGCTTGACCCATTTTCAGGACCTCGGCGCCCGTCGGTCACGACGGGCGCCTTTGTCGTGGGGCAGGCGACCGACGGGCAGGCACCGGGTCAGGATGAGCGCGTCGCTAGGTGGCGCCGAAGGCCTTGAACGTGATGATGGTGTGGGTGTCCTGAATGCCGGGCAGGACCTGGACCTTCTCGTTCACGAAGTGGCCGATGTCGGTGTCATTGTCGACGTAGAACTTCACCAGCAGGTCGTAATTTCCCGCCGTCGAGTAGATCTCGGAGGCGATCTCGGCTTCCGCCAGCGCATTGGCGACCGTGTAGGACTGGCCGAGCTTGCACTTGATCTGGACGAAGAAGGGAACCATTGCGGGCTGTCTCCGGAAGGCATCTTTCGCCTCAATATAGCGTTTTCCGGCGAAGTCGATACGCTTTCTCCGGCGACCGGGCCTGCTTGCCGGGCGCGGCCGGCCCGCGCTAGGAAGGGGCATGAGCACCCCCGTCGCACTCACCATCGCCGGTTCGGATTCCTCCGGGGGAGCCGGTATCCAGGCCGACCTCAAGACCTTCGCGGCGCTCGGCGTCTACGGCGCCTCGGTGCTGACAGCGCTGACCGCCCAGAACACCAGGGGCGTGACCGGGGTGCACCTGGTGCCGCCCGATTTCGTCACGGCGCAGATCGATGCGGTGTTCGATGACCTCGACGTCGGCGCGGTCAAGATCGGCATGGTGGCGCAGGCGCCGATCGCCGACGCCATCGCGGCAAGCCTTGCGCGCTGGCGGCCGCGGCATGTCGTGCTCGATCCCGTGATGGTCGCGACCTCGGGCGCGCGGCTGTTGCCGGAGGATGCGATCGACGCGCTGCGCCGCCGGCTGATCCCCCAGGCGACGCTGATCACGCCGAACCTGCCCGAGGCGGCCGCGCTGCTCGACGAGCCGGTCGCTGATACGGACGAGGCGATCGCGGCGCAAGGCCGCCGGCTGCTCGCGCTCGGCTGTCCGGCCGTACTGATCAAGGGCGGTCACGGGCAGGGCGCCGACAGCACCGATTACCTGATCACATCAGCGACCAGCATCCCGTTGCCGTCGCCGCGCATCGACACGAAGAACACCCACGGCACGGGCTGTTCGCTGTCGTCGGCCGTGGCCGCAGGGCTGGCGAAGGGGGAGAGCCTCGAGGCGGCCGTGCGCAACGCCAAGGCCTTCATCTCCGGCGCGATCGCGGCGGCCGATCGCTTCACGGTCGGACACGGCCACGGCCCGGTGCATCATCTCCACCGCTATTATTGAGGTCACACGGTTTTGAGACCGCAGTCTGCGGTCCATGCTACGTGGAGACGGTCCGTCGATCATCACCGACGGCGCGCAGATCAGGGGATCACTGATGAGGACAGGTATCGTCGCGGCTCTGGCTGTTGCGCTCGCCGGCATCGTTGCGACGCCCGCGCTGGCGGAGCGCGCCTATTCGGCCGAGGAGGAGCGCAACGAGCAGATCGTGCTCGACTTCTATGAGCAGGGGCTCAACCGCAAGGATTTCGCTGCCGCCTCGAAATATCTCGGCAGATACATCCAGCACAATCCGAGCGCCGAGGATGGCCCGGAGGGATTTCGCAAGTTCATCGAATTCCTGAAGGCGAAGTATCCGCAGTCCCGCAGCGAGATCACCAAGGTGCTGGTCGATGGCGACTTCGTCATCCTGCGCGTGCATGCCGTCCGCGAGCCCGGCACCCGCGGCAACGCGATCGTCGACATCTTCCGCCTGAACGACGGCAAGATCGAAGAACACTGGGATTCGGTGCAGCCGATCCCGGAGCAGTCGGCCAACACCAACGGCATGTTCTAGCGCCGCGGCGCGGCCGCTCACTTCTGCTGGGCGGCCTCGATCTCGCGCGAAGGCCCGTTGCTGATGCGCGCCCGATACTCGCCCGGCGATTCACCGAACCAGCGGTTCGAGGCGCGGAAGAACGTGCTCTGGTCGGCGTAGCCGAGCAGGTAGCCGATGTCGGTCAGCGACAGGCGCTGATCGGCGAGATGGCGCTGGGCGAGCTCGCGCCTGGTCTCGTCGACGAGATCGCTGAACGAGATGCCCTCGTCGGCGAGCCGTCGCTGGAAGGTGCGATCGCTCAGGCCCAGCGCAGCCGCGATGGCCGAGCGCAACGGGCTGCCGTCCGGAAGCAGCTTGGCGATCGCGACGCGCGCGCGATACGCGGTGTCGGTCTTGACCAGGCGCTCCAGCGCCTCGTCAGCGATGCGATCGTGGATCGGCATCAGCTCGGGCGCGGAGGTCGTCAGCTTGCAGGCGAGATCCTCTCCCGACACCAGGAAGCCATTGAACGGGGCATCGAACTCGAGCGGTGACTGGAACGCCCTGTTGTAGGCCGCGATCGACAGCGGCACCGCATGCGAGAAGCGCGCCGCGAGCGGCGTCAGCGGCCGGTCCAGCATCCAGCGGCACAGATTGAGCAGATTGATGATGCCGTAATCGTAGCGCTGCCGCGGGATCGGGCATTCGCCGCCATAGACGTCGGTGCGCACCCAGCGGCCGCCCGGGCCGTCCTCCAGCGTGATCGCGACGGCGTCGCTGACGAGACACATGTAGCGGATCAGCCGGGTCAGGCCGGTCTGCAGATCGGGGCTCGACATCATGGCGTAGCCGGCGACGCCGTAGTTGTGTGGGCGTGGGGCTGCGACATTGACGAGGCCGATATCGGGATTGCCCGAACGCTCGGCCGCCAGCACCCACAACCGGCTCAGCGCCTCGGTCGGCCAGCGGCGGTCGCAATCGTCGAGATCGTCGATCGACAGACCGACCTCGGCGAACAGCGCGGCGGCATCCAGACCTTGCTCGTTCAGCGTCGTCGCAACGCCGCGCATCCAGGACGACGATGTGGTTCGAATCTGCTGATCCATCCCTTGGCCTTCTGGAGCCAGTGCTTTGGCATCCTCGGGTCATTGTGCAGATGCACATGAGACTGCATAGCACCTGATATTGGCGATCGCGATACCAAAATCGGTGGTGCGACCGCATGGCTGGCGCGCAGGAGAAATCATGCCCGTTCTGAAAACCAATGACGGCACAGAGATTTACTACAAGGATTGGGGCTCCGGCCAGCCGATCGTGTTCAGCCATGGCTGGCCGCTGTCAGCCGATGATTGGGATGCGCAGATGCTGTTCTTCCTCAATCACGGCTTTCGCGTCATTGCCCACGATCGCCGCGGCCATGGCCGCTCGGCCCAGGTCGCCGACGGTCACGACATGGACCACTATGCCGACGATCTCGCGGCACTGACCGCACATCTCGATCTCAACAGCGCGATCCATGTCGGCCATTCGACCGGCGGCGGTGAGGTCGTGCACTACCTCGCGCGCCATGGCGAGAGCCGCGCGGCCAAGGCTGCGATCATCGCCGCGGTGCCGCCGCTGATGGTGCAGACCGCGGCGAATCCGGGCGGACTGCCGAAATCCGTGTTCGACGACTTCCAGACCCAGGTCGCCACGCGCCGCGCGGAATTCTATCGCGACGTCGCCGCTGGGCCGTTCTACGGCTACAACAAGCCTGGCGCCAAGCCGTCCGAGGCCGTGATCCAGAACTGGTGGCGCCAGGGCATGATGGGCAGCGCCAAGGCGCATTACGACGGCGTCGTCGCCTTCTCGCAGACCGACTTCACCGAGGATCTCAAGACGATCACCTTGCCGGTGCTGGTCATGCACAGCGAGGACGACCAGATCGTGCCCTACGCGGATTCCGCGCCGCTGTCGGCCAGGCTGCTGAAGAACGGCGTGCTGAAGACCTACAAGGGCTTTCCGCACGGCATGCCGACCACGGAAGCCGAGACCATCAACGCCGACCTGCTGTCCTTCATCAAGAGCTGATCAGGGGAGGCTTGCATGACCTGGGGAATTCCGACGGCCCTGTTTCTTCAGATCCACGTGGTGCTGAGCCTGATTGGAATCGCGACCGGGCTCGTGACGCTCGCCGGCATGCTGGCAGGCCGCCATCTGGCGGCCTGGGCGGCGCTGTTCCTGGTGACGACCTTCCTCACCGGGGTGACCGGCTTTCCGCTGCCGCCGTTCGGTCTCGACCCGCCGCGCATGATCGGCATCATCCTGCTCGCGCTGCTGATTGCGGCCAGCGCCGCTCTCTATGCGTTCGGGCTGTCGGGATGGTGGCGACGGGTCTATGTCGTCACCGCGCTGCTCTCGCTCTATCTCAACGTCTTCGTCGCGATCGTGCAGTCGTTCCAGAAGATCGGCGTGCTCAATGCGCTGGCGCCGACGCAGAGCGAGCCGCCGTTCGCGGCAGCTCAGCTCGTCACGCTCGCTCTGTTCATTGCTTTCGGTGTCTTCTCGTGGCGGCGTTTCGCACCCACCGCGCTGGCGCCGCGAGCTTCGCTCACCTGATCCGTTCGGTCTTTCAAGGAGAACCTCGTGTCCAAGCTCGAAATGCTGACCCCGCAGAACTGCGCCGTGGCGCTGATCGACTATCAGCCCGCGATGTATCAGGGCGTGCAGTCGCATGATCGCCTCGGCGTGTTCAACAACATCCAGATCGTCGCCAAGGCGGCCAAGCTGTTCAAGATTCCGACGGTGCTCACCACGGTCGCCAAGGACTCGTTCTCCGGTCCCTTCATGCCGGAAGTGACCGAGCTGTTTCCGGAGCACGACATCGTCGACCGCACGGCGATGAACTCCTGGCTCGATGCCGGCTTCCGCAAGCAGGTCGCCGCCACCGGCCGCAAGAAGTTCATCATCGCGGGACTCTGGACCGAGGCCTGTGTGCTGTTCCCGACGCTCGACATGCTGCGCGAAGGCTATGAGATCTACATCCCGGCCGATGCCTGCGGCGACCTGTCGCTCGAAGCGCACAACCGGGCGATGGATCGCGCGGTGCAGGCCGGCGCGGTGCCGATCACCTCGTGCCAGTTCGCCTTCGAGCTGCAGCAGGACTGGGCACGGGCCGAGACCTATGACGGCATGATGGAGATCCTGAAGGCGCATTCGCCCTACGGCATCCAGATCCGCTTCTCGAAATGGGCGCTCGGCGAGCACGCCTCGGAAGGCGGCGCAAAGTAGCCCTGGGACGAACGATGAAGATCTATCTGTTCTCGCTCGGGGCGGGGCTTTTGGTCGGCGTGGTCTACAGCCTGCTTCAGGTCCGCTCGCCGGCGCCGCCATTGGTGGCGCTGATCGGCCTGCTCGGCATTCTCGTCGGAGAGCAGGTGATCCCCGTGGGCAGGCAGCTCCTGAACGGCACCACGCTTGCTGCCGCGTGGCAGAAGGCGGCCTGCGCCACGCACATCTTCGGCCTGCTGCCCGGCCATCACGGACGGGCAGACACAACCATCGCTCCGGCGCGGGACGAGAAGACCTCATGACCGATCATCCCGACCTCATCCTGCGTCGCGGCCTGTTCACGACGCTCGATCGCTCCAATCCCGCGGCGAGCGCGGTCGCGATCAAGGACGGCGTGTTCACCGCGGTCGGCCACGAGCAGGACGTGATGAAGCTCGCCGGCCCCAGGACGAAGGTCATCGATCTCAAGGGCCGTCGCGTGCTGCCTGGCCTGATCGACAATCACCTGCACATCATCCGCGGCGGGCTCAACTTCAACATGGAGCTGCGCTGGGACGGTGTGCGCTCGCTCGCGGACGCGATGGCGATGCTCAAGGCCCAGGTCGCCATCACGCCGCCGCCGCAATGGGTGCGCGTGGTCGGCGGCTTCACCGAGCATCAGTTCGCCGAGAAGCGGCTGCCGACCATCGACGAACTCAACGCCGTCGCGCCTGACACCCCGGTGTTCCTGCTGCATCTCTATGATCGTGCGATTCTCAACGGCGCCGCGCTGCGCGCCGTCGGCTACGACAAGCACACGCCGCAACCGCCCGGCGGCGAGATCGCGCGTGATGCCGAGGGCAATCCGACCGGTCTGCTGCTCGCCAAGCCGAACGCCGCCATACTCTATGCGACGCTCGCCAAGGGACCGAAACTGCCGTTTGACTATCAGCTCAATTCCACCCGGCACTTCATGCGCGAATTGAACCGCCTCGGCGTCACCGGCGCGATCGACGCGGGCGGCGGCTTCCAGAACTATCCGGACGACTATGCCGTGATCCAGAAGCTGGCCGATGACGGCCAGCTCACGATCCGGCTCGCCTACAATCTGTTCACGCAGAAGCCAAAGGGCGAGAAGGACGATTTCCTGCGCTGGACGCAAAGCTCGACCTACAAGCAGGGCAACGACTATTTCCGCCACAACGGCGCCGGCGAGATGCTGGTGTTCTCGGCCGCCGATTTCGAGGATTTTCGCGTACCGCGGCCGGACATGCCGGCCGAGATGGAAGGCGAGCTCGAAGAGGTGGTGCGCATCCTCGTCCAGAACAAATGGCCGTGGCGGCTGCACGCCACCTATGACGAGACCATCTCGCGCGCGCTCGACGTGTTCGAGAAGGTCAACCAGGATACGCCGCTCGAGGGTCTCAACTGGTTCTTCGATCATGCCGAAACGATCTCGGACCAGTCGATCGACCGCATCGCCGCGCTCGGCGGCGGCATCGCCGTGCAGCACCGCATGGCCTATCAGGGCGAGTACTTCGTCGAGCGCTACGGCTTTGGCGCGGCCGAGGCGACGCCGCCGGTGAAGAAGATCCTCGACAAGGGCGTCAAGGTCTCCGCCGGCACCGATGCGACCCGCGTCGCCTCCTACAATCCCTGGGTCTCGCTGTCCTGGCTGGTCACCGGCCGCACCGTCGGCGGCCTGCGGCTGTATCCCCAGCGCAACTGCCTCGATCGCGAGACCGCTTTGCGGATGTGGACCGAGAACGTCACCTGGTTCTCCAATGAAGAGGGCCGCAAGGGCCGCATCGAGGTCGGCCAGTTCGCCGATCTGATTGTGCCGGACCGCGACTTCTTCTCGTGTCCCGAGGCCGAGATCGCCGACATCACCAGCGATCTCACCATGGTCGGCGGCCGCGTCGTCTATGCGGCGTCAGATTTCAAGATGCTGGACGACTCCGCGCCGCCGCCGGCGATGCCGGACTGGTCGCCGGTGCGTCGCTTCGGCGGTTACGGCGCGTGGCTCGCGAAGGATGAGACCGGCGCGGTGCGTGCCCAGGCGATGCAGATGTGCGGCTGCGCCAATGCCTGCGGCATGCATGGCCACGACCATGCACGGTCCTGGTCGAGCCAGTTGCCGATCGCCGACCTCAAGAGCTTCTGGGGCGCGCTCGGCTGCGCCTGCTGGGCGGTGTGATGGCCGTGATCCCGGACACGCCGCGGCCGGTCGCAGCGGTGCTCGCCTGGCCGTGGCTCTGGCCCGCGGCGCGGCTCGCGCTCGTCTCGGCCTATGTGATCGGCGGCGTCCAGAAGCTGATGGATTTTCCCGGTGCCGTCGCCGAGCAGGCCCATTTCGGCCTGCAGCCGGCGGCGCTGTGGGCGGTCGCTGCAATCGCCGTCGAGCTGATCGGCTCGCTGCTCGTCGTGGTCAACCGCTTCGCCTGGCTCGGCGCCGGTGCGCTCGGCGTGCTCACCTTCGTCGCCATGCTCACCGCCAACGACTTCTGGCACATGGAGGGCCATGACCGCTTCGTGGCGCTCAATTCCTTCTTCGAGCATCTCGGCCTGATCGCCGGTCTCGTGCTCGTCTCCATCATGTCCTGGCGCGCGCGCCGCGCCTGATCCGGTCTCCATTTGTCTGAGGTTGTCATGATCCGCTCCCGTCATCTGCTCGGCGTACTCGTTGCCACCGCCTTGTTCGGCGCTCCCGCATTCGCCAAGGACACCGCGCGGCTCGTGGGCGTCGGCGCGCAATACGACACGACGCATGTCTATGTCGCGCCCGACGACGTCGAGAAGTTCGTCACGAGCTTCCTCGCCACCTTCGGCGGCCAGAGCACCAAGCAGGTCGTCGCGACGGTGACGCCGACGCCGAGCAGCACGACCTCGCAGCTGCTGCAGACGCCGGTCGGCACGGTGTCGCTGTTCGGCTTCAAGACTCCGATCCCGTATCCGTTCGGCGCAGAGCGCACCGGCTATCTCGTCACCGACATGGACGCCGCCATCAAGGCCGCCAGGGCCGCCGGCGCCGACGTCGTCGTCTCGCCGTTTCCCGATCCGATCGGCCGCGATGCCGTGATCCAGTGGCCGGGCGGCGTCAACATGCAGCTCTACTGGCACACGACCAAGCCGTCCTACGCCGCGTTCGAGAAGGTTCCGGAGAACCGCGTCTATGTCTCGGCCGATCGCGCCGAGGCGTTTACCCGCGCCTTCCTGCGGTTCTCAAAGGGCAAGGTGATCTCCGACGAGGCCAAGGCGCCGGGCGTCGAGATCGGCCGGCCCAACGACCGCTACCGGCGCATCCGCATCGAGTCGGTGTTCGGCCGCATGACCGTGCTCGTCACCGATGGCCATCTGCCATATCCGTTCGGCCGCGAGATGACCGGCTATGAGGTCGCCGACCTCAAGGCCACGCTCGACAAGGCCAAGGCTTCGGGCGCGACCGTGCTGGTCGAGCCGTTCACGGCGGACAAGCGCGAGCAGGCGCTGGTGCAGTTTCCCGGCGGCTATGTCGCGGAAATCCATGCGCTGGTAAAGTAGCGCCATCGGCGGATGGAGAGGCGCGTGCGGATGGCTGGGGCACTGACGAGGACGGCCGCGGCGCTTGCGATGGTCGCGGTGTCGTGCGGCCTGGCCGCCGCCGAGGACGCCCGTCCCGCCATTCGCACCAATCGCTGGCAGGAGGACTGGTCCGTCCTCGCCAATCCGGCGCTGCGCACGGAGCCGTTCGATCCGATCAAGTACATTCCGCTGCAGGCCGGCGTGCCGCAGAGCTATGTCTCGTTCGGCATGACCCTGCGCGAGCGGTTCGAGAGCCTGGACGCGGCGAGCTTCGGCATCGGCGGCGCCAAGCCCGATCAGCACGTCCTGCAGCGGCTGCAGATCCATGCCGACGCGCATTTCGACGAGCATTGGCAGGCCTTCGTCCAGCTCGAGGACGCGAGAGCCTTCGGCAAGGCCAACATCACGTCGGTCGACCAGAACCCGCTCGATCTCCGGCTCGCCTTCCTCGCTTATGTCAATGCGACGGAGAAGGGCACGTTCAAGGCCCGGGTCGGGCGGCAGGATTTCGACTTCGACCTGCAGCGCTTCGTCTCCTCGCGCGACGGGCCGAACGTGCGCCAGTCCTTCGACGCGCTGTGGGCCGACTGGGAGAGCGGCCCGTGGCGCTTCATCGGCTTCGTCAGCCAGCCGGTGCAATACAAGCTGGTGCGCCCGTTCGACGACACGTCGAACGGATCGTTCCTCTTCCACACCTTCCGCGTCGAGCGCCAGGTGCTCGGCACCAACGAGCTGTCGTCGTATTATTCCTACTATCAGCGTGACGATGCGCGCTTCCTCGATGCCGCAGGCCTCGAGCAGCGCCACGTGCTGGACATCCGCTTCGCCGGCAAGCTCGCCGGCTTCGACTGGGATCTCGAGGCGATGGGGCAGGCGGGTTCGGTCGGGGCGAAGCAGATCCGCGCCTGGGGCGCCGGCGCGCGCGCCGGCTACACCTTCGCCGACGTCGTCTGGCAGCCGCGCATCGGCCTTCAGCTCGACGGCGCCTCCGGCGACCGCCATCCCGGTGACGGCAAAATCGAGACCTTCAATCCGCTGTTCCCGAACGGCTACTACTTCACGCTGGCCGGCTTCACCGGCTACACCAACCTGATTCACCTCAAACCGTCGCTGACGGTGAGGCCCATGACAGATCTCTCATTCATGGCCGCGATCGGCCTGCAATGGCGCGCGACCAATGCTGACGCGATCTACGTCCAGCCCAATGTCGCGGTCGCCGGCACCGCGGGGCAGGGCAGCTCGTGGTCCGGCGCCTATGCGCAGCTGCGCGCCGACTATCGCTTCAACGCCAACCTCACGGGCGCGTTGGAAGCCGTGCACTATGAGATCGGCGACACGCTGCGCCGCGCCGGCGGCCACGACAGCAACTACATCGGCATCGAGCTGAAATACGCGCTCTGAACAACGAAAGCAGGACCACATGTCGCAATTCGAGTCCCGCAACGTGGTGCCGCTGCTGCTCAGCGTCAATGCCGGCTATGTCGACACTGCCGGCTTCCTGGCGCTGCAGGGCCTGTTCACCGCGCACGTCACCGGCAACTTCGTGACGTTCGGTGCGGCGCTGGCGCTGGGCACCTCGGGCGCGACCGCCAAGCTGCTGGCGCTCCCGGTATTCTGCTTGGTCGTGATCGCGACGCGGCTGGCCGGCACGTTGCTGTCGCGGCGGTGGTCGCGCGCGTTCGAGGTCCTGATCGGCGTCAAGCTGGTGCTGCTCGTCCTTGGCGCCGTGCTCGCCATCCATTTCGGCCCGTTCCATGACGGCGACAGCCGCGAGGCGATCATCACCGGCATGGTGCTGGTCGCGGCGATGGCGATCCAGAACGCCGTGCACCGGATCCATCTGCCGAGCTCGCCGCCGTCGACCCTGATGACCGGCACCACGACGCAGGTGATGATCGACCTCGCCGACAGGATCTATGTCGGCGACAGGGGCCAAGCGCCGCCGCCGGCGCGGCTGATGCAGATGGCGATCAACGTGCTCGCCTTTGCGCTCGGCTGCGGCGCCGCGGCGCTGCTGTTCATGCGCCTGGGAAGCTGGTGCTTCGTCGTGCCGCCGGTCGTCGCCGCGCTGGCGCTCGGCGTGCGCCTCGCCGGGCCCGAGCCGGCGCGCTGAGGACGCCGTCAGGTGCCGGTGCCGAGGGCCGGCTGGACGTTCGGCGCAGGCGCCGTCGGCGGCAGCCGCGGCAGCGACGGCGCAACCTGGGTGTCGCCGTCGCAGTGCACCGCGTAGAGCAGCCCGAGCGGGTTGCCGTGCTCGCGGAGAAATTCCCGGCGCAGGCTGAGGAACGTCTCTCCCAGCGGCACGCCGTCGAGAAAGCTTTCGAAGAAGCGCTTCGCCCAGGCCGTGGCGAAGATCGCCGGGGTCTTGCATTCCGTTCCAACCACGCCGCGCGCGCCCTTGGCCATGAAATACGGCACGAAGCCGTCGTAGAACGCCGGCGACAATTCGGCCGACTCGCAGGCGTTGATGAAGACGAGGGGGTTGCCGGGAAGCAGCTTGCTGGTCGGGGCGTCCAGGCTGAGCTCGCCCAGCGTGATGCCGGCATCGGTCAGCACCAGGCTGGAGCTGTCGGGACCGCCGGGGTCGTCGAGGCCGGTCGCCCGGGCGTGACAATAGAGGTAGAGGATCTGGTCGTTGGTGGTCTCGTCGGCCAGCGCCTTGACCAGCTCCTTGCTGGTCGTGCGCGAGACGATGTGGACGTTGCGGCGTGCCGCCTTTTCCGCGAGCCAGAACCGCTGCTGCTGGGCGACGAGGTCGGCGCCCATCTGCCGGTCGATGTTGTCGTTGACGTTCAGGCTGATGCTGAGCTCGGGCTTGTCGCTCGGGATCAGGCAGTCGGAGATGCGCGGCGTGTTCTGCATCGGGATCTGCTCGATCACGTGGCGCATGCCGATGAAATTGTCCCAGTCGAGCTGTGCGCCGGCCGAGGCATCGCCGACATAGAGCAGGCCCCACGGCACCGTGGTCGCCTCCGCCACGATCTGCAGCTTCAGCCGCCTGGAGCGGTCGCTGGTGAGCTTGCGCAGGAAGTCGCCGATGTCCTTGGAATCCTGCGCCGCGGCGGGCCCGAAGAACAGCTTCTGGAACAGCGCCGATCCCGCCCGCGCCATGATCTTCAGGGCGGCGTCGCGGTCGGCATCGGCGATGTCGATCCCGCTCTGGAAGACGAAGCTGCCGGCCGCGTTCTGATGGGTCACGACCTTCATGAGCTCCTGGCGCACGATCTCGATCGATTTGGCCAGGTAGTCCGGCAGCAACGGCAGCCGGGCGCGGACCGTGACGGGCTTCCAGACGAGACAGTCGTAGCCGCCCGCGATCGGCATGATCGACAGGCCGACATCGCGCGGATTGAGCACGCTGGCGGAGGAGTAGGGCCGGCCATGCGCGCCCTCGACGCGGGGCGAGGGCGCCGCGCCGACATCGATGACGAGGTCCATCTGCTGGACGAAATTGCCGTCCTTGTGGACCGTCGCCCGCAGCGCCGACGGGCCGAACTTCTTCGGCGACAGATCGAACCGCGCCTTGTTGCGCGACTTGCCGGTGCGCGGCAGGCGCAGCGGGCGGCTCTTGTCGGAGAGCTCGAAATCGTCGCTGTCGAGCTGGATGGTCAAAGTGACGTCGGAGGTTCCTTCCGGGAACAACTGCTCGTCGGCGAGCGGCACCGACGAGACGCCGCTCTGCTGGACGTCGACGTCGAAAGCGAACGTGTACCACTGGCCCGGCTTCAACGGCGCATCGAGATCCTCGAAGCCGGCATTGATCCAGCGCTGCTCGCCGGGCGGATAGGCTTTGCGGTTGTCGAGCGCGGGCGGTTGCGGAACGGTCGGCGGCGGCGCCCATTGCGGATATGGCAACTGAACCTGCTGCTGGTCTTCGTGCTGCCGTTGCTGCTGCTGATGCTGACTCTGCTCCCGCTGCTGCTGCTCGCGTTGCTGCCGCTGGCCCGGCTCGACCTGCTGCTGCTGCTCCTGCCGCTGAACCTGCTGTTGCACCTGCTCCGAAGTCCGCTCGAACGTCCGCGGCCGCCAGAGTTGCTGATCGTATCGCTGCTGATCGAAGTGGCGGATGTCGTCGCTGAGCAGCCCGCCGCCGATGCTGCCGGGTTGCGGCCTGACGGCCGCGGGCGCGGCCAGGATCGCGGCCCAGAAGGCGTGAGCCACTTCGGGGTGGGCGATGTCGCTGTGGGCGCCGGCCGCGCCGCCGCCGTTCCGGATGATCCGGCTCGCCTCGATGTTGTAGACCCGGCCGCTGCCGAAACCGTAGCTGAAGCCGACATCCTGGATCGGCATGTCGACGGTCGCCACAGGCTGGGTGCCGCGGACGCCGAAGCTGCCGATGGCGCCGTACAGCGGATAGTCGGTATCGAGCAGATATTGCTGCTTCAGCCGCGCTCCGAGCGGGTAGAACCATCCGTTCGCCCGGTCGTAGCTCGAGCGGGTGGTCACGAAGGCGCCGCGCACGAGCCCCTTCAGCAGCGTGCGCCGGAAATAGCCCTGCGCCGGGGCGGCCTGCGGAATGCTCTCGGCATAGCACCACAGCGACAGTGCACCCTGGACCAGGAACATCGTCTCGACCGGACGCGGCAGCGCGCGGCCGTCGGGTGTGCCGGCGACGGCCGCCGACACGACGATGCAGCCGAAGCTGTGGCCCATCAGGTGAACCCGGGCCGCCGGCGCCGCCTGCTGCAGCTTGACGAGGACATCATGGGCGCCGGCCTCGCCGAACTGGCGCGCGCGATCCTTCATCTTCCAGAACGACAGGATGCGGAGCGGCGCCAGCAGCGCCTCGCGCAGGTCGTCGCCGAGGCCGAGCGTGCCTGCGGTCGCATCGGCCGGCCCGCTCCGTGCCTCGCTCACGATCACGGTCGGATCGAACCGGTCCTGCTCGGCGCCAGGGCGTCCGCTTACATCGCCCATCGCAAGGCCGGACGCAGCGAACAGCCTGAGATAGGCATCGCGCATCGAGTCCGGCAACGTGGCCGCCGGCGCAATGCGCGCCTGCTCGAGGATCGAGCGAATGTCGGCGCGCGCCGCCGGCGTGTCGGCGATGCGTGCCGCATAGCGCTCCACCTCCGCCTCGAGCGATGCCGCCGGCGTGTCGGCGGACAGTAACCCGCCGCCGCCCGACGGCAGCGTCTCGTCGCCGAATGGCAGGCTCGGCCAGTGCAGCCCGATGATGACGGGAGCAAAGCCGGGACGCTGCCGTGCCGCGGCGAGCCGGTCCGCGTCGAGCGCTCCCATGGCGGTGAGCCAGCGATCATACTGCTCGATCGCCGCGGGGACGTCGCCCATCCAGCCATGGCTCAGCAGGATGATATCGCTGACCGCCGCGCCCAGCGCATGGAGGCGGTTCACCACCATCTCGCTCGCGAGCGAACCGTCGGCCTCTCGCCGCTCTTGCCCCGTCGCATCGAAGGCGATGAGCACATATTGCAGGTCTGAGCCTGGCACCTGACGGACGGGCATGCGTGCCTCGCAATAGGATCACGTCGGCATCTTCCGCGGTAGTCGGTTGCCGACCCTAACAATTTCTTATTATGCGTGTGTTGTATTTAGCCGCGTTGATCGAGTCAACGCGATCACGTGAGACTGCAACCGCGGCTGCGTCACGCAGTTGACCTTGCTCACGGCGGTTCGCGGTGGAGGCGCAGGGAAACGCGCGTCGGCGATCTCCAATGACGAAAAGTTTAGCTCGCCGCATCGCTGTGCGCCATTGCGTCCCACATGCATCGCGCCCAATTGTAGAAACGAAACGGTTCCGTTCTTTTCAAGGAGACGTGATGACACAGCAAGCTCTGTCATCGGCTGAGGTTCCATCTGCGGCCAACGACGATCCGGTGGTCTCCGCGCGCGATCGTGCCGTGCGGCAATGGCGCGGGGATGCCTCTGGCGACACTCCGCAGCAGATCGAGGCCAAGGCGCCGGCTGCGGAGCCCGGTCCGTCGCCGACGGAGCACGGGCAGCGCCAGGAGGGGGCCCGGAGGAGCCTGATCCGGCGGCATCCGCTTGGGGCAGCGCTGGGTCTCGTGCTGCTGCTCGCCGTCGGCGCCGGCGGCTACGTCTACTACGATGCGGCCGGTCACTATGAGACCACCGACGATGCCTTCATCGCGGCCCGCCAGTTCTCCATTGCGCCGAAAGTCTCCGGCTACATCACCGCCGTCCCCGTCACCGACAACCAGCACGTCAAGGCCGGCGACGTGATCGCGCGCATCGACGATCGCGACTACAAGACCGCGTTGGCCCAGGCCGATGCGCAGGTGAAGTCGGCGCAGGCGGCGATCCGCAACATCGATGCGCAGATCGAGGTGCAGCAGGCGCAGATCACCGCGGGCCAGGCCCAGGTCGAGCAGGCCCAGGCCGGGCTGACCTTCGCCGAGCAGCAGGCCAAGCGCTATCAGGACCTCGCCCGCACCGGCTCGGGCACGGTGCAGAGCGAGCAGCAATACACATCGCAGCTCCAGCAGCAGAAGGCGGCGCTGACCTCGGCGCAGGCCAATCTGCAGGTGGCGCAGCGGCAACTGGAGTCCTTGAAGGCGCAGCGCGAGAGCGCCGATGCCAATCTCGCCCAGGCGCAGGCGCAGCGCGACCAGGCGCAGCTCAATCTGTCCTACACCACCATCACCGCGGCGCAGCCCGGCCGCGTTGTCAATCTCAGTGCCGCCGACGGCCAGTTCGCGGCACAAGGCACGGCGCTTTCGATGTTCGTGCCCGATGACGTCTGGGTGACCGCCAATTTCAAGGAAACCCAGCTCGACGAGATGCGTCCAGGCCAGCCCGTGACCCTGGAGATCGACGCCTATCCGGAGCGCGAGATCCGCGGCCATGTCGCCAGCGTGCAGTCCGGCTCGGGCCCAGCCTTCTCGCTGCTGCCGCCGCAGAATGCGACCGGCAACTACGTCAAGATCGTGCAGCGCGTGCCGGTCAAGATCGACATGGATGATCCGCCGACGGACGTCGCGCTCGGTCCCGGCATGTCGGTGGTGCCGACCGTGCGTGTCGATCCCAGGCCGTCGCTCTATGAGCGGCTGAAGGCCGTGCTGTGAGAGAGGTCCGCCATGCGTGAGGCTGCCGCTCTTTCCGCGCCGCGCGCCGGCAGTCCGTGGATCATCGCGGTGCTGGTCGCGCTCGCGACCTTCATGGAGGTGCTGGACACCACCATCGCCAACGTCGCGCTGCCCTATATCGCCGGCGGCATGGGTGTCAGCCAGGACGAATCCTCCTGGGTGGTGACGACCTATCTCGTCTCCAACGCGATCATCCTGACGGCGTCGAGCTATCTCGCCAAGCGCCTGGGACGCAAGACCTTCTTCATCATGTGCCTCGGCCTGTTCACCTTGAGCTCGGTGCTGTGCGGCTTCGCCTGGAATCTGCAGGTGCTGCTGCTGTTCCGGATCATGCAGGGCCTGGGCGGCGGCGGCATGGTGCCGGTCGCGCAATCGATCCTCGCCGACTCCTTCCCGCCGGAAAAGCGCGGCCAGGCCTTCGCGCTGTTCGGCGTCGCCGTCGTGGTCGCGCCCGTCGTCGGCCCGACGCTCGGCGGCTATCTCTCCGACAACGTCTCCTGGCACTGGTGCTTCCTGATCAACGGCCCCGTCGGCGTCGCCGCGATGCTGCTGATCGGGCTGATCCTCAAGGAGCCTGAAGCTGTCACTGAAGAGCGGCGCAAGCAGGCGCACGGCTTCGACGTCGTCGGCTTCGTGCTGGTCGCGACCTTCCTCGGCGCGCTCGAACTGATGCTCGACCGCGGCCTCGAGGACGACTGGTTCGACTCGCGCTTCATACTGGTCACCGCCGCCGTCTGCGTTGCCGCCTTCATCGCCATGATCCCGTGGGAGATGAACCAGAAAAACCCGACGGTCGACGTCCGCATGCTGGCGTCGCGCCAGTTCGGCGCCAGCTTCCTGGTGATGCTGGCGACCGGCGCGATCCTGCTCGGCACCACGCAGATGCTGCCGCAGATGGTGCAGCAGGATTTCGGCTACACCGCGACCTGGGCGGGCCTCGTGTTGTCGCCGGGCGGCCTCGTCACCATGGCGATGATGTTCGTGGTCGGACGGCTCTCGGGCAAGGTGCAGCCGAAATACATGATCATGACGGGCGCCGCGGTCGTCGCCTTCGCGATGTATGACCTCACGCGGGTCTATGCCAATGTGGACTTCTGGTTCTTCGCCGAATCCCGCATGCTGATCGGCATCGGCCTGCCGCTGATCTTCCTCTCGATCACGACCGCGTCCTACAACGGCATTCCGCCTGAGAGGACCGACCAGGCCTCCGCCCTGATCAACGCCGCGCGCAACACCGGTGGGTCGATCGGGGTGTCGCTCGCCGCCAACATCCTGGCGCACCGCGCGCAGTTCCACCAGAGCCGGCTGGTCGAGAATGCCATTCCGTCCAACCCGGCCTATCAGGACACGCTGCACCAGGTGACGAACTACTTTACCGCCCATGGCAGCTCGCTGGTCCAGGCGCAGCAGCAGGCGCTCGCCTGGATCGGCCAGACCGTTCAGATGCAGGCGTCGCTGCTCGCCTATGTCGACGTCTACTGGGCGCTGATGCTGATCTCGCTGTCGGCGATTCCGCTGGCGCTGACGCTCCGCAAGGTCAAGCTCGGCGGCGGCCCGGCGATGGCGCATTGAGGAAGCACGGTCGTTCGGCTGTCGTTCCGGGGCGATGCGCAAGCATCGAACTATGGTGCGCAGTTGCGCACCTGAGAATCCCGAGATTCCGGGTTCAGCCCTGGCGGGCTGCCCCGGAATGACGGTCAGGAACATCAGGGGCGCTCACACCGCCTCGTCGGCGATGCCATTTCGCAGCAGTCCGATCTTGTCGATCTCGACCTCCACGACATCACCGGGCTTCATCCACAGCGGCGGTGTGCGGCGGGAGCCGACGCCGCCGGGCGTGCCCGTGGCGATCACGTCGCCGGGCTCGAGCCGGGTGAACGAGGAGCAATATTCGATCTGGCGCGGGATATCGAAGATCATCTGGCTGATCGTCGCATCCTGGACGACCTCGCCGTTCAACCGCGTCTGCAGCCGCAGCGAACCGAGATCGTCGATCTCATCCGGCGTGACCAGCCACGGGCCGAACCCGCCGGTCGCGGGAAAATTCTTGCCCGGCGTGAACTGGTGGGTGTGGCGCTGGAAGTCGCGGACGCTGCCCTCATTGTAGCAGGCATAGCCGGCGATGTGCTTGAAGGCCTCGCTGCGCGGGATGTAGCGGCCCGGCTTGCCGATCACGATGGCGAGCTCGCCCTCGAAATCGAGATCGGTCGAGACGCGCGGGCGGATGATATTCGTGAGATGCCCGGTCTGGCTGTTGGCGAAGCGGCCGAACACCGTGGGGTTCTCGACCTCGGAGCGGCCGGTCTCCTTGCGGTGCGTCTCGTAGTTCAAGCCGATGCAGAGGATCTTGTCCGGGTTCGGGATCACCGGCAGGAAGCTGATGGCCGAGAGCGGATGCCGCCTTGCGCCTGAGGCCGCTGCAGCCGCCTCCTTCAGCGCGTCCGCTGCGATCGCCGATTTCAGGTCCGGGAAGCGGTCGCGCAGGACGGCACCGAGATCGGCGACGTCGGTGCCCTCGACGAGTCCCCAGGTCGGCGCATTGTCGATGGTGAAGCTTGCAAATCTCATCCGATGTCCTCAGGTCGAAACCGCCGCTACGGCGGAGGGAGAAGCCGGTTCTTGCGCCGATTTCGCGAAGCGCGCGATGGTGCGCTCCGGGAAGATCAGCGCGAAGGCCGAGATGGCGCCGACGATCAGCACGCCGGCGGTGAAGGTCATGGCGTGGGCGTAGCCGAGCGGCGCGTTGCCGCCGGCCTCGCCGACGATCCAGCCGGTGAGCGCATTCGACACCAGCGCGGAGGCCGCGTTGCCGGAATAGATCACGACGATCAGCCGGCCGCGCTGGATTGCCGGCGCCACGGCGCCGAGCGCGACGGGGCCGAAGATCGTGGTGAGACTCGGCGCCGCGAAGGCGATCGCGATGCAGGCGAGCTGCAGCGGCCCCGAGGTGACGATGCTCAGGAGCAGCGCGCAGCCGGCGGCGAGCAGCGCGAGACCGGAGGCGTGGCCGAGGCAGGCACGCAGGCTGAAGCCTCTGCGCTGCAGAACCTGCGTCAGCCAGGAGCCGCCGAGCAGCAGCGGCGACTGGAACAGGTAGATCCCCGAGATGATCCAGCCGACATCGACCTGCTTGTAGCCGAGCCCGAGCTGCAGATAGGGCGGCAGCCAGGTCGCGGACATGCCGACGATCCAGTACGACGCGGTCGACATGATGATGACGCCGATCACGGTCGGATCGGCCCACAGCACGCGCGCCGGCAACGCCTTGTCCTTCGCCGCCGAAGCCTCCGGCGCATGGGCGGAGTAGGGTCCTTCGCCACCGACGAAGAACCAGCCGAGCATCCAGGCGAGCCCGAGCAGGCCGCAGAACAGGAAGCCGGTGCGCCAGCCATAGCTCACGATGACATAGGTCAGGATCGGACCGCCGGCCAACAGACCGACGCTGATGCCCTGCAGCACCACCGCGCTCGGCACGCTGCGCTTGTCCTGGGGAAACCAGTTGTAGCAGGCGTGCAGCGCGGTCGGCAGCCCCGGCCCTTCGCCGGCGCCGAGGATGATGCGGCAGATCACCAGCACGGCGACCGAGCCGGAGAAGAAGATCGGGATCTGCGTCGCCGACCAGACGGCGGCCATGATCAGGAGCAGCCATTTCACCGGGAAGCGGCCGACAACGAACATGCCGACCGCCATGCCCGACAGCGAGAACAGCAGGAAGAAGCTGCTGCCGATCAGCCCGAACTCCTTCGGGCTCAAGCCAAGCTCCTTCATCATCGGCACGGCCGAGAGGCCGAATACCAGCTTGTCGAAGAAGTTCAGCGTCTGGAACAGGAACAGCATGATGAGGACGGCGATCGCGCGTCCTCCCACACTGGGTCTGGCGGTGTCCGATGATGTCGTCATGGCGTTTCCCCGTTTGACATTCTCTTGTTTTGATTAGTGCAGTCGTTGGTTCAGCTCGCTCAGCAGCGCGGCGAGCTCCGGCGCGTCCGTCGCGACGCCGTAGACATAATGATCGGGGCGCACCAGCGCGGCGCTGCAGCCGTGGCGCTCGAACCAGCGTGCGACGACGGCGCTCTCCTCGTGCAAGCCGTGACCGCCGATGGCGATCACACTGATCCCGGCGTCGCGGGTCGCAGCGTCGATCGAGCTCGAGTTCAGCGCGCCCCGCCCGTCGAGGACGAGCCGCCATCCGGTGCCGGCGATGGTATCGAGCAGCGCTCGCCCACCACCGTCGCCGACGATCCAAGGCTGCGGAAACAGCGTGCCATTGGCCGCGTTTGCCCTGGTCGCGAGCAGTCCCTGCGTCAGCGGCGGCACGATCTCCTGCCGCGTGATGGTGCGCGGCGCGCCGCCGCCTTCGGCAAGGATACGCGCATCGCGTGCCGCTGCGGCCGCGGGATCCTGCTCGCAGATGACGCGGCCGATCGCCTTGATGCGCGTGGTCAGCTCGCGCACATGCGTGCTGCGCTCGCTCTCATAGCTGTCGAGCAGGGCCGTGGTCGATTGGCCGCGCAACACGCGCGCGAGCTTCCAGCACAGATTGGCGGCGTCGCGCAGGCCCTGGCACATGCCCTGGCCGATGAAGGGCGGTTGTTGATGCGCGGCATCGCCGGCGAGCAGGACACGACCCTGGCGCCAGCGGTGCGCGACCAGCGCATGGAAGCGGTAGCTCGCCGCGCGCCACAGTGTGGCGTCCTCGGGCCCGAGCCAGCGGGACAGCAACTGCCAGACCTGCTCCGGCTGCTCCATCGCGTGGCGGTCTTCCCCCGGCCGCAGCATGATCTCGAAGCGGCGATGGTTCCCGGGACCGATGATGTAGGTGGTCGGACGCGCGGGATCGCAGAATTGCGCCGCGGTGGCCGGGAGCTTGCCGGCGCCGCCAGCATTCACGAGAAGATCGACCACCAGCCATGGCTCGTCGAAGTCGAGATCATCGAAGCTGATGCCGAGCTGCTGGCGCACGGTGCTGGAGGCGCCGTCACAGGCGATCACGTAGTCGGCGGTGACCTCATGCGTCGTGCCGTCCGCCCGCTGCAGCACGACGGTCGCCGCCGTTGCATCCTGCCGGATCGCGACGAGGCTCGTGCCCAGCTCGACCGTCACCGACGGACAGGCGCAAACGCGATCGCGCATCATCTGTTCGACCGGCGGCTGCGTGAACACCATGCTCGGCGTGTAGCCGAGCGGGTAGGGCGGGCCGACCATGTCGATGCGGCGGATCAACTGCCCTCGTGCGCCGAAATGCTCGGACGCCGGGAACGGCGCGACGTACCGGCTGACCTGTTCGGCGATACCGAGATTGTCGAACAGCCGCATGATCTCGTGATCGAGCGCGATCGCGCGCGGCTTGTCGTAGATCTCGACAGCGCGATCGATCGCGAGCGTTTTGATGCCCTGCATGCCGAGCAGGCTCGCGGCGATGGCGCCGGTCGGACCGAAGCCGATGACGGCAACCTCGAAATGCTTGTGATCGGACGTGGCGGACATGGAAACTCTGGAGTTGGACAACGAGTCAGGCGGCGTAGCCGACCGCGAGCTGCGCGGCCTTGACGTGCTCGGCCTTGGGCGGCGCAATGCCCCATTGGTCGGTGCGGCCGGGCGGCCAGACCCAATGCTCCGGCCCACGCACGACGTAGTCGTCGTCGACCTGCAGCACCTCGGCGGTGTATTCGATCACGGTCCCGACGGGATCGATGAAGTAGGCGAAGACATTGTCGCCGGGGCCGTGGCGGCCGACGCCCCAGGCGATCGGATGACCGGCATCGATCATGCGGCCCGCGCCGCGCATCACGCCTTCCCAGGTCGGCATCAGGAAGGCGACGTGGTTGAGGCCGTTGACCTTGGCGGCGGCGATCACCACCGCATGGTGATCGGAGTTGCAGCGGACGAACGCCATCGCCGCGGAGCGATCGGTCAGCTTGAAGCCGAGCGCCTTCTCGTAGAACGCAGCCGTGCGATCGACGTCGGTGCTGTTGAGATTGACGTGGGCGAGCCGCTCGGGGAGCTCGGGCCGCGGTGGCTTGGCGTCGTGCCTGAGGTCGTCATGAACGAAGCGCAGCACGCCGCCTTCGGGGCCGCGCAGGCTCATGATCACGCCGCCGTCGGGACCGGGGTTCGGCGCTGGCGCTGCGATCAGCGTCGCGCCTTCATGGATGGCGTTGCGGCTGACGGCATCGAAATCACTGGACTCGGCGAGGCGGAAAGTCACCGCCTTCAACTCGGTACGCTCGCTCTGGTGCAGCGCTACGACATGATGATCGCTGCCGGTCGCACGGAGATAGACGATGCCGCGGGCCTCCGCGACGCGCTCCAGCCCCCAGGTCTGTCGATAGAACGCTTCCGAACGCGCGAGATCTGGCGTGCCCAGATCGACGCTGCGCAGAGCCGCGACCGGAAACCGGGTCATGAGCGTGTCCTCCTGCGCGATGCCCGGGTGAGGACGCGCGACGTTTCTATCCCTGGCCGGCAAAACCGGCTCGTCCTTTTTATTACATAAAAAATCGAAATCAATCGAAATTTATAAATTTTATGTTCTGCAGCCTCGCTCTATACATGTCGTCTGATTCAGAGGAGATCGTGCGTGGATGCGGTTTTGGAGGCCGAGGGGCAGGGCCCGTCGACGCAGGCGAGTCATGTGTATGACCGGCTGCGCGAGGACCTGCTGTCCGGCCGGTTGGCGCCGTCGCGCAAGCTGCAGATGCGGTTTTTGACCGAGGCCTATCAGACCGGGCAGACACCGCTGCGCGAGGCGCTCAACCGCCTCACTGCCGACGGACTGGTCGAGGTGCGCGAGCAGCGCGGCTTCTACGTCAAGGACATCAGCCGCGCCGAGCTCGCCGAGCTGACCAAGACGCGCTGCTGGGTCGAGGCGCTGGCGCTGCGCGAGTCGATGGCGGCGGCGACGCCGGAGTGGGAGGAGCAACTGGTGCTGGCGCAGCATCGGCTCAGCCGCGCGCCGCGCTCGCTCAGCGCGACGACGTTCGAGGACAATCCGGAGTGGGAGAGACTGCACCGGATCTATCATCGGGTCCTGATCTCGAACTGCGGCTCGCAGTCGCTGATCGCGTTCTGCGGCCAGCTTGCCGACCAGCTCTATCGCTACCGCCGGCTATCGATCCGCAAGGCGTTTCCGTCACGCCCCGTCGGCGACGAGCACGCCGACATCGTGAACGCCGTGCTCGACGCCGACACCGAACGCGCGGTTGCGCTGCTCACGGCGCACTATCAGCGCACCGCCGACGTGATCCTGCAGGACGAGACGATCTTTCCGGAGCTGCGCAAGGACAAGCAGGTTTAGGATCACGTCGTCGCGGCGAGGAAGAAGTCGACGCGCTTCTCGACATGCGCCTGGGCTTCCTTCTTCAGGGTGCGCATGTCCTCGCCGAGCAGGCTGCGGATCAGCACGGCGAACACCACGAGATCGAGGAAGATCCGTGCGCTGTCCTCGATGCGGTCGGCCGAGAACGCGCCCTTGCCGGCAAGGCCTTCGGCGCGCGCGAGCTCGCCGATCGCATGGCTCACATTGCAGGTGGCGCGCTTGCGCGCGGTGTCCTGGATCTCGAGCGTCAGCTCGGGAAATCGCGGATTTTCCGCAATCGCGGTCCGCATCAGGCCGATCGTGTCTTCGACGAAGGCGCGCTCGATCAGGGTGAGTCCGAGGCTGATCAGCCGGGCGCGGAAGGTGCGGCCCTGCGGCACCAGGTTCTCATATTGGGTGTTGCGCGCGGCATGGCGGGCGATCACGGCCGCGAACAGCGCGGCCTTGCTGGGAAATCGCGCGTAGATGGTCGGCTTGCCGGCACGCGCGGTCTGCGCGATTTCGTCGACGCTCGCGCCTTCGAAGCCGTTGGCGAGGAACACCGTCTTTGCCGCATCGAGAATGCGCTCCTCGACCTCGCCGGCACGTTCGAGCGGAGGCCGCCCCACCTTGCCGCGCGCCGTCTTGGAAGCAACCATTCGATCCGCCATGGCTTTCTTTCTTTCGAGGCTTTCTTTCGCGGCCTTTGTGTTCCCGTCCTGTTTGGCACAGGGGTCCGGATTGTTCAATCAACGCGGCCGGGGGCCGCTGCTCATGCCTGGGGCGTTAACGCGTTCCACGGAATATCGGCTTGCCCGTGGGGTCTCGAACACTGAGACTGCCCAAAACGATTGAGGAGGAAAACCATGGGACGGACATTCGTTCATTTGTCGTTGCTCGCCGTCGTCGCCGGCGTTGCGGCCGCGCCGCTTGCGCGCGCTGAAACCGTCATCTTGAAGTCCGAGCTCAAGGCCGCCAACGAGGTGCCGCCGAACACCTCGCCCGCGACGGGCGCGGCCGAAGCGAGCTTCGACACCGCCACCAGGACGCTGAGCTGGAAGGTCACCTATTCGGGCCTCACCGGGCCGGCGATGGGAGCGCATTTCCACGGTCCCAGCGAGCCCGGCAAGAATGCCGGCATCGTGCTGCCGTTCAAGAGCCCGGAGACCCCGATTACCGGTTCGGCCGTCATCACGGACGCTCAGGCGGCCGATCTGCTGGCCGGCAAATGGTACGCCAACGTTCATACCCAGGCGAACCCAGGCGGCGAGATTCGCGGACAGATGACCCGGCAGTGAGGCGCGTGCCCGACGCGCGCGGGCTCGCCGTCACGCGGCCAGTTCCGGTTCGCCGGCCTGGCCGGGAACGGCCGAGGCCCGGCGCACGTCGAGGAACTGCTTGAAGCGCCCGAGCGACAGCGGCGGCGCAACCAGATAGCCCTGGCCTTCCTCGACGCCGCAGGCGATCAGCGCATCGACCTGCTCCTGATGCTCGATGCCCTCGGCGACCACGGACATGTCGAGCTCGCGCGCCAGCGCCACCAGCATCTGCACCACCACGATGGCGGACTGGTCGCGGGTGATCGCGTCGACGAAGAACTTGTCGATCTTCAGGATGCGCGCGCCGAGCCGCTGGATATAGGACAGGCCGCTATGGCCGATGCCGACGTCGTCGAGTGCGACGCGGAAGCCGAGCTCGCTGAGCTCCTTCACGACATCAGTCGCCTTGGCGAGATCGGCGAGCTCCTCGCGCTCGGTGACCTCGAGCACGACCTGGCGGGTGGAGACCGATGACGACGCGACCGTCTTGCGCAGATCGTCGATGAAGCGGTCGCCGAGCAGGTGGCGCGGGGTGACGTTGACGGACAGCTTGAACAGCTTGTCCTGCTTCATCTCCGGCTGCAGCTCGCGCAAGGCGGTCTTGAGGAGCTGCCAGGTCAGTCTCTCGATGCGGCCGGAGCTCTCGGCGAGCGGGATGAAGCTCATCGGCGGGATCAGCCGGCCGTCCGGCTTCTCCCAGCGCGCCAGGATCTCGCAGCCGACGATGTCGCCGGTCTTCAGTCGGAAGGTCGGCTGCACATAGGGCTTGAACTCGTTGGCCGCGAGCGCGCGGTCGAGCTCGGCGACCGGGTCCACCGGCCGGCTGAGGTAGCTCGCCAGCAGCAGGCCGAACATGCCGCCCAGCGTGCCGGCGGCGAGCATCGTCAGGAGATAAGCGAGGTCGCCGCGCGCGCTCAGGCTCTGCGGCCGCACATGGATCGTGGCCTGCAGCGGATAGCGGTCGGACACGGTGGTGAACGCGACGGTCTGCGCCGGCGATCTGGCGGATGCGTCGGGATGATAGCCGGCCACCTGCTCGCCATCGGGCAAAGTCAGGGTGACGTTGCTCTCGGCGCGCAGGCCGACCGGCATCACGTCCAGCAGATTGCCGTCGATGCGCAGGATCGCCGCCAGCGACCGTTGCGGGTCGATGTCGCGCATCACGCCGAACGCGGCGCCGGTGAACTGCTCGACGCGGAACAGCCGCAGCTCGCCGTCGGCGGACTTGAACATCTCGTCGCGCCGCGCCCAGCCATTGTCGAATTCCAGTGTTTCGGAATAGGCCGCGCACTTGACCGCGCCGTCGCGATCGACGGTGCGGATGTCCTTGATGATGGTGCCTTGATAGACGTGAAGGCGCAGCGCCTGCAGCGCGACGGCGCTGCAGTCCATCGGTCCTTTCGCGATCAGACGGTTCAGGATCGATCCGGCCGAGTCGATCGCGGCCTCGGAACGGCGCAGCGCCAGCTTGCTGAGCTCGCTGAGCTGCCGCGCGGTCTGGTTGCCGATCAGCGCGGTCACGGCGAGATCGGCGCCGGCCAGGAAGATCCCGACGCAGGCGACCACCGCCGCGACACGAAGCATGTGTTTACGTTGCAATGCCATCGTGTCGTGAACGCCCCCGTATGACCACGGGTATCCTTCAATCCAACCTTCAACTTTCCGTATATGCGCCCCAGGATGCCCGTCCGCAGCGGCACGGTGGGCCGTGAGCGCAGGAAGCTGGTTAATGAAGGGCTACCGGCTCAGGCCGCCTTGTCGGTGGTGTCGAGCGGCATCGCCGTCTCGGCGCGCTCGGCCGGCAGCAGCATCAGGGCGGCGAGCGCCGACAGGCTCAGGCTCGCCGACACGATCAGCACGCCGCGGCCGAGCCCGTCGATGAGCAGGCCGAACAGCAGCGGCGCGAAGGCCTGGCAGATCCGCGACGGCGCCCCGATCAGGCCGAGCCGGTAGGCGTAGTTGACGGGGCCGAAGATCGCGAGTGGCAGCGTGCCGCGAGCAATGGTCAGGATGCCGTTGCCGGAGCCGTGCAGCAGCGCGAAGGCCGCCGCCGCGCCGCCGCCGAACAGCCCGATCGTCACGGCGCCGATCGGATGGGTGATGCAGGCGAGCCGCGCCGAGGCGAGCGGATGGAAGCGGCTGAGGAAGCCGGCCTCGAACACGCGCGCGGCGACCTGCGCCGGCCCGATCATCATGCCCGCGAACAGCGCCTGTGCAGGGGTGGCGCCGAAGGCCTGCATCAGCCGCGGCAGATGCACCGCCATCGCCGCGGTCACGGTCCAGGCCGCCGCCATCGCGAACGCGATCAGGATCATGGGACGATCGAGCGGAATGTTCGGCTTGCCCGTCGGCATCTCGCCGGGTGCCATCTGGGTCGCGCGCGGCAGCGACAGATTGAGCGGCAGGCCGATCACGAGATGCGCGATCGCCCAGGCAAAGCAGGTCTCGCGCCAGCCGATGGTGGCGAGCCCCCAGGTGCTCAGCGGCCAGCCGACGGTGGAGGCAAAGCCCGCGATCAGGGTGATGCCGGTGATCGCGCCGCGCGCATCCTTGCCATAGATGCGCCCGAGCGCGCCGAACGCGGCGTCATAGAGGCCGAGCCCCATGCCGACGCCGAGCCACAGCCACGCCAGCGCCATCACCCACAGCGAATGCGACAGGCCAAGCAGCGCGAGCCCGATCGCCAGCACGATGTTGGAGGCGCACAGCACCTGGCGGCCGCCGACGCGGTCGATCTGGCGGCCGATGCGCGGACCCAACAGGCCGGAGATGATCAGCGAGGCGGAGAAGGCGGCGAAGAACCAGTTGTTGGACAGGCCGAGATCCCTCGCGATCGGGTCGGCGAGGATGGCGGGCAGATAGTAGCTCGATCCCCAGGCCAGCGTCTGGGCGGTGCCGAGAGCGATGACCACGCCCAGCCGTCTTGCCTGCATTCCCGTCGACCTCTCCTCGGTTCTGCGTCACGACGTCTCTGGATCACGAACAGCCGCAGCCGCTGCGGCCAGCCGCCTTGGCCTTGGCATCATCGGCACAGCAACTGTCTACGCCCGATGGCGCCGGTCCGCCACAGCAGCCGGACAAGGCTGCAATGCTCTCCACTCCGCCGCGGGTGCAAACGCCGGTCTCCGGCAGCTTCAGCTCGACACGATGCGCGGCGGCCTTGTCGCCGGCGATGTCGGCGGTGATCGACCGGACCTGCTCATAGCCGGTCATCATCAGGAAGTTCGGCGCGCGGCCATAGCTCTTCATGCCGGCGAGATAGAGCCCGGGCTCGTCGGCCTGCGCCAGCTCGCGCGCGCCATGCGGCCGGACCGTGCCGCAGGAATGCTCGTTCGGATCGATCAATGGCGCGAGCGCCACAGGGGCCTCGATCGCGGGATCGAGCCGCAGGCGCAGCTCCGCCAACAGCGACAGATCGGGGCGGAAGCCGGTGGCGACGATCAGCTCGTCGGCGGTGACGTGGCGGTCGCCCGCGGCATCGATCCGCAACCGGCCGTCCTCATCGGTGATCCCGATGACGCCGAAGCCGGACTCGAGCCGGATGCGGCCCGAACGCACCAGCGCGGCAAAGGCCAGGCCGAGCTCGCCGCGCGCGGCGAGCTGGTCGGCGCTGCCGCCGCCGAATGCCTTCGCGGGATCGTCGCCGCGCAGCAGCCAGATCGCCCGCGTGCCCGGCGCGACCTCGGCCAATGCGGCCAGATCGATCAAGGTGCCGATCGCCGAGTGGCCGGCGCCGAGCACCGCGACCGTCTTGCCGGCATAGCGGCTGCGCTGCGCGCCGCGGACGTCCGGCATCGCGTAGGCGATGCGCGCCGCATGCGCGGCTTCGCCGAGCGCGGGCAGCCCGCTATGGCCGGCAGGATTGGGCGAGAACCAGGCGCCGGAGACATCGATGACGGCGTCGGCCTGCAGCGCCGCCTCGCCCTTGCCGTTGTGGGCGCGGATCTCGAACGGCGCATCGGCGCGTCCCTTCGACCTGGCCTTGTCGAAGCCGGCGCGGCCGATCGCGGTGACGCGATGCGAGGTTCTGATGACGTCGCGCAGCGCGGTGCGCGTTGCAAGCGGCGCGAGATAGGATTCGATCAGCTCGCGCCCGGTCGGATAGGCCTCGGGCTCGGGCGAAGTCCATCCCGTCGCCGCCAGCAGCCGCGCCGCCGCGCTGTCGATGTTGTACTTCCACGGCGAGAACAGCTGGACGTGCTGCCACTGCCGCACCGCATGCGCGGCTTCTGGACCTGCTTCCAGCACGACCGGGGTCAGGCCGCGCGCCAGCGCGTGGGCGGCGGCCGCCAGCCCGACCGGGCCGGCGCCGATGATCGCAACCGTCTTGGCATCCATCACGCTATTCCTCCCATATTTCTAGAATCATCGAATTATTTGTCAAATGATCAGGCGGCCGGCCTCTCGGTGCCGCAGCCTTGCTCCTCAGCGCAACACTCGGAGACGAGGAAGCCGAGCAGGGAGCGCATCACGTCGTATTCGGCGTGACAGACCAGCGTCGTGCCCTCGCGCTGCTGCGAGATCAGCCCGACCGCGACCAGCGTCTTGACGTGATGCGACAGCGTCGACGCCGGGACCTTCAGCCGCTCCTGCAGACGGCCGACCGGCATCCCGGCATGCCCGGCGCGCACCAGCGCGCGGTAGATCTTCAGGCGCGTGGTGTTGCCGAGGGCTTCCAGGCGGGCAGCGGCGTCATCGAGCTTCATGGCGTGAAGGATGCGGCATGAGGGACGGCCGAGTCAAACGTTATTTCTAGAATGATGGAAATAATGATATGCGCGTCGCCCGCGGGAAGACCGTCCGGCGCGCTATCGCAGCCGGTAGCCGGCATGGCAGCCCACGCAGGCCGCCATCGTCTCGCCGAGCGCCTTCAAGGCCGGCTTGAGGTCGCCGGTCACGCCCGCATTCTGCGCTTCGATGGCGAAGCGGCTCGCCGCCTTGTGCATCGTCGTTCCGGCCTCCTGCATGCCCTGGGGCATGAACCCGGCCACCTCGGCGGCGCCGTGCAGCCGCAGCGAGCTCATGCCGAGGCGCTGCTCGGCGATCTGGCCGGCCTTGTCCGGCTCGCCCGCCGCGAGCGCGTCGTTGATCTGCTGCAGCGCCAGCAGATGGTCGCGCATGTTGGCAAGCGTATGCTCGGCGAGGTCGGGCGGGAACGCCACCCGCTCGCGCGGGTCCGCCGCAAGCGCCCCATGGCTTTCGTGGTCGTGATGGCCGTGATGCTGCGCCGTGGCGATGCCGGCGGACGTAACGAAGGCCAGCGTAACGGCGGCGAGACGCAGGCGCATGAGGACCTCCATTGAGCGAACGCGGTGACGTCTTCCCTAGACCGCGCAGCCGGACGGCGCATATGATCCAGATCATATGCCGAGGATTGACCATCTCCCGCCCGAGGGCACGCGCCCGCCGCTCGACTGGCGCGCTCTTGCACGGCTGTCGCCGTTGCTCGCCGCGCTGCCTGCGGCCGCGCGGTTGCGGACTCGGCGCATCCAGGTGCCGCGCCAGGGCACGGTGTTCTGCCGGGGGGATCGGCCGCGGGCGATGTTCTTCGTGCTGACCGGCGAGGTGAGGCTGGTGCGCCGCTCGCGCGCCGGCGACGACATCGTCCTGCAGCGGGCCCGCCGGGGCTTTCTCGCCGAGGCCAGCCTCGATCAGCCGACGTATCATTGCGACGCCGTCGCGACACAAGACTCAACGCTGCTCGCGATCGACCGCAAGGCCTTCGCCGAGGCGTTGCGCCGTGCCGAGATCCGCGACCGATGGGGCGACCATCTCGCCCGCGAGTTGCGCAAGGTCCGGGCGCAGTCGGAGCGGCTCAGCCTGAAGACGGCGCGCGAGCGGATCGTGCATTTCATCGAGACCGAAGGGGAGGGCGGCGAGGTCGAGCTCGGCCGGTCGAAGAAGGACTGGGCCGCCGAGCTCGGCGTCACCCATGAAGCGCTCTATCGCGCGCTGGCGCGGATGGCGCAGGACGGCGAACTCATCGTCGACGGCACCCGCCTGCGCTTGCAGTGAGCCGTCCGTCTGCGGCGTCTTTCGCTCCGTCGTGCACTCCCTGCGCAGCCGGCCCTTGACGTTCGCCTATTATATCGATAATTCTGGATATATGGAAAACGAACAAGCCGTCCTGGCGCTGGCCGCGTTGGCGCAGCCGACGCGCCTGCAGGCGTTCCGCACGCTGGTGCAGCACGAGCCCGACGGGCTGCCTGCGGGCGAGCTCGCACGTCTGCTGGAAGTGCCGCAGAACACATTGTCCGCGCATCTCTCGGTGCTGGCGCGCGCCGGCCTCGTCAGCTCGATCAGGCATAGCCGCTCGATCGTCTATCGGGCCGATCTCACGCAGTTTCGCGAGGTCGCGCTGTTCCTGCTGCAGGATTGCTGCGGCGGCCGCCCGGAGGTCTGCGCGCCGGTCATCGCAAGTCTCACCCCCTGCTGTGCGCCGAAGCGCAAGGAGAAGAGCCGTGTCTGACCGCATCTACAATGTCCTGTTCCTCTGCACCGGAAATTCGGCGCGCTCGGTGCTGGCCGAGTCGATCCTGCGCAAGGACGGCGCGGGCCGCTTCGACGCCTTTTCCGCCGGCAGCACGCCGAAGGGCGCGGTGCATCCGTTGGCGCTCGAGACGCTCGCGCGCATGGACTATCCGACCGACGATCTGCGCTCGAAGAGCTGGAGCGAGTTCGCCGTCGCCGGCGCGCCGGCGATGGATTTCGTCTTCACGGTCTGCGACAACGCCGCCGGCGAGGCGTGTCCAATCTGGCCGGGGCAGCCGATGACCGCGCATTGGGGCATCGAGGATCCGGCGGCGGCCGAAGGCACGGAGCTGCAGAAGCTCGCGGCGTTCACGACCGCCTTCCGCTATCTGAAGAACAGGATCGACGCCTTCATCAATCTGCCGCTCGGTCGCATCGATTCGATGTCGCTGGGCACGCGGCTGCGCGAGATCGGGACGGGCGAGGGCGCAACGTCGTTCCGCTCCGACGTGGCCTGATCCGATGACGATCTTCGAGCGCTATCTGACGGTCTGGGTCCTGCTCTGCATCGTCGTCGGTATCGGTCTCGGCCATCTGATGCCGGGGCTGTTCGCGGCTGTCGCGTCTGCGGAGGTGGCGCGAGTCAATCTGCCAGTCGCAGGCCTGATCTGGCTGATGATCATCCCGATGCTGCTGAAGATCGATTTCGCCGCGCTCGGCAATGTGAAGGAGCATTGGCGGGGCATCGGCGTCACCCTGGTCGTGAACTGGGCGATCAAGCCGTTTTCGATGGCTCTGCTCGGCAGCGTTTTCATCGGCCACGTGTTCGCGCCGATGCTTCCCGCAGGCCAGCTGTCGTCCTACGTGGCCGGTCTGATCCTGCTGGCGGCGGCGCCGTGCACGGCGATGGTGTTCGTCTGGTCGAATCTGTGCGACGGCGAGCCGCACTACACGCTGAGCCAGGTCGCGCTCAACGACGTCATCATGGTGTTCCTGTTTGCGCCGCTGGTGGGCCTGCTGCTCGGCGTCGCCTCGATCTCGGTGCCCTGGACCACCCTGCTGCTGTCGGTGCTGCTCTATATCGTCGTGCCGGTCATCGTCTCGCAACTCTGGCGCCGGGCGTTGCTGCGTAGCACGGACGGGGCGTTGGAGCGCGCCTTGCGGGTGCTGCAGCCGGTCTCGCTCGTGGCGCTGCTCGGGACGCTCGTGCTGCTGTTCGGCTTCCAGGGCGAGCAGATCCTGAAGCAGCCGGTCGTCATCGCGATCCTGGCCGTGCCGATCCTGATCCAGGTCTATCTGAACGCGGGGATCGCCTATTGGCTGAGCCGCCGGCTCGGCGTGGCCTGGTGCGTCGCGGCGCCGGCCGCCTTGATCGGCGCCAGCAATTTCTTCGAACTGGCGGTTGCCGCCGCGATCAGCCTGTTCGGGCTCGACTCGGGGGCTGCGCTCGCGACCGTCGTCGGGGTTCTCGTCGAAGTCCCCGTGATGCTCTCGGTCGTGCGCATCGTCAAGGCGACGCGTCGCTGGTACGAAGCGGGCCTGCCGGCCTAGCCTTGGTCCGTGCCTTGGTCAGAAGCCGGTTCGCCTCACCGCCGCGGCTCGTCCTGATCGTCGTCGTCGCCTTCGCGGTCCCGGCGCGCGGGCTCGTAGCTCAGCAGCTGGCTGTCGGCCCGCGCATGCAGCGCCGCGAGATGCGCATAGGCCGCCAGGGTGCCGTCATCGGCACGGGCCACCGGCACCAGCGTGGGTGCCGTCTCCCGGCCGGCTTGTGACATCCCCAGGAGGCCGCCCAGCCCCGCCAGCACGGCTGCCAATGTCATCGTCTTACGCATTCTCGTCTCCGAACTCACCGCGCCCCCGGCTCGCTCCGTCCGGGCGGGATCATGTCGCAACGAGGCTGACGGCATCCTGTCAGGTTGAGTCAGCGAGACGTCAGCTTGTCTCGGGCAGGATGCCGATCCCTTGCGAGTTTCCACCCGCGCATCGGCCTGAGCGCAATTCCGACATCGGAAGTTCAAACTAAAATCCGCACCAGCTCCTTAGCATCTGCGAACGCTCCGCAAGTCGACCCCCGCAATTCGAACCCAGTGGCGCGCGCGCAACGAATGACGACGAGCTTTGAAGATCAGAGCGTCAGGCCCCGGGAAGATCATGCATTTGCCTCAAATCGGACGGTTCATGCGCATCACGGCATTTGCGATGCTGATCTCGACGGCGGCGTCCGCGGCGACGGTGGCGCGCGAGGACGATCGCGAGCGCCGTGATGCCGTGCGTCGCGCGGTGGAGGCGGGCGACGTCCTGCCGCTGTCGCAGATCCTGCCGAGATTGCGCGGCCGGATCGCCGGCGACGTGATGGGAATCGATGTCGACCGCCAGCGTGGCCGCTGGCGGTATGAGTTTCGGGTGATCGGCCGTGATGGCCGCGTGCGCGAGGTCTATGTCGATGCGCGCAGCGGCGAGATCGAGCGGATCGAGGAAAAATAGATGCGTGTGCTGCTGGTCGAGGACGATCCGCGGCTGTCGTCCGACCTGGCGCGGACGCTGCAGGCGGCGGGCTATCTGGTCGAAACGTCCGACAACGGCGAGCAGGCCTGGTTTCTCGGCGACACCGAGGACTATGGCGCCGTGATCCTCGATCTCGGCCTCCCCGGCATGGACGGCCTGTCGGTGCTGAAGCGCTGGCGCGGCGCGGCGCGGCATATGCCGGTGCTGATCCTGACGGCGCGCGCGAGCTGGGCCGAGCGGGTCGACGGCATCGATGCCGGCGCCGACGATTATCTGCCGAAGCCGTTTCGCAACGAGGAGCTGCTGGCGCGACTGCGCGCGATCATCAGGCGCTCCGCCGGCCATGCCGCTCCGGTGCTTTCGTCGGGCGACCTGATGCTCGACGAGCGCCAGATGAAGGTCAGCCTGTCCGGCGTGCCGGTGACGCTGTCGCAGCTCGAATACCGGCTGATCGCCTATCTGCTGCGGCAGAGCGGCCGCGTCGTGCCGCAGCATGAGCTGGAGGAGAACGTCTACGGTCTCGGCCACGAGCACGACTCCAACGCGCTCGAGGTGCTGATCCGGCGCGTGCGCAAGAAGCTCGGCGCCGACATCATCGAGACCCGCCGCGGCTTCGGCTACATGATCCCGGAGACGACGGAATGAGGCTCGGCTCGCTGCGGCTGCGACTGGTGGCGGCGGGCACCATCGCGCTGCTGGTCGCGCTCGGCGTCGCCGGCTTCGGCATGGTCGTGCTGTTCAAGCGCCACGTCGCGCGCACGCTCGCCTCCGATCTCGACATCCACCTGCGCCAATTGCTGAACGGCCTCGAGGTCGATGCAGAAGGGCGCATCGTGGTCGCGCGGCCGCCGGCCGATCCGCGCTTCGTGGTGCCGCTGTCGGGGCTGTACTGGCAGATCTCGGACGATCACGGCCAGTTGCTGCGCTCGCGCTCGCTGTGGGACACCATCCTGCCGCTGCCCATCGACGAGCCCGGACCGAGCGACGTGCATCAGCATGAGCTCGCCGGGCCGGATGGCGAACACGTGCTGGTTGCCGAGCGCGGCATCCTGATGAATCCGGAAAGCCAGATCCGCGTGCGCGCGGCCGTGGCCTACGACCTCGACGGCGCCACCAGTGCGGTGCGGACCTTCGCCAAGGATCTGTCGATCGCGCTCGCCGTGCTGGCCGTCATCCTCGCCGTCGGCACCTCGGTTCAGGTCACTCTCGGCCTGCGTCCGCTCGGCGTGCTGCGCCGTGGCGTCGCCGAGATCCGCAGCGGCCGGCGCCAGCATCTTCCCGTGGACGTGCCGACCGAGGTGGCGCCGCTGGTCGAGGAGGTCAACGCGCTGCTCGATGCGCAGAGCCGCGAGATCATGCGCTCGCGCAGCCGTGCGGCCGATCTCGCCCACGGCTTCAAGACGCCGCTCGCCGCACTCGCGGCCGACGCCGCGCGCTTGAAGGAGCTCGGCCAGATCGAGCTGGCGCGCAATGTCGAGGATGTCGCCGAGGCGATGAGCCGGCAGGTCGATCGCGAGCTGGCGCTGGCGCGGCTGCGCGGCAAGGCTCGCGGCGGGCCGGAGGCCGCAACCGAGCTGGCGCCGCTGGTGAATGCGCTGCTCGGGACGCTCGGCCGCACGCCGGCGGCCGCCCATGTCAGCTTCGATGGCGAGGTGCCTCCAAGCCTGCGCGTCGGCATGGACCGCACGGATCTCGCCGAGGTGCTCGGCAATCTCCTGGAGAACGCCGCGCGTCATGCGGCGAGCACGGTTCGCATCGTCGCCAGTGCGACCCCTCTGATCGTCACTGTCGAGGACGACGGTCCGGGCATTCCGGACGCGAAGATCGGCCGCGTGCTCGAACGCGGCGGCCGCCTCGATGAGCAGGGGCCGGGCAGCGGGCTGGGGCTCGCGATCGTGCAGGACGTGCTCGAAGCCTATGGCTGGCGGCTGCACATCGGACGTTCCCAGCTCGGCGGCGCCAGGATCACGATCGCGCCGGCCATCGTCTCGGCGCTCCGCTGGTCGCACCCCGCGACGTCGCAGGCCACCCCGGCGCCGTCCATTCTGACAGCAGGCTGACATCCCGCGTCAGCGGCGCGACGCCCCCGGTCGGCTATTTCCTCCGGTCCTACCACCCCGCGCTCCGGCCTGCCGGCAGCGGGGGCCAATGGCCGAAGGAAGCTGATCATGCGCATTCGAAACTCCGCCAAGACGTATGGCTCCGTCGCGATCGCACTGCACTGGATCGTCGCCGTGCTGGTGCCGGCGGCCTGGATTTCAGGCCATCTCGGCGACGTGCTGCCACGTCCCGCTCATGACATGGGCCTGTTCATGCACGTCTCGCTCGGGCTGTCGATGCTCGGCTTCGCGCTGGCGCGCCTGGCCTGGCGCCTGGCCGATCCGCCGCCGGTGCCTGAAGCGACCAAATTCGGCGCGTGGACCGTTCATGTCGGCGAGATCACGCATCTGCTGATCTACGGCATCATGTTCGCCATTCCGGTGCTTGGCATCGTCACACAGTTTGCCCGCGGCTACGGCTTGCCGGTGTTCGGCCTGTTCGAGATCGCCTCACCCTGGATCGGCGACCGCGGCTTCGCCCACGACATGAAGGAGATCCACGAGGCGCTGGCCAATGGCCTGATGATCCTGATCGGCCTGCACGCAGGCGCCGCCTTGCTGCACCATTACTGGCTGCACGATCGCACCCTGCGGCGGATGGTGCCGGGACTGCGGTGATCGCGCCTGTCATCCGGGCCTGCTAGAAGGTCTCCGTCGAACACGCCATCGGAGGCCGCCATGCCGGCAACGCCGCACATCGAAAAGCACTTCACCGCGTCGGAGGTCGTCCGCGACGTCGTCATCGGCATGGCCGACGGCCTCACCGTGCCGTTCGCGCTCGCCGCCGGTCTTTCGGCGGCGGTCGCCAGGACCGACGTGATCGTCACGGCCGGCCTCGCCGAGGTCGTCGCCGGCGCGATCGCGATGGGGCTCGGCGGCTATCTCGCCGCCCGCTCCGACGCAGAGCACTACGCCGCCGAGGAGAAGCGGGAGCACGACGAGATCGAGAAGCTCCGCGGTCGCGAGGTCGAGGAGGTCGCGGCGATCTTTCGCGGCTATGGTCTCGAAGGCCAGGCCTTGACCACCGTGGTCGACGCCATCGCGTCCGATCGCAAGCGGTGGGTCGACTTCATGATGCGCTTCGAGCTCGGCCTCGAACGCCCGGATCCGAAGCGCGCGCCGGTCAGCGCGGTGACCATCGGCGGCTCCTACGTGATCGGCGGCCTGATCCCGCTGATCCCCTACATGCTGGCGGCCGACATCTCGTCGGCGCTCCGCATCTCCGTGATCGCCACTGGCATTGCGCTCTTGATCTTCGGCGCCATCAAGGGCCACTTCACCGGCGTCAACAAGATCAAGTCTGCGCTGCAGACCGCCCTCGTCGGCGGCCTCGCCGCCGGCGCCGCGTTCTGGCTGGCGCATCTGTTCGGGTGAGGTGGAGCGGGATTGCGGTCTAGGCCGTTCGGACGAAGGTCACCGGGCCGGTCATGATCCCGTCACCCGAGCTGTAGGGTGGGCAAAGAGGCGTACGCGGCAACGCCGCGTCGCATCGGGCCCACCGCGCGTTTCGAGCGGTGGCGATGGTGGTCACGCGCCGCTTTGCCAGCAGCGTCAAGATTGATGGCACGCTGAACTAACAACCTGCCGTAGGGTGGGCAAAGGCGCGCCGGGATGCGGCCTTGTCGGGCGAGCTTTCACGCGCGCCGTGCCCACCGCCTACACCCAGCGCCACCGATGGTGGGCACGCGCCGCCCTTGGCGTCGCTTTGCCCACCCTACGGCAGCGTTGTCTGTGACAAAGAGCTTTAGGCTCGCCGAGTTCGAGACTGTTGGTGCTCTGCGGATCTGGACGTCCTGACGACGGCGTTGGGTTGAGACCATGCGTCAGCCTTGAACCAGCATAGCTCACCTTTAGGCCAGAATCTGACGTTCCATCCAATTGGCCGTTGCGGGGAGTTATGGTAGTCGGTTTGGGTGAGCAAGACCCTGACCCCGACCAAAGCAAGAGACCTCGCGATCCGCCTCGCATCTGCTCGCCCTGACGAAGCGCTAAGCGTCGCAAGGGGGATAGAAGCACCTTGGTTCAGGTGTCAGGCGTTATCTCACGTCGCACGCCATTGGCCCGATGAAAGGTATAGCCGCCTCCTTGAAGAGGCGATTCTGGCAGCCGACTGTCAGGAGGATATTTTCAATCGTGTAGCCGTCTCGGCATGGCCGATCAGGGCATACCTCGAGCGCGGCAACGGGCCACCCGCCAAAGAACTTCTCACAAAGTATGTCGCTGCCTCCAGCGCCATTGAAAACATGGGGAGTCGTTCAGAGGCGCTGTTTTCCATATTTCAAGCGTCAAAGCCCTTCGACACCGGGTTATGGCGCCCTGTATTTTGGGCTTTGGTGGCAGCAGCGGAGCCTGCTCTTTCCTGGCGTCAGCTTAGAAACCTGAGGGACGCCGTCGCAATGGTTGCCTCCGATCACGATGAATTGGTGCATCAGGTATTTGAGAAGCTTTCTGAACCGAAAAATCTTTCGACCGTGAGACGCTACCTCGGCCAACATATCAAGCAGCAGCCGCGCTCCTATTTCTGAGTCATGAGCCGCCGAAGCTAGCTGCGATCGCCTGCTTTTCGTGGAGCAAGAGAGGGTCACCTGACGACGCGGATACCGAAACCCGCCGCGCCTGCGGATGAAGCCCGCCTGGACGTGGCCGCGCCGGCAGACCCTTTCGGATTGGTCAGCCTCATGTCATGATGGCTGATGATGCGCGCGCTTCTCCTCATGACTTCAATCATCGTGCTTGCAACCGCTCCAGCCGCGGCTCAGCGGTTCGATGGCAATGATCCGGTGTGCCTCCAGACATGGGACTGGGGCGGGTCCAGCACGATCGCGTGCCAGTACAGGTCGTGGGAGGCGTGCAGAGCGGGGGCCGCGGGCCTTTCGGCCATGTGCTTGCCGAACCCCTATGCACAGCGCCCGCCTGAGCCGAGCCGCCGTCGGCCTCCCCGGTAGGCGCTGATTGTGGTCTGACAAGACCCCGATCTTCGACGGAGCGGCCATCGTCGGAGCCGACCAAAAGGTTCGAGATGAGCCAGGAGCGGCCACGCGTTGTTCCTCAAACTGGGGGCGTACTTGCCAAGCTCGATAGTGCCCGCTATCGTCAACTCCAACATCAAGAGTTGGGCCGACGCCCAGCGCCAACCTGCTCCCCGAGCAAGGTGGCTTTCTTCCTTCGGAAGAAGATGTGGCCGGTCCGGCAACTAAACGGGACAAGCCACCACGGCGTCATGCGCTCATCTCTTCGAAGAAGGGGACGAGAATGACTGTCGATCGAATCGAAATTGAGCTGGCCGATGCAAGGTCCCCGGACCTGATTAATCTCGTAACCGCGCTGGACGATTTCTTAAACAAGGTCTGCGGGGTGGAGAGGAATCACGGCTCTCCAATTGATCGGCTAGCGCACGACGACACGCAAATGTTTATCGCGCGGATTGCCGGACAAGCCGTTGGCTGTGCAGGGCTGCAGGTGTTCGCGGATGGTACCGGGGAGGTGAAGCGCATGTATGTCGTCACCGAGGCTCGGACAACTGGAATAGGCAGCAGGCTCCTGACGCGCGTTGTGGAAGCGGCCTTGACCGCCAAGCTGTCGGTTCTGCGGCTGGAAACCACGGAATTTCTTCCCGATGCCCAGAGGCTCTATCGGGCGAAGGGGTTCGTTCCGTGCCCAGCGTATGGCCCTTACGTTTCCAACCCGATCAATTTGTACTTCGAGAGATGGCTGACGAAATGATGGTCGAGGGCGATGTGACGACAAGGAATAGATGATCAAGTCTGCTTTTCGATCGTGTTGCACAATCGAGATCGCCTCTCAGACCAGCCTTACATGGGGTGGTTACTCCGCCATCGCTAGCATCCTACATGGTTGAGGTCGAGCATTCAGATGGCACGGAGATGCTTGTGTTATTTTTCTTGCATCGAGGAGGCACGGTTTGCTTTCGGAAAGCTCCCAAGGACAGAAGAGTTGATAGCGCGTGACGATCCTTACCTGTTGAAGAGGTTGGCGTCCTCATCGCCGCGTTGAATAAGGATGAGTAGCGATTTCTCACCAGCCGGTCACACAGTTTGGTCGTAAGGGAGTTCCGTTCGTTCCATGTCCGTTGTGGGCCAACAAGAGACGTCGCCATGAGGATGGTTGGCGGGTATCCAAAGAAAACACTTCAACAGGCGTTCTGCTTAATTCCGTTAATGATTAGTGTGTAGCAATCTGGTCAAGCTCGCAACGGGTGGGATCATCCTATGCATATTCGCCAGATTGTTTTCGCTGTCGTGCTGCTGCTCGGCGCTTTGGTTCGGTTCGAGCATGCCCAAGCTGAAGATGGCTTCCCAGCAGCGGAGTGGGAGCGCGTCACGCCTGCAGAATTGGGTTGGTCAGAAACCGGATTGACCCAAGCGCGATCCTTTTCGGATCAGATTCATTCGAGCGCGGTTGTGATCGTTCAGCACGGCAAGGTCGTGGCCGAGTGGGGCAGTACGACGAAGCCGATGGAAGTCGCTTCAATCCGCAAGAGCATGCTCAGCGCCCTGATCGGCATCGCAGTGTCGGATCACCAGATCAACCTTGACAGCACGCTTGGCGAACTTGGCATCGACGATAACCCGCCTGGCTTGACCGGGGTCGAGAAGGGCGCGACGGTGCGCGAACTCCTCGAAGCGCGTTCCGGGGTCTACCACGCGGCGCTCTATGAGACGCCGGACAATGCCAAGATGAGACCGCCGCGCGGCAGTCACCCGCCCGGCACCTTCTGGTATTACAACAATTGGGACTTCAACGCGCTTGGCACGATCTACGAGCACGCAACTGGCATCGGCCTCTTCGAGGCGCTCGACCAAAAGATCGCAAAGCCAATCGGCATGCAGGACTACCGGCCACAGGATGGCAGCTACGTCCGCGGCGAAGCGTCTATCCACCCCGCCTATGAGATCCGCATGAGCGCACGGGACTTGGCGCGTTTTGCACTTCTCTATCTTCACAAAGGCAATTGGGCCGGACACCAGATCGTGCCGCGGGAGTGGGTGGAAGAGAGCACGCGCAGCTATTCGAAAGCAGCGTTCGGGATGGGCTATGGCTATCTCTGGTGGATCGGCTTTCTGGGCGGTGACGTTGCGCCTACGGTGACTTTGCCCGAGGGCAGCTTTATGGCCCAAGGTGCCGGCGGCCAATACGCCTTAGTCGTACCCGCACTCGACCTTGTCGTGGTGCATCGTGTCGACCGCGATGCGCCGTACGTCGAACCTTCATTTCGCAACATGGCTAGGCTCTTCTGGCTCATCCTGAAGGCCGATGGCTATGATCCGGGGCCCGATGCCTCGCTCACCGCAGCAACCGGCGAAAGACCGACAGGTGAGACCCTGGCCGCAAAATTCAAGGGCAAGACGATCAGCTTCGGTCCGAAGCTCAAGAATGGTCCGTTATCCATGCGATTCGAGCCCGACGGCCGGATGACTTATCCGCACTGGGACGAGTCCTTTGGGCCTGCAACGGGGACATGGGCGGTCGCGGAGGATAAGCTCTGTATCTTGGTCTCGGCTGCTAGACGTCGTTGCTACATTCCAGTGCTGAACGGTGAGCAGATTGAGTTGTTCGACCAGCTTGGCGTCATGCAAATCGCCGGGGTGGCGCTGCCTCAGTGATCTGCATGCAGCAATCGGCTCGCGACGTCGGTTCAGGGTCAAAGCGGACGTGGCTTTGTCGCGCGCATTGGTGCTGACGTCCTGCATCCAGATCCTTCCTGAAGCACTGCGCAAATCGGAGTGCTCGGGTCGACTCCGGTCGCGGGCTCCCGCCGCTCCTTCGCCCGACCGGTGCAAGGGCAGTTGGACCGGCCACCCCGTCGAACGTGTGCGAAAAGGTGCTCGTCGTCGACTGAAAATTTCTATTTCGCGTTTCCAGAAAACGTGCTAGATCATCGCCATCCCGTGCTCCTCGAGAGGGGCGCTTCGCGATCGTCACGGAACGTTGGGCGCGGGATGCGGTGGCTGCAGGATGCCGCAGCGCGGGGTGACCCGCGCGGACGAACGGCAGCTTGCGGACGCGAAGTCGCGTGGTCCTGGCGCCCCGACGCTGGCGCCAAGTCCTCGGGCGACGAGCCCGAGGGCGACGGTGGCTCACAAGCCGGACACCGGGGAGATCGCGAAGTAAGCGTGAAAACCATCGCGCGGGGAATGCCGGGATGTCTCGGCTGAACCTGTGGTGACTGCCGCCTGCTTTTTTTCTGCAGGCGGGCCATGGGGGCGGCCAGCTCCCGGCATTCCCCGTGCCCTCTGCCTGAGGCGAGGGTGACACGACTGACATCACTCGGGCGTAAGACGCCGCGAGACCAATGATTCATGTCCTCATCGCGGTCCTGGGCATGCCGGCGGCTCGCTTTGGGAACCAAATTCCGCAGCCGCGGTTAGCCCTCACGCAGGAGGATCCCAATGCGCCGTCCCAAAATCCAGCCCATCCGCAACAAGCTCGATCTCACCGATCGGGTCCAGGTCCGCATCGTCACGCGGAGGCTGCGCGTCACGCCGGCCGAGTTGACCGAGATCGTCGGCCGCATCGGCAATTCCATCGCCGCGATTTCGAAGGAAGTCCATCAGCAGCGCGCCAGCAAGCCGGCCGTCCCCGCGGATGTGCCGCCCGCTGAGGTGATTGCGTCCGTTGCAGCCACGGAGACCGCTGCCGTCGAGGTCGTTGCGGCATCCGAGACGCATTAGACAGCGCATTGCCAGGGGGCAGCAATGGATCAGATCACCGACAGGGCCGACGCCCTGACGCAGGCGGCGTTCAACCTGCGCAAGGCCAAGATCAGCGAAGGCCGTCCGTTTCCGCTCGGCGCGACCTGGGACGGTCTCGGCGTCAATTTTGCGATCTTTTCCGCGCATGCGACCAAGGTCGAGCTGTGCCTGTTCGACGACACCGGCGAGACCGAACTCGAGCGCATCGAGCTGCCGGAATACACCGACGAGGTGTGGCACGGCTATCTGCCGACCGCCCGTCCCGGCACGGTGTACGGCTATCGCGTGCACGGACCCTACGAGCCCGACGCCGGCCACCGCTTCAATCCGAACAAGCTCGTCATCGATCCCTATGCCAAGCAGCTCGTCGGCAACCTGCGCTGGGGCCCGGAGCTGTTCGGCTACCAGCTCGATCATGCCGACAAGGATCTGTCGTTCGACGGCCGCGACAGCGCGCCGTTGATGCTGAAGTGCCGGGTCATCGATCCCGCCTTCACCTGGGGCACCTCACGCAAGCCGGAAATTCCGTGGGAGCGGACGATCTTCTACGAGATGCACGTCAAGGGTTTTACCAAGCTGCATCCGCTGGTGCCCGAGGCCGATCGCGGCACCTTCGCCGGTCTCGCGCACCAGGACATCCCGGCCTATCTGCGCTCCCTGGGCATCACCTCGGCCGAGCTGTTGCCGATCCATGCCTTCATCGACGACAGCTATCTGGTCGACAAGGGCCTGCGCAACTACTGGGGCTACAACTCGATCGGCTTCTTCGCGCCGGAGCCGCGCTATCTCAAGACGCCGCTCGCGACCGAATTCAAGACCATGGTCAACCAGTTCCACGCCAACGGCATCGAGGTCATCCTCGACGTGGTCTACAACCACACCGCCGAAGGCAACGAGCTCGGGCCGACCCTGTCGTTCAAGGGCATCGACAATGCCAGCTACTACCGGCTGATGCCGGACCAGAAGCGCTACTACATCAACGACACCGGCACCGGCAACACCGTGAACCTGTCGCACCAGCGCGTGCTGCAGCTCGTCGCGGACTCGCTTCGCTATTGGGCGACGGAGATGCGGGTCGACGGCTTCCGCTTCGATCTCGCCACCATCCTGGCGCGCGAGCCCTACGGCTTCGACGAAGGCGGCAGCTTCCTCGACGCCTGCCGGCAGGATCCGGTGCTGTCCAGCGTCAAGCTGATCGCCGAGCCCTGGGACATCGGTCCGGGCGGCTATCAGGTCGGCCAGTTTCCGCCGGGCTGGGCGGAGTGGAACGACAAGTTCCGCGACACCGCGCGCGCGTTCTGGAAGGGCGACGGCGGCACGCTGGCCGATTTCGCCAAGCGCATCTCGGGCTCGGGCGATCTGTTCAACAAGCGTGGCCGAAGGCCCTGGGCGAGCGTGAACTTCATCACCGCCCATGACGGCTTCAACCTCAACGACCTCGTCTCCTACAACGAGAAGCACAACGAGGCGAATGGCGAGGACAATCGCGACGGCCACAGCAACAATCATTCCTGGAATTGCGGCGTCGAAGGGCCGACCGACGACCCCGAGATCACGGCGTTGCGCGAGCGGCAGAAGCGCAATCTCCTGGCCACGATGCTGCTGTCGCACGGCACGCCGATGCTGCTGGCGGGCGACGAGTTCGGCCATACCCAGAACGGCAGCAACAATGCCTATGCGCAGGACAACGAGACCACCTGGCTCGACTGGATGGGCATCACGCCGCAGGGCAGGGCGCTGCGCGAGTTCACGCGCAAGCTGATCGCGATGCGCAAGGCCTTCCCGATCCTCTATCGCAGCCGCTTCCTGGTCGGCTCGCACAATGAGGAGCTCGACGTCAAGGATGTGACGTGGCTCGATCCGTCCGGCGAGGAGATGACGACCGAGCAGTGGACCGATGATCACGCGCGCTGTTTCGGCATGCTGCTCGACGGCCGCGCCCAGGAGACCGGCGTCAAGCGGCGCGGATCGGACGCGACGCTCTTGCTGGTCTACAACGCGCATTACGACGTCGTGAACTTCACGCTGCCGTCCGTGCCCGAGGGCCACAACTGGCTGGCGCTGATCGATACCAACCAGCCGGATGCACAGCCGCAGTCGTTTCCGTTTGGCCACGTCTACGCGGTGACCGGGCGATCGCTGCTGGCCCTCGGCCTGTCCTCGGAGCAGCAGCCGATGCGCAGCCTGCGCCACGGCCTCGGCGCCCTGCTGGACATCGCGGAGGCGCCGCTGGGGTAGGGCGGCGACACAGCCCGGCGCCGGCTTGTCGTTCGCGGGATGTCGTGCAAAAGCTGTCCGGGTGAAACGCCCGGACAGAGGTCAAGAAAAGCTCAAATGCGCACCCATTCCATCGCCGCCATTCCCGCCGACGGCATCGGCCCCGAGGTCATCTCCGAAGGTGTCCGCGTTCTCGAGGCACTCGCCAAGCGCGCGGGCGACATCAGCTTCAACGTCAAGACCTTCGACTGGGGCTCGGACTACTACAAGAAGCACGGCGTGATGATGCCGGCCGACGGCCTTACCGAACTCAAGAAATTCGATGCGATCTATTTCGGCGCGGTCGGCGCGCCCGACGTGCCCGATCACATCACGCTGTGGGGCCTGCGGCTGCCGATCTGCCAGGGTTTTGATCAGTACGCCAATGTGCGCCCGACCAAGATCCTGCCCGGCGTGGCCTCGCCCTTGCGCAATGTCGGCGTCGGCGATCTCGACTGGGTGATCGTGCGCGAGAATTCCGAGGGCGAATATGCCGGCATGGGTGGCCGCGCGCATCGCGGCCTGCCTGAAGAGGTCGGCACGGAGGTCGCGGTCTTCACACGCGTCGGCGTCGCCAGAATCATGCGCTACGCGTTCAAGCTGGCGCAGTCGCGGCCGCGCAAGTTCCTCACCGTCGTCACCAAGTCGAATGCGCAGCGCCACGGCATGGTGATGTGGGACGAGATCGCCGCCGAGGTGGCGCGGGAATTCCCCGACGTGACCTGGGACAAGATGCTGGTCGACGCGATGACCGTGCGCATGACCCTGCAGCCGAAGAGCCTCGACACCATCGTCGCGACCAACCTGCATGCCGACATCCTGTCCGATCTCGCCGGCGCGCTCGCCGGCAGCCTCGGCGTGGCGCCGACCGGCAACATCGATCCGGAGCGGCGCTTCCCGTCGATGTTCGAGCCGATCCACGGCTCGGCGTTCGACATCACCGGCAAGGGCATCGCCAATCCGGTGGCGACGTTCTGGACCGGCGCGCAGATGCTCGAGCACCTCGGCGAAAAGGACGCGGCCGTCAGGCTGATGGCTGCGGTCGAGAAGGTCTGCGCAGCCGGCATCCTCACCCCCGACGTGGGCGGCAAGGCGACGACCAAGGAGGTGACCGACGCCGTCATCGACGCGATCCACGGCTCCAACGTCTGAGGCGTGCCACTCTCTTGCACAATTTCGGCGTGTTCCGCGTCGCGCTTGCAATGGACGCTGCGGGGCGTATATCAGCGCTTCCGCTGCGTCAGCGCATGCTAATCACATGCATGTCATAGTGACGCGAGACACGGACTTAAGTGGCCTGGGCTTCAGGAGAAAGGACACATCATGCGTCGTCACCGTCGAGCCAAGATCGTCGCGACTGTCGGTCCCGCGAGCAATTCTCCGGAGATGCTGAAAGCGCTGTTCCTCGCCGGTGTAGACACATTTCGTCTCAATTTCAGTCACGGCACGCAGGCCGATCACGCCAGGGTCCATGCCGCGGTCCGCGCCCTCGAGAAGGAGGTGCAGCGGCCAATCGGCATCTTGATGGATCTGCAGGGTCCGAAGATTCGTGTCGGCACGCTGCGCGACAAGAAGATCCAGGTCGAAGCCGGCGAGACGATTCGGTTTGTCCTCAACGGGACCGAGGGCGACAAGACGTCGATTCCGTTGCCACATCCGGAGATCTTTGCGGCGGTGGCGCCCGGTCACGATCTTCTGATCGATGACGGCCGCGTGCGGGTGCGCGTCATGGGCCTCGGCGACGACTGGATCGAAGCCAAGGTGATCGTCGGCGGCGCGATCTCCAATCACAAGGGCGTCAATCTGCCGGGCACGATTCTGGAGCTGTCGCCGCTGACGGCCAAGGACCGCTCCGATCTTGCCTTTGGGCTCGACCTCGGCGTCGACTGGGTGGCGCTGTCGTTCGTGCAGAAGCCGTCCGACGTGCTGGAGGCGAGGGGCCTGATCAATGGCCGCGCCGGCATCATGTCCAAGATCGAGAAGCCGGCGGCGCTGGAGCGCATCGACGACATCATCCAGCTGTCGGACGCGATCATGGTCGCGCGCGGCGATCTCGGCGTCGAGATTCCCAACGAGGACGTGCCGGGCAAGCAGAAGGAGCTGGTGCGCGCCTGCCGGCTCGCGGTGAAGCCGGTGATCGTCGCGACGCAGATGCTGGATTCGATGGTCGCGACGCCGACGCCGACCCGCGCCGAGGTCTCCGACGTCGCGACCGCGATCTATGACGGCGCCGACGCGGTGATGCTGTCGGCGGAATCGGCCAGCGGGCAATACCCGCGCGAGGCGGTCGCGATGATGGACAGCATCATCAAGGCAACCGAGGGCCACAAGATGTACCGCTCCATCGTCGAGGCGACGCAGCCGGGCGAGGAGCAGACCGCACCGCATGCGGTGGCGACCGCCGCGGCCGACCTGGCGTCGGCGATCCACGCCAGGGCGATCGTGGCCTATACGTCGAGCGGAACTTCGGCCTCCCGCGTTGCGCGCAAGCGGCCGAGCCTGCCGATTCTGGCGATCACGCCGAACGAGGACACCTCGCGGCGCATGTGCCTGTTGTGGGGCGCGCACAGCGTGCTGTCGCAGGACGTGCAGAACTACGAGGAAATGGTCGGGCGCGCGACCTTCTTTGCCATGCAGGAGGAGTTCGCGGAAGCCGGCGACCTGCTCGTCGTCGTCGCCGGCATCCCGTTCGCGCAGGCCGGCACCACCAACAATCTGCGCGTCGTCACCATGCCGAGATAGGAGGCCGATTTTCCCTGTTCGCGCCGCCCGCCTGTCGCCTGATTGTCGCACCCCGCTGGTATCGCGGGGCAGTGACGAGGGACGTCGCGAGTCGTCGCACGAGCGGTGTCCGGTCGCGGTCCGGCAGGATGGGTTCTGCCGATGCGGCCGTTCGTCATCGCGGTGTCATCAGGGGCTGTTAGGTGGGCGCGCATGGGACTTGAGACTGCTGGTGAAGAAAGCCCGGCTCGGCGCTTTCGGACGTTGTTCATCTCGGACGTTCATCTCGGAGCCCGCGGCTCGCAGGCCAATCTCCTGGTCGATTTCCTGCGCCACCATGATGCCGATACGATCTATCTGGTCGGCGACATCATCGATGGCTGGGCGCTCAAATCGAGCTGGCATTGGCCGCAGTCGCATAACGACCTGGTGCAGAAGATGCTGCGCAAGGCGCGCAAGGGCGCCAAGGTCGTTTACGTCCCCGGCAATCACGACGAGTTCCTGCGCGGCTACTACGGCACGCATTTCGGCGGCATCGACGTCGTCGAGAACATCGTGCACACCGGCACCGACGGCAAACGCTATCTCGTCATTCACGGCGACATCTTCGATCTGGTCGTGCAGAACGCGCGCTGGCTCGCCCATCTCGGCGACAAGGCCTACGATTTTGCGATCCAGATGAACCGGCTGGTCAACTTCTTCCGCCGCATGTTCGGCGTGCCCTATTGGTCGCTGTCGCAATGGGCCAAGCAGAAGGTCAAGAACGCGGTGAACTATATCGGCGCGTTCGAGACGGCACTGGCCTCCGAGGCGCGCCGGCATGGCGCTGACGGCGTGATCTGCGGCCACATCCATTGCGCCGTCATCCGCGACCAGGACGGCATCCGCTACATGAATTGCGGCGACTGGGTCGAAAGCTGCACGGCGCTGGTCGAGCACGAGGACGGCCGCTTCGAGATCCTCACCTGGACCGATCCGCAGCGGCAGCCGGCGCCGGTTCCGCAACTGGCCGCCCGCGCCGCCTGACACCGGCTCCCTTGCCTCTCGGCAATCGGGCGCGGTAAAATAGGGGTATGACAGCTCATTCCCCGATCCTGCCCGTGACCGCCGCCGACATCGATGCGGCGGCACGCGTCCTCGCGCCCGTGGCCGTGCGGACCACGCTGCTGCCGGCTCCCGTGCTCAGCGAGCGCTTCAAAGCGAACGTTTTCGTGAAGCCGGAGGTGCTGCAGCGGACCGGCTCGTTCAAGTTCCGCGGCGCCTACAACAAGCTGGCGTCGATCCCGCAAGCAGCGCGCGGCAACGGCGTCGTCGCATTCTCCTCCGGCAATCATGCGCAGGGCGTCGCCCATGCCGCCACATTGCTGGGCATGGACGCCACGATCGTGATGCCCTCGGATGCGCCGGTGGCCAAGCGCGAGCGCACCAAGGCGTTCGGTGCCGACGTCGTGCTCTATGATCGCGACCGCGAGGACCGCGAAGCGATCGCGCGCGGCATCGCTGCAAAGCGCGGCTCGACGGTGGTGCCGCCCTATGACGATCCCTTCGTCATCGCCGGGCAGGGCACCGTTGGCCGCGAGATCGCCGACGACCTTGCTGCGCTCGGCCTGTCACCGGATCTGGTGATTGTGCCTGCTTCCGGCGGCGGGCTGCTTGCCGGCGTCTCGACCGCGGTGAAGGCGCGATATCCGCAGACGCAGATGATCGTTGCCGAGCCAAGCGGCTTCGACGACCATGCGCGCTCGCTGCGGGCCGGTCACCGCGAGGCCCACGATGCAAAGGGCCGGACCATCTGCGACGCGCTGATGGCGGCGATTCCGGGCGAGATCACCTTCGCGATCAACAGCCAACTTCTGTCGGCTGCGGTCGAGGCCTCGGATGAGGAGGTGGGGCGGGCGGTCGGCTTTGCCTTCCGGGAGCTGAAGCTCGTGGTCGAGCCCGGCGGGTCGGTCGGGCTCGCGGCATTGCTGGCCGGCCGGCTGGACGCGGCGGGCAAGACTGTGGTGATCGTGCTCTCCGGCGGCAATGTCGACGCTGAGCTCTACGCCCGGCTGATTGCCTGACGATCAAGCCTCAGCGAAAGCCGAGGCCGCCTCTTGCCGATCCTCCACCACCCATCCGCAGTCCGGACTGCGCGATGTGCGGCGCGCCCCGCGTCAGGCCGCCCTGCATCCCGCCTTGACCCCGCGCCATCGACGGATGCGACGCGTTGATGTTCGGCTTGAACGGTCCGGAATTGCCGGGGAAGGGACGCCGGACCTCGCGGGTGTCGAATGGCCGACCAGGACTGCGCTTCAGTGGGTCGCGCTGGATTTTCGTAGTCACGGGCGGATTTGCCGGCGGCATGATCCTGTCGCGCAATTTCGTCTGAGAGATCGGCCCGGGATCGACGACCTTCTTGGGAATCGCGTTGTTGACGGCATCGCCTTTCGTGACGACCGTGGGCGGCAGCGGCCCGCGCGGCGGCATGGTGGTGGTCGGCAGCTTCGGCTGCGGGATCTGGGCGCCCGGATTGAACGGTCGCGCGATCGGCGCCAGTTGCGGTGGCATCATGAGGCGGCTCGGTTGCAGCACGGGGATGGGCCGCGGCTGTCCCTGCAGCCGCAGCGCGACCGGCGCATATGGACTGTCGGCATAGGATTCACGGAAGCTCCGATAGGCGGCCGGCGAATTCGCCAGTACGGCCTCGTGCCACGCCGCGGCCTGCACGAGGCCGGCGAGCAGGGCGCGGATGCGGTCGGCGAGCGGATCGCGCGGATACATCGCGATGAACTCGCGATAATATTGCGGACGGTTCTCCGACAGCACGTAGTCATAGGCCTGCCGCACGGACCGGCTGGGCAGGTCGGCCGCCATCTGGATCACCGGCGCATTCTCGGCAGGGCGCGCGGCCGCGACCAGCGTATCCCCGAAGAAGGTGAAATCGCCGGTGAGCGAAGAGCTTTCCCACGGCGTCTGCCGGCCGTCGGTGGTCTGGTTGACCTGCAGACGGATGCGCTTGAACAATTGCTCGATCGGCAGGTTCGGCTGTCGCGCGAGGTTGAGGAAGGCCTGCGCATAAGGGCTGTGCTCGCCGCGGCCGTCGAGCGCCTCCGCGCCGGGCGAGGTCGAGTATCCGAGGATGGAGCCGTTCGGCGCGTCGACGATGGCCAATCCGCGTCCGGCATCGTTGATGGCAGGGAATGGATTGTTGCGGCAGGCGTCCAGTACGACGATCCGCATGCGGCTCGGGATGGCGTCGAGCGTCGCCATCAGATCCACCAGCCGGATGGTCCCCGTCGTCAGGTCGGAGGGCGCCGAGATGCGGGCATCGATCGGGATCAGATAGTTCTCGCCCGCGAGCTGAACCCCGTGGCCGGCGTAGTAGACCATTGCCACGGTATTCGGGCCGTGTGCTGCCACCCGGCTCGAAAAATCCTCCACGACCTTGAGCATCTCGTTCTGCGTCAGGTCGGTCGCCGTGATCACCTCGAAGCCGGCCGAGTTCAACAGCTTGGCAACAGCATGGGCGTCGTTGTCCGGGTTCTCCAGCGGCGGCGCGTTCTGATAGCTCGCATTGCCGATCACGAGCGCGACGCGTGGCTCGGCTCCTTGAGGGATCGCGGCGGGCGTGTTGCTCTCCCTTGCCGGTGAGGGAGCTGCCAGCGCGCGCGGTGGCGCGTGAAGGGTGTCGAGCTCACTGCCGGCGGCGAACGCCGAGCCCGGGCCGACCCAGGCCATCAGGCCCAGCAGCGCGGACATGAGCAGGGATTTCCAGGCGGACGTTACAGCGCGAAATTTCGGAACGGACACGGCGTTCTCCTCAAGCATGCGCAAAGCGAATGGCTTGAGGAGCAGGCTACGCAGATCACGCAGTGGCGTACGTGATCCGCGTCACCCATCAACGCGGCACCCTTGGTGCTCAGTGATCGAGGTTCAACAGGAGGTGGCCGAGATGCTCTCGGCCTACGAGAAGAATGCGATCTTCTCAGGCTGGGTCATGCGACGGATCGGCGCCAGCGAGTCATTGGCGGGCGCCTGTGGCCGCTGCAGAAGGCCGTTCGACAGGAGTGTCGATCCCAGCGACGGCTCGTAGGCAGGCTTGGGCATCGCGGATGCGCTGGTGCTGTGAGCCGCGGCAGCGGTCGGGCGGACCTGCTGGCTCGGCGCAACGTCGGCCTGCGGGGCCGCTGCGGGAGATTGAGCTGCGACCGCAGCCGCCACGGCGGCCAGGGTCTCGATGGTGATCGCCTCCGGAAGCGGTGGCGATACGGGCGCGCTGGGGATTGGCGCCGGGACTGGAGGCGATGCCATGCGCGGGGCCGCCGTGGGCGGGGCCGGCATCGGAGGGGCAGACATCGACGGAGCAGACACCGGCGGGGCAGACACCGGCGGGGCAGGCATCGTGGGCGCAGCCGGAGCCGGCGCCGCCGTGGCAACCGGGGCTTCTGCCGTGGTCAGCACGAGATCCGGCTCCGACGGCGCTGTCTCGCTGAAGCTCGCGACGATGTCGTCGTCGACCGAGGTCGGCTCCTCAATGTCGAAGCCGAGCGTCCTGACCCGGCTGAACTCCTCGTCGTCGATCGGGTCGAGGACACCCATCTCCGCCGCGACCAATTCCAGAATAGCTTCGTCTTCGGCTTCTGCGGCGGCGGCGTCATCCAGGGCCGCCGCGGCGTGCTGCTCGATCTCGAGCAGGGCTTCGTCCACCGACGGCTCCGTCGCAGCTTCCGGGGGCTGCACCACTGCCGCAGTTTCGGCGTCAACGATCCTGGCGTCGACTGCTGCGGCCGCCACGATCACAGCGTCATCAGCCGAGGAGGTCTCAACCACTTCCATCGCGGCCACCGCCGCAACGAGCGGAATGGCGATCTCGAGCGCTGCCTGGGACGCCTCGCTCTGTTCCGGTGCAGGCTCCGGCTCCGAGACCACCATCTCGGCGGACGGACTTGATGCGACATCAGGCGCTGGCGAAGCGGCGGCCTCGGCCGCCGGACTGATCTCGTCGGCCGCAGGCGGAACGCTCGCTTTCTCCGCCTCGAGCTCCTTCAGCCGCGTCTTGATGATCTCGAACGCCGCAAGCAGCGCGACCTTGGGGTCGGCGCTCGCAAGCTGATCGCAGGCGGCCTCGATCGATGTCACCTGCGAATCGATCAGGTCACAGATCCGGGAATCGGCGCCGATCTCGCGCCAGCGCCAGGAAATCTCCTTGATGATTCGGATGCCCTTGCGCACCGGCGCCAGGTTCTGCTCGAGGGCCATGCGGTCGACCGCAGATGCGGCGGCCAACGCGGCGTCTTCGACCGTGGCGCGGATCGCGGCGAGCGCTTCGGGCAGCGCCTTGCTGTCCGCCTGCTCGAATTCCTGCTGCTGCTGACGCTGCGAGGCAAGAGCGTGCTCGATGCGGGCGACGGCGTCGAGCACCATGCTGGTGTCAGCATTGCGGTTGCGCTTGGCATATTCACCGAGGAACCAGCGGCCTCGGGACGTCTCCATGAAGGCGTCGCGGATCGCCTCGTAATCGGCCTCGTTCGGCTGAGCCGCACGGGCGGATATCGGCGAGAGGGCGAAGACTTCATCGACCATGGCAAACCTATCGCGCACATTGCTGCGCGTTGGCATAACGATCACCATGATATTGATCGAATCGCAATTGAATTGATGCCACTGTCCCGACAAATCTCCACCACATCGCCGGTATTGTCGCGCCGATTCGCGGACAGGTTGGGGCTGTTCTATGGCGCGGTGTTCATGCTGTCGGGCACGCATCTGCCGTTCTTTCCCGTATGGCTACGGGCGATCGGGCTGGATGCCGCATGGATTGGCGTCATCATTGCGGTTCCCGCCGTAACCCGCTTCACCGTCCTGCCGCTGATCACTGCGGTCGCCGAGCGCCGGCAGGCCCTGCGCACCGCGATGGGGCTGGCCACCTTCGCAACGGCATCGGGCTTTGCGGTTCTTGCCTTCCAGCGCGAACCCTGGCTGGTATTCCTGGTCTACGTGGCGACCTGCTGCCTATGGACACCCGTTGTCCCGCTGACGGACGCCTATGCGCTTCGTGGCGTGATGAGCTATGGCCTGAACTACGGTCGCCTGCGGCTGTGGGGATCGGCGGCCTTCATCGCTGGAACGCTGCTGTGCGGCGGGCTGGCCGATCTCGCGCCGTCGTCCGAGCTGATCTGGATCATCGTCTCGGTTGCGCTGTGCGGTGCGGCAAGCAGCCTGCTGCTGCAGGCGCTGCCGCCCTTGCCGCAAGGCGCCGGCCCGTCCCGGGACGGCCGCAGTCTGCTGGGCAATCCGAGCTTCCTCTGCATCATCGCAGCTTCGGCGCTGATTCAGGCCAGCCATGCGGCCTACTACACGTTCTCCGCCATCGAGTGGAAGGCGCAGGGCTTCAGCGGGCTGACCATCGCTTGGCTCTGGACCATGGGCGTGCTCGCCGAGATCGTCGTGTTCGCCCTGTCGCCACGGTTCACGCTGGCGCCCGCCAGCCTGGTCATGATCGGTGCGATGGCGGCCGTGCTGCGCTGGAGCCTCACGGCGCAGGAGCCGCATGCGGCGGGGCTCGCGGCGGTCCAGATCAGCCATGGCTTCACTTTCGGGCTGACGCTGGTCGGAACCATGGGGCTGCTGGTGCGCCAGGTGCCGGCGCATCTGACCGCGCGCGGGCAGGGCTATTATGCCGCCGCCAGCGGCGTGGTCGGCTCGGCGGCGTCGGCCCTCTCGGGGCCGGTCTATGCGGCCTATGGCCCCGGCGTCTACTACGTGATGGCTGCGATGGCCGGAGCGGGCGGCGCGCTGATGTGGCTCGCGCGCCGCGGCGTCTCGCTTCAGCCCCACAACGCCTGATCGGGCGGATAGACCAGGCTGTCCTCGTAGTGCAGGCCGTGCTCGCAATCCTCGGCGAGCAGCAGCGGTCCGTCCAGATCGACGAAACGGGCGAACGGCGTCAGCAGCATGGCCGGCGCCATCGACAGCGACGTCGCCACCATGCAGCCGACCATGATGTCGAAGCCGAGCGCGCGCGCGGCATCGGCCATGGCAAGCGCCTCGGTGAGTCCTCCGGTCTTATCGAGCTTGATGTTGACGGCGTCGTAGCGCCCACGCAGCGCGTCCAGCGAGCTGCGGTCGTGCACGCTCTCGTCGGCGCAGACGGCGAGCGGGCGCGCGATCCTTCCGAGCGCTTCGTCGTTGCCTGCGGGCAGCGGCTGCTCGACCAGCGTGACGCCGGCAGCGGCGCAGGCTGCGAGATTGGATTCCAGGACGGCCTCGGTCCAGGCCTCGTTGGCGTCGACGATCAGTTGTGACTGCGGCGCCGCGGCTCGCACGGCTGCAATCCGCGCCGGATCGCCGTCGCCGCCGAGCTTGATCTTGAGCAGCGGGCGGTGCGCGGCCTTGGCCGCAGCTTTGGCCATCACATCGGGGGTCCCGAGCGAAATCGTGTAGGCCGTGACGCACGGCGCCGGTGCGCGGCGTCCGAGCAGGTCCCAGATGCGCCGGCCGTTTCGTTTGGCTTCGAGGTCGAGCAGCGCGCAATCGAGGGCATTGCGCGCCGCGCCCGGCGGCATCGCCGTCTGCAGGGCGTTGCGGTCGAGACCAGAGGCGATCGCATCGCGCATCGCGAGCAGGGCGCTCAGCGCCGCATCGGGCGTTTCGCCATAACGCGGATAGGGCACGCATTCGCCGTGGCCAACCATCGTCCCGTGTCGCAGCTCCGCGATCACTGTCACGGCTTCGGTCTTGACGCCGCGGCTGATCGTGAAGCTGCCGGCGATCGGCCAGTGGCCGATCCGGGCGTCCAGTATTGGAAAACCGTTGGAAGTCATTTGAAAGTCTGGCGCTTTGTGAACCGGAATGAGGCGCTTGGGACTTGCGCGATGTGACCGACTATGGCTGTTGATAGTGGTCTCCGGCAAGGTGGTAGCGACGCGGTGGGATTTTTCTCGTCAAGGAGCGGACGTCCAAGGCTCCGAGGATGGCCGTCGTGAAGGGCGGCCCTGATCTGCAGCGCAGTGGCGATGGCAATGCGCTGTCGCTGCGCGCGACCGGCGCCTGGACTGCGCCCTTTGCGCCGTCGCTCGAACGGCTCGTCGCCGATGCCGAAAAGCTCGCCGGCAAGAAGATCGATGTCTCCATCGACGTCTCCCAGGTGTCCAAGCTCGACACGTTCGGCGCCTGGCTGATCGAGCGGCTGCGCCGCAGCTTCACGACCGGAACCGTCGAGGTCCGGATCGATGGGCTCTCTGCGAACTACGCCAGCCTGGTCGACGAGGTTCGCCGCGTCAGCACCGCGCCCAATGGCGACGCGACGATGGTGACCATCACCGGCATGCTCGGCCAGATCGGCCTCAGTGTCGCCGGCATCTTCGGCACGGTCGCCGCACTCATCGACATGCTCGGCGCCGTGATCGTCGCTAGCGGCCGGGTCCTCATTCATCCCCGCAGCTTCCGACTGACCTCGACCATTCATCATCTCGAGCAGGTGTGCTGGCGCGCGGTGCCGATCATCGTGCTGATCACCTTCCTGATCGGCTGCATCATCGCTCAGCAGGGCATCTTCCATTTCCGAAGGTTCGGCGCGGACATCTTCGTCGTCGACATGCTAGGCGTGCTGGTGCTGCGCGAGATCGGCGTGCTGCTTGTGGCGATCATGATCGCCGGCCGGTCGGGCAGCGCCTACACGGCCGAGCTCGGCTCGATGAAGATGCGCGAGGAAATCGACGCGCTGCGCACCATGGGCTTCGATCCGATCGAGGTCCTGATCCTGCCGCGCATGCTGGCGCTGGTGATCGCGCTGCCGATCCTGGCCTTCCTCGGCGACATCGCCGCGCTCTATGGCGGCGGGCTGGTGGCCTGGTTTTATGGCGGCGTCGATCCCGAGGCCTTCCTGCTGCGCCTGCGCGATGCGATCTCGATCGATCATTTCAAGGTCGGCCTGCTCAAGGCGCCGGTGATGGCTGCCGTGATCGGGATCGTCGCCTGCGTCGAAGGACTGGCCGTGCAGGGCAGCGCCGAGTCGCTGGGGCGCCACACCACTTCGTCGGTGGTGAAGGGCATCTTTTTCGTCATCGTGATGGACGGCGTGTTCGCGATCTTCTTTGCCGCGGTCGGGATGTGAGCTGAGATGGTGCAGCAGGTCTCCGATCCCATCATCCGCGTGCGTGACGTCACCGTGCAGTTCGGCAAGACGCGCGTGCTCGACGGGCTCGACCTCGACGTCAAGCGCGGCGAGATCCTGGGCTTCGTCGGTCCCTCCGGCGCGGGCAAGTCGGTGCTGACGCGCACCATCATCGGTCTGGTGCCGAAGCTGTCGGGCAACATCGAGGTGTTCGGCGTCGATCTCGACGCCGCCGATCGTGCCGGCCGCCGCGCCGTCGAGCGGCGCTGGGGCGTGCTGTTCCAACAGGGCGCGTTGTTCTCCTCGCTCACGGTGCGGCAGAACATCCAGTTCCCGGTCCGGGAGTATCTCAAGGTCTCGCAGCGTCTGCTCGACGAGATCATGATCGCAAAGCTCGTGATGGTCGGATTGCGGCCCGATGTTGCTGATCGTTTCCCGAGCGAGCTGTCGGGGGGCATGATCAAGCGGGTCGCGCTGGCACGCGCGCTCGCGCTCGATCCGGAACTGGTGTTCCTCGATGAGCCGACCTCGGGACTCGACCCGATCGGCGCCGGCGATTTCGACGAGCTCGTCCGGACCCTGCAGCGCACTTTGGGACTGACGGTTTTCATGGTAACCCATGATCTCGACAGCCTGTATACGGCGTGCGACCGCATCGCCGTGCTTGGCGACGGCAAGATTATCGCCGCGGGATCGATGGCCGACATGCAGGCCTCGGAACATCCGTGGCTCCGACAGTATTTCCACGGCAAGCGTGCCCGAGCCGTGATGGGGTAGCGCGACGCGCCCCAGGGACGATTTTTGTGAGCGGGAGTGGGGACTGCCGCGACAAAGTTGATGGGGTGGGTGCCGCTGTCCGGCGCCAACCGACAGTGCGCGGAAGCGGGGGCTGGATGACCGCCGTGACGTGCCGGTACCGGAGTTGGTAATGGAAACGCGGGCGAATTACGTCCTGATCGGGTCGTTCACGCTGGCAGTGATTGCCGCGGCGATCGGGTTTGTCCTCTGGTTTCAGAGCCTGCACACGACCAAGCAGCGCAGCCCGCTGCGGGTCGTGTTCGAGGGGCCGGCCGCGGGTCTGCGCAACGGCGGCAGCGTCAACTTCAATGGTATCCGGGTCGGCGAGGTCATTTCGGTCAAGCTCGACAATCCGCGCCGCGTCGTGGCGCTGGCGATGGTCGAGAACAACGCGCCGATCCGCAAGGACACCCTGGTCGGGCTCGAGTTCCAGGGCCTGACCGGCGTCGCCGCGATCTCGCTGAAGGGCGGCGAGGAGGCTGCGCCGCCGCCGCCGCTCGACGAGGATGGCGTGCCGGTGCTGCGTGCCGATCCGACCCGGCTGCAGGACGTGACCGAAGCGATCCGCGCCACCTTGCAGAACATCAACAAGGTCGTCGCCGACAACCAGGACGCCGTAAAGAACTCAATCAAGAATCTCGAGGTGTTCACCCAGTCGCTGGCCCGTAATTCCGAGCGCATCGATGGCGTCATGAGCCGGGTCGACGGCATCATGGGCAAGGCCGATACCCTGATGCTCGGTCTCAACACGCTGGCCGGCGGCAAGGATGGCGGCGAGCTGTTCCTGACGGTGAAGTCGATCCGCGAGCTCGCCGAGGATCTGGACAAGCGCTCCGGCGCGCTGATGGCCGATGGACGGCGCACGCTGTCCGACATCAGCCGCGCCGTGAACAATTTCGACCGCAATCCGACCCGGGTCCTGTTCGGGGCCAGCAACTCCAGCCCGAGCAACGCCCAGGCCTCGCAGCCGGCGCCCGCGCCCTCCGCCAGCGGACGGCGGTGAGGCCTTGGCGAATAGCGAACGGGGAATAGCGAATAGGGTGCGTGAGCTCTCCTGCCGCGCGCCGCTGGTGGCTCCTTGGTCGGTGCGTCGTCGTCTCGTCTGACGGACCGTGACGTCCGAGTCCTGGGCGACCTCGACTGCAGGATGCGCCATCCAGCGCCAGGCCTTCCTGTCCGGTTGAGCGGAAGCGGGGCGGGAACGAGCGAAGCCGGAAAAAGCGTTGCTGGACCTGCAAAAGCAAAACGGAGGCCTCGCGGCCTCCGTTTGTTTTTCGATCGTTGGTCGGCTACTCGCCATTCGCCCCCTTCGTCACGCCAGCCTTCCGGCGGCGTGGGCGAGCAGGGTGTAGACCAGCCCGGTCTCCGAGGTGAGCTGGGCACGCAGCGCCTGCGGATTGCGGTCGTCGCGGGCGACCTCGTCGAGCAGTCGCTCGAACTCGGTGATGTAGCGGTCCACCGTCTGCTTGAAGGTGCGGTCGGCGCGGTACTTGCGGGCGACCTCGTCGAACGCCTTCTGGCCGGCCGGGGTGTAGAGACGCTTGGAGAACGCCTTGGTCTCGCCGCGCTGGTAGCGGTCCCACATCTCTGCCGCGAGATTGCGGTCCATCAGCCGGGCGATGTCGAGCGACAGCGACTCCAGTGGATTGCCCGACTGCTGCGCCGGACCGCGGCCACGCGGAGGCTGCGGCTGGCCGGCGGTGCTGTTGTCGGCCCGGTTGAGCAGGTCGGACAGCCAGTTGTCGCTGCGCTGATCGGCGACCGGACCCATCGGCGGCGCTTCGACCCGGCGTGGCTGCGGCGGCGGGGCCGGCGGCTGCATGCCGAGATCCGGCGGCGGCAGGTTGGCGACGCTGGTCGCAGCCGGCTCGCGCAGGCGCATGTCGGGCCGGCCGCCGACGGCTGCGGCGACGATCGGCTCTTCCTGACGGATCACGGCGGCGGGCGCGGCGACCGCGGCGGGGCGCGACGCGCTGACCACGTCGAGGCCGCGGCCATGATGGGCGACGATCCGGTTGAGCTCGGCCAGCGCCTCGATCTGGTCGACGATGACCTTGCGCATCTGCGCCGTGCTCTCGGCGGCCTCCTGCGGCATCTCCAGCACGCCGCGGCGCAGCTCGTTGCGCGTCGCCTCGAGCTCGCGATGCATCTCGGCGGTCATCTGCTTCATGCTCGACACCAGCGTGGCGAACTTCTCGGCCGACTGCTTGAACATCGCATCGGCTTCCTGCGTGCTCTGCTGGTAGATCTCCTGCATCTGCGACGTGGTGAGGCGGCGCTCCTCCTCGGCGTTGGTGCGGATGGCTTCGAACTGGCGGCTGAGCGCGGTGGAGCCGGCACCCGCCGTTTCCGCCACGACGCGGGCGATGTCGCGGGCGCGCTCCTCGGCGGCCGCCAAGGACTCGTCGAGCAGGGTGGTGAAGCGGGTCAGACGCTGGTCGAGATCGGCCGTGCGCAGATCGATGGTGGTGACCAGCGATTCCAGCGTCGTCTTGCGATCCGAGATCGAGACGGTCGCATCGCGGTTGCTCTGCTCGACGATCGCCGCCGCCTCGATCAGCGCCTTGCCATGCGCGTCGAACTGGCTGGACAGCGAGTTGAGATCCTCCAGCGCCCGCGACGTCTTGGAGTTGAACACGTTGAGCTGGTCCTCGAGCGTCTGCGTCGCGGTGCCGTTGCGCGCGGTGACGTCGTTCATCGCGGTGACGAAGTCGGCCACCCGGGTGACCAGCGCCCGCTCCAGCGAGTTGAGGTTGTCGTGGGCTCCGGTCAGGACCTCCTGCAGCAGGATGTTGCCCTCGCGCAGACGCTCGAACAGGGCGACCGTGTCGGTGCGCAGGATCTTGCTCGTCTCCTGCATCTCGGTGACCGCGGCCACCGAGACCTGGCGCGACTGCTCGATCGCCGCGCGCGAGGCCTGCTCCAGCTCCTTGAGCGACTTGGTGATCGCGGTGGTCGCAAGCTCGCCCGCCGAGGTGATGGTGCGGGCGACCTCGGAGCCGTTGCCATTGACGCTCTGGGCGAAGTTCTGGCCGCGCACCTCGATCGCCTTCAGCGCGTCGGTGGTGACGCGATCGATCTCGATCGTGAGTTGGTTGGTCTTGGAGTTGAGCGCCTCGACCAGGGTGCCGCGCTTGCCGTCGAGCATCTGCGACAGCCGCTCGCTCTGCTGCTGCACATAGGTGACGATCTCGTCGGTCTTGCCGGTCATGGCCGAGCCGAACGAGTTGCCGGCGGCGAGCACCGAGCGCTCGATCTCGGTCGAGGTCGACTTGACCCGCGTGGAGACCTCGTTGGAGGCGGCGACGAGCGCGCTCTGCGCGTTGAGCGCGCTGCTCTGGATCGCGTCGGTGGTGTTCGCCGCGACGGAATTGATGACGCGCTCGATCTCCGACGACATCGCCTTGAGCTGGCCCGCGGTGTCGGTGGAGGTGGCCGTCAGCAGGTTCTGCGCCTCGCGCGCGCCGCCGACGATCACCGCGACCGTCTCGGTCGTGGTCGTCGTCAGCACCGCCTGGGCTTCGCGTGCGCTGCCGACCAGGGTGGCTGCGGTGTCGGCCGACGTGGCGGTCAGCGACATCTGCGCCTGGCGCGCGCTGTTGAGGATCGAGGTCGCGGTATCGGCGCCGACGGACGACAGCGTCCGCTCGACGTCGACGGCCAGCGACTTGACGTGCTCGGTTGCTTCCGTCGAGGCGGTGACGAGCTTCGACTGGACGTCGCGGGCGCTGTCGACGATTGCCGCGGCCGTGCTGGTCCCGACCGCCGCGAGCGTGCGCTCGACGTCGGCCGCCAGCGACTTGACGTGATTGGCCGCTTCGGACGAAGCGCTGATCAGCGTGTTCTGCGCTTCCCGGGCGCCGCCGGTGATCGTTTCCGCGGTGGTCGTCCCCGCGATCGACAGCGAGCGCTGGACGTCGACGGTCAGCGCCTTGACCTGTTCGGCCGCTTCGCTCGATGCCGCGAGCAGGGCATGCTGGGCATCGCGAGCGCCCGCCGTGATGGCTTCGGCGGTTTCCGTCCCGGCACTGGTCAGCGAGCGCTGCACGTCGGCTGCGAGCGACTTCACGTGGTCGGCTGCGTTGGAGGAGGCGGACACCAGCGTGTTCTGGACCTCGCGCGCACCGGCGAGGATCGAGGCTGCCGTGGCTGAGCCGGCGGCCGTCAGCGCCTGCTCGACGTCGACGGCGAGCGACTTGACGTGGGTGGCGGCGTCGGAGGAGGCGGACACCAGCGTGTTCTGGGCCTCGCGCGCACCGGCGAGGATCGAGGCTGCGGTGGTCGACCCTGCCGCCGTGAGCGTACGCTCGACGTCGGCCGACAGCGACTTGATCTGGTCGGCGGTCTCGCCGGAGGCCGCGACCAGCGCGGCCTGGGCCTCGCGCGCACTGGTCAGGACGGCCTCGGCCGCGCCGCTGCCTGCGTTCGACAGGGCACGCTCGACCTCGGCGGACGTGTTCTTCAGCTGCGAGCCGACGTCAGTCGAGACGTTGAGCAGCGACTGCTGTGCCGAGCGGGCACCGGTCTGGATCGTCTCGCTGGTGTTGACCACGAGGTTTGTGAGCGCCCGCTCCGCATCTTCCACATGCGACTTGATGCTGGCGGACAGCAGCTCGGCGCGGGTCATCAGTTCGTCGCTGGCCTGGCGGCCGCTGCTCTCGATGCGGCCGGCCACGGCCTCGACGCGCGAGCCGAGCAGGTCTTCGAACTGCGAGACGCGCTGGTCGATGTCCTTGGCGATCGAGCCGACGCGGGTCTCGATGCCCTGATGGATGTCCTGGAAGCGCGCGGTGACCGCCTCGGTCAGCTCGTAGCTGCGGCCATCGATGATGTTCGACAGGCTATGGATGCGCTGATCGATCGCTTCGAGCGCCTTGTCGGTGCCGTCGGTCAGTGAGGAGGTCAGAATGTTGAGGCGGGAATCGATCGACTGGATCGCCTGTGCCGAGCCGTCGGTCAGCGAGGTGGTCAGAACGGTCAGCCGCGAGTCGATCGCGTGTAGAACCTGCGCCGCGCCGTCGGTCAGCGAATTGGACAGAGTACCGAGGCGGCCCTCGATCGTCGAGGTGACCGAGGTCGCGCGGGTGTCGAAGTTCTCCTCGAGCGACTTGAGGCGGCCCTCGACGCTGTCGTCGAAGGTCTTGATCTTCGCATCGAGCGAGGTGTCGAGGGTGGTGATGCGGGCCTGCAGATTGGTCTCGAACTGGTTCAGCCGCTGATCCAGCGTCGCCGTGATCTCACCGCTGTTGGACGACAGCCGCGTATCGAACGTATCGACATAGGACTTGAGATTGTCGGAGATTTCCTGGGTCCGCTGGCCCATGCGCTCGACGATCTCGCCGCCATAGGTCTTCACCGTGCGGTCGAACTCTGTGATGTGCCGGGTGATCAGCGCGCCCAAGGTCGAGCTGTCGCGTGCGAAGCGCTCGGCGAGCTCGGTGCCCTGGTTCTTCACCAGCTCGTCGAAGGCACTGATCTGGATCGACAGCGTGTCGTGGGTGCTCTCGGTCTGGCTGACGACCTTGGCGACCAGCGAATTGACGGTCGCATCGAGCGACTCGCTCGCCTTCTCGCCTGACGTGACGATGTGGCCGGACATGCGCTGGCTCGCCTCGTCGATCTTGGTGACGAGATCGCCGCTGCGCAGCTCGAGCTCCAGCAGGAGGGACTCGCCGGAGGCCTTGAGCTGGTCGTGGAGCTGCTCGGTGCGCACCGAGATGCCGTCGACGATGGCCGCCGTGCGCTGCTCGAACTCGCCGGTGATGCGGTCGATGCGCTCGTTGAGCATCTCGTGGACTCGGTCCGACAGGTCGGCGAACTCGTCGTGGACGTGGCCGGTCTTGAAATTGAGGCTGGTGGTGAGCCGCTCCGAGGCGTCGAGCACGGCGCGGGTGGTCTCGGCGCTGGCCTCTTCGAGCCGGTCGAGCAGATCGCCACCGCGCTCGCCGAGCGCGAGGATCATGTTGTCGCCGGCGTTGCCGAGCGCGGCCGTGATGTGGGCGCCGCGCTCTTCCAGCGCGCCGGTGATGCTCTTGGCGACCTCGTCGACCCGCGACGCGATGGCGTCCGAGATCAGCGCGATGTCGTGGCGAAGGTCGATCTGGACGCCCGAGATGGCGCTGCGGACCTGCTCGGCCTGGCCGACGAGGTTGTCGCGCTGGTGGGCGATGTCCTGCAGCAGGGCGCGGATGCGGACCTCGTTGTCGCTGTAGGCGCGCTCGAGGGCCGCGACCTCGTTGGCGACCAGCATCTCGAGCTCGCCCGCGCGCGCGATCGCGCGCTCGACGCCGTCGCCCATCGCCGCGACCTCGCGGCGGATGGCCTGGCCGACGGTCACGATCGAATCGCTGACGGCGCCCTCCGGCTCGGAGAAGCGGATCGCCACCTGCGCCATCGACTGCGCGATCATGCGCAGCTCCTGGCCGCGCCAGGCGAGGCTCGCGAGGAAATAGAACAGCAGAACGGGTGCGAAGAACACCGCGGCGAGGCCGGCGAGCACCAGCACGCCGCCGCTCTGGCCGATCAAGGCCTGCAAGGCGGGCAGGAAGCCGATGGTCAGCAGCACGCAGCCGACGATCCAGATGCCTGCAAAGGCGGTTGCCAGCGTGTAGACGCCGCGCGACGGGCGGCCCTTCTGGATCGCCTGCAGCAACTGGCCGATGGTTTCGCGGTCGTCATTGGCCGGACGGCGCGCGGCGAGCGGCGGCGGCTCAATCTCGTCAAGGCTGCTGCGATCGATGCCCGGACGGGAGTCGAACGAATCCAGGCTCGACACGCCGTTCGGCATGACCGGCGGGGCTCCGTCAGCGTGGACCGAGCTCTGCGAGTCCGTGGGCGCGGACGAATCGCTGATGTTCAAAGCCTCCTGAATGGCGGACAGCGCAACTTCAGTCGGGTCTTTGACCTTTTTCGGAGTGTTCGCCATGTTGAGTCCGAGCCCTCGTCTTAATTTCGATCCGGCGAGCCGCGTACGAGTGCCCTCTCGCAACGCTCGAACCGGACGTCATCCCTCGCAGGCACCAGGGGTGGCAAATTCCGCCAGGTGACCCAGTCCATCCGGGCATCATCCTATTGGCTGTGCCTGTTGAAAGAAATGGCCGTGGTTAAGAGATTCTTAATCATCGTTAACAGCAGCCGCCGTTAACACTTTAGAAGTTCTGCGAATTCCCGTTTCTGCCGCGATTGGGGCAGAGCCGGGCCCAAATCGCGGCAAACCCGCGGCAATTGGGCCGGTAACAATGCATTAACCATTGTCGTGCTTGGCTTACCACAGGCGCGCGCGGCGCGCCCGCCGGACCCGGATTGCCGCCATGATTCCCGACCTTTCACGGATCGAATGGATGCCCTCGCCCCCGCTGGTTCCCGACGACGGGCCGATCAGCCTGGACCTGCTGCGCCGGATGACGCTCGGCGACAGCGCGCTCGAGCGCGAGGTGCTCGCCATGTTCTCCAGCCAGGCCGTCCGCCTGCTGGAGCGGTTGCAGGTGATGCCCGAGGATGCCGCCACCATCGCCCACACGCTGAAGGGCTCGGCCCGCGCCGTCGGCGCGCTCGACGTCGCCGACGCGGCGGAAGGGCTCGAAGCGGCGCTGCGGGCGGGCGATCCGGCCGATGCGCTGGCCTGGCTCGGCACGGCGATCGCGCAGGCCCGCGCGGCGATTTCGGAGATGCTCGGCGCGGCCTGAGCGGCCGGCGGCAGCACTAGCGCGGAGCGGAGCGGTCCGTTATAGGACAGCCCGACCTCATTTCCTGCGCAGCACGAGCACACATGGCCAAGATCACCTTTGTCGACCATACCGGCGAATCCCGAACCGTTGAGATCGAGAACGGCGCGACCGTGATGGAAGCGGCGATCCGCAATGCCATTCCCGGCATCGAGGCTGAATGCGGCGGCGCCTGCGCCTGCGCGACCTGCCATGTCTATGTCGACGAAGCCTGGCGCGAGAAGGTCGGCCCGCCGACCCCGATGGAAGAGGACATGCTCGATTTCGGCTACGATGTCCGGCCGAATTCCCGTCTTTCCTGCCAGATCAAGGTCTCCGACGAGCTCGACGGCCTCGTCGTCTCCACCCCCGAGCGTCAGGCCTGACCGTTCGCCTCGCGCCCTCGTCGCCGCGCCTCCGATGATCGCCGCCAGGCCTATGCCGGCGGCGCGATCGTCACGCCGCGGCGGACCCAGGGTTGTAGCGCAGCAATGAGATTCGGCGTCAGCGGCGCCGGCTTGCGCGTCACTTCGTCGATCAGGACCATGACCGCGGTGGCCGACGCCACGCAGCGCCCGTCCGAGAATACGACCTGCTCGCAGGTCACCGACGTGCGCCCCAGCCTCACGACCCCCAGTCCCAGCTCGATTGTGCCCGGCCAGCGCAGCTCGGCCCGGAAATGCATGTCGAGCCGCACCATGATCCAGGCCAGCCCCTCTTGGCCGAGGCCGTGCCGCGGGTCCTTCATCAGGGTCACCCGGCCGGTCTCGAAATAGGTCGCGTAGACTGCGTTGTTGACGTGCTGGTTGGGGTCGAGGTCGCCGAAGCGGACATTGTCCGTGAGGCGGTAGGGAAAGTCCTCCAGGCGTGGCGCGTGGTCGCGACGGGCCGTCTCTGTCACTGATTGATCTCCATCATTCATGTCCCCTTCAAACCCGGCTAAGCCCGCCGCTGCAAGCCGCGCGAGCGGAGGGCGGCTTTTGTGCCTTCCCTGCGACCAGCCCGTTGGCTACAAATTCGGAACCGCCATCTGCCGCCCTCCGTCGAGCGGCGCCTCCAACGAGAAGAGCGACATGAGCGAAGCGATCAAGACCGATGTGCTGATCATTGGCGCGGGCCCTTGCGGACTGTTTGCCGTTTTTGAACTGGGGCTGCTCGACATCAAGGCGCATCTGATCGACATCCTCGATAAGGTCGGCGGCCAATGCGCCGAGCTGTATCCGGAGAAGCCGATCTACGACATTCCCGGCGTGCCGATGGTGACGGGGCAGGGCCTCACCGATCAATTGATGGAGCAGATCAAGCCGTTCAGTCCGACCTTCCATCTCGGCGAGATGGTCGAGAAGGTCGAGAAGATCGGCGATCCCGGTTTTCGCGTCACCACCGATGCCGGCAAGGTGTTCGAGTGCAAGGTCGTGGTGATCGCCGCCGGCGGCGGCTCGTTCCAGCCCAAGCGTCCGCCGGTGCCGGGCATCGAGGCCTACGAAGGCACCTCGGTATTTTATGCCGTGCGCAAGATGGAGCAGTTCCGCGACAAGCATGTCGTCATCGTCGGCGGCGGCGATTCCGCGCTCGACTGGACGCTCAATCTGCATCCCCTTGCCAAGCGCATCACGCTCGTCCATCGCCGCGACGACTTCCGTGCCGCGCCGCACAGCGTCGAGCAGATGCGCGCGCTGGTCGCGAGCGGCAAGATGGATCTGCGCATCGGTCAGGTGACCGCGCTCGAAGGTGCGAACGGTCAGCTTTCCGCGGCCACCATCAAGGGCAACGACAATGCGGTCGAGACCGTGCCGTGCGAGATGATGCTGCCGTTCTTCGGCCTGACGATGAAGCTCGGCCCGGTCGCCGAGTGGGGCCTCGCGCTCGAGCACAATCTCATTCCGGTCGAGACGTCGGCGTTCGAGACCTCGGTGCCCGGCATCTTCGCGATCGGCGACATCAATACCTATCCCGGCAAGATCAAGCTGATCCTGTGCGGCTTCCACGAGGGCGCGCTGATGGCGCAGAAGGCGCACCGCTACGTGTATCCGGAGAAGCGGCTGGTGTTCCAGTACACGACGTCGTCGTCGAGCCTGCAGAAGAAGCTCGGCGTCAACTAATTCGTTCGCACAGTGGAACCCGGCACCGCCGGACCAACTCAAATGTGAAGAAATGTTTCCTGCGCGTGCCGGTTTCACCGGCGCGCCAGACCTGTTATGGGCTGGAACGATGCACGAAACGGCCGTACTGTGCGGCCATTCATTTTGTGACTTGGTCAAGGTGAGATGATGATGCGCAATGCGTTTCCCCGACTTCGGCTGGTGCCTGGTGTGACGAAGCTCGCGATCGGCGCGCTCGTTGTTGCCGGTGCTCTGCTGACGCGGCCTGCGCTCGCGGCTGAGCCGACCGCGGCCGGTCTGTGGCAGAAGGTGGAGGATGGCAGGCCCGTCGGCTGGTTTCTCTTCATCGACCACGACGGCGTGTTCGAGGGCGTGATCGCCAAGACGTTTCCGCGTCCCGGCGACAATCCGAACGAGGTCTGTTCGAAGTGCAGCGATGACCGCAAGAATGCGCCGGTGCTCGGCATCTCCTTCGTGCGTGACATGAAGCGCGAGGGGCTGAAATACGAAGGCGGCAACGTGCTCAACCCGCGCGACGGCAACATCTGGAAGGCCAACATGCGGGTCACTCCGGATGGGCAGTCGCTGATCCTGCACGGCTATCTCGGCATCTCGCTGTTCGGCAAGGACGAGACCTGGACCCGCCTGCCGGACAGCAACATGGCGCAGATCGATCCGGCGATCCTCGCCAAATATCTGCCCTCGCAGGCGACGACGGCAACAGGCCCCGCTACCAAGCAGGCGCCGCCGATGATGAAGAAGCCGGCTGCGATCAAGTAGACGGCTTCCGAACTACGACCGTCGCTCCTGGCCGACAAGGGACGCGATCTCGGACACCGCGTCGGCGAAGAACTTGATCCAGGTCAAACGCGTGGTCGAGGACAAGGTCTCCATGATCATCCGAGCGTTGCTTGCCGGTGGTTGTGCGGGCCATTGGCCGCAGCGGTCGGAATTCGACGAGGGAGCGATGCTGATGCTGCGTTGGATAATCGCGGGGAGCGCGGCCATCTCCATGATCCCGATCGCCGCTGCTCAAACCCATGATTCCAATTATCCTGTCTGCCTACAAAAGTGGGAATGGGGTGGTAGCACCTCTTTCGAATGCACCTATACATCCTGGGATCAGTGTCGAAGGGCAGGTTGGGGTCTCGCGGCCATGTGCGTGAACAACCCATATTGGGCACAACGACAATCAGGATCGCTTGGCGGTGGTCGCCGCCGACTTGCGCGCTGAGCGTTGGGACGTCGAGGGGGCGGCCCAGCTCTCCGTCCGCTCCCAACTCACCATGAGGCTCAGAGATCTCGCTGCCACACGGCCATTGTCCCTGAGCGCCCGCTCACGGAGGGCCTCCCGAAAGACGCTGTGCGGAGCGGAGCGCTGCAGGCCGTTCTTCCTCTGCGATCTCTGCCCGAATGGCCGACTACTGCCTCACCACGCCCGCGGGCGGCAGCGGCTGGCTGGTGACGTTGGGCTCGGCCGCATCGAGGTTGAGCACTTGCGCCGCAGCCGGAAAGGCGGCGTCGGCCATCGCGGCATGGCCCTCCGCCGTCGGATGCACGGCGCCGCCATAGACCGCGGACAGCACGCCCCAGCTCGCATCGTGGATGTCGGAGGGCTGCATCGCCGCCGGCAGCCCTTGCGGATAGGTCATCGCCGAGAAGTAGCTGTCGTTGGCGTCGCGGATCCAGCGCGCGCGCGGCAGATAGGGGCGATACTCGCTGGCGCCGCGGCCGCACAGCAGCGGCTCGTTGGCGGCGCTGACGATGTTCGGATCGAAGCTGGCGCCGTCGGCCGAAAAGCATTCGCGGTCGAACGGCGGATCCTGCGGCGAGCGGGCGCAGAAGCCGTGATCGGCAAACGCGGCCTGATGCGCATCGACGAAGGTCATGCGGTCGGCCTGCGGGTCGCGGCACAGGACTCCCGCGGTGCATTGCGCCAGCCCGCGCAGTGACGGCAGGAACTCGTTCTCGACGAAGCCCGCGACCTTGGCAAGCCGCTGTGGATTGGCATTGAACGACGGGTGGACCTCGAAGCCGGCCGGACCACCCGGGCAGGGCGTGCCCGGGCCGCTCAGCGCCGGGTTGCCGTAGGATGTGTAGATGACGTGCGAGAGGTCGCCGACCAGCGGCTTCAGCGCCTCGCGCAGCTTGGCAAAACCCTGCGGCAGGTCGCGCGCCAGCTCGCTGCGCGATTCCTCGACCGAGCCGATCACGCCGGAGCGCTTGAACAGCGTGCGCTCGGTGGGCGTATCGACGATGACGTCGGCGACGAGGCCGGAGAAGTTGATGTCGTTGGCGCCGATCGACAGCAGAATCAGATCGAGCTTGCGGTCCGGCTGGCGGCGCTTGGCCGCGGTCAGCGCCTCGCGCAGCTCGCCGAGCTGGCCGTTGACGCCGCCGGCGCAGGTGGCCGCAGAGCGGCCCGGCGTGCATTCGCGCGCGCGCTGACTGCCGAACAGGCCGTCGGCGATGGTAGCGCCGGTGCAGGCAAGCGGCAGGTAGGTGACCGCGACATGCGGATAGCGCACGGCGAGCGCCAGCGCCGTCCGTGTCTGGTAGCTGTAGAGCGAGCGGTGGCAGGCGGCGTTGAGCCAGACCGCGCTGTGCTTCTGCCAGTTCTGCAGCGTGTCCGGCGCCTCGCAGGCGCGGCCGCCTTTGAAGCCGGCGCGGCTCGGCCGATAATATTGCGCGGTCGGACCGCCGAGATAGGAGCGGAAGCAGAAGCCTTCGTCGGCGAGCGCGATCGGGCGGTCCGGATTGCCCTCGCCGGAGGCGATGCTGTCGCCGAGGCCGGCGATCAGGACGTCGCGGACCTGGATTCCGGTCGAGACCTGCAGCGTCCCATCCGGGCTGGCGACATCGACGGATGCCACGGTCTGCCGGCCGTAGCGGACGCGCAGGTTGACCGGCTCGGCGCAGTCGAATGTCGAGGTCTGCGGCCCGTCGCCGTCGTCGAACGACCACGCGCAGGTGGCGCCGACCGGAACCGGGCCGGTCAGGCGCACGGTGACCGGGTGGTCGATCGGCGTGAGATAGCTTTCCTTGACGTTGTCGCGCGTGCATGGCTCGTTGATGCGACCGGCGAGGTCGATGCAGAGCCGGTTGACGACGTTGCGGGCCCAGCCGCGGCCGTCGCTCTGCACCGCCAACGCCTGCTCGGCGGCGAGGATTGAGCGGTCGCGCGTGCTCTCGGTATGCAGCAGGAAGTCGCGCTCCTCCCGGAAGAGACGGAAGCGGTTGCGCACCTCCCAGCTGACCTGCAGCGGCGCCGTGCCGAACTGCGCGGCGGCCTCGGTGGCGGCGAGAGGGGCAAGCAGGCCGGCCAGGACGCAGGCGGCGAGCAACGGACGATGGGGCATTCGGGTCATGCGCAAGGATTCACGTCAGCGATGGGGCGGAAATAAGAGGATCGCACGCGACTTCAACCGGCCGAGGGGCGAGCCGCTGCGTCGTCCGCGAGAGAATTGATGCTCAGCGCTGGGAGTGCCGCTTGATGCGCTGGGGAACCGCAGCGTGCGCCGTGGTCGCGGCGCGCTTGGCGGCGATCTCGTCCGACACCGCGCCCTGCAGCCGGCGCCGCTCCTGCCACGGCTTGACCACATTCAGCCAGAGTTCCCTGATGCCCATGATGGAGATCGCCGTCGCGAACGGGATCACGAAATACAGCACGCGGAAAACGAGCAGGGTGGCCAGCAACTGCTCGCGGCCGAACTGCGGCAGCGCCACCAGCATCGCGGCATCGAACACGCCGATGCTGCCGGGGGCATGGCTGGCAAAGCCGAGCAGGGTAGCGAGGATGAACACCACCGACAGCGACAGGAAATCGATCGGCGGAGCGGCGGGGACGAGGAGGTACATCGCCAGCGCGCAGAAGCCGAGGTCGACCACTCCGATCAGGATCTGCACGAGCGTGAGCTGCGCCGAGGGCAGCACCACCTTCCAACCGTTCTGGCCGAGCTGGCGCCGGTTCTTGCCGGCGGTCAGCCATCCGAGATAGGCGAAGATCGCCCCGAGGATGCCGATCGCGATCAACTGGTTCACCGCCGGGGGCAACTGGTCCATCGCGGTGGCGGCGGCCGGATGCAAGGTCATGCCGATACCGAGCACGAACAGATTGCCGAGCCAGAAGGTCAGGCCCGATAGGAAGCAGATCTTGGCGACGTCGATCGCGGACAGGCCGTAGTCGGAGTAGATCCGGAACCGGATGGCGCCGCCGGTGAACACGGTGGCGCCGATGTTGTGGCCGATCGAATAGCTGGTGAAGGCGCTCATCGCCGCGATGCGATAGGGCACGTGTTTCTTGCCAATCGTTCGCAGCGCAAAATAGTCATAGAAGGTCAGCGTGCAGAACGCGCCGACCACACACAAGGCCGCGAGCGCGATGTGACCGGGCGGGATTTCGGTGAGCGCGGTCAGGATGACGCCGGCGTCGACGCCCTTCAGCGTGCGCACGAGCGTCGTGATCGCGAAGGCGATGATCGCAAGGCTCGCTGCAATCCCCAGCCGCTTCCAGCCGATCCATTTCTTGAAGCCACGCCCAAGCGTGGTCAGCAGGCGCTGCATTCATCCTCCCGGCGGGGCGGTACTAGATCTTGGAAAAGAGGCGAAACCATTGATCGATGGGGCGGGCAATTCGTGACAGCCTGTTTCTTATGCTAAAATGCGCAGCTTGTGCAGTCCTTGACACAGGTCAGCTCCGACCCATGCGGCGCAGGTCTGTCACACTCCGGTCACATAGCTGGCGGCCCGTCCGCCTCAGTTCGGTCCAACTGGTTACCCGCGAGTTTCACGGGCAAACCTGGTCCTCCGCGCCCGGTTCCGGACGGCAGGCTCGGTGACACAGGAACGACCGCCGCTGCCGCCGGTTAGCGCCCGCGAGCACAGCGAACATGGCGACCACCGGTCGGGGGCGGGACCTGCCATGTTCCCGAACCAGGAGGACGTGAAGCAAATGGGATTGTTCACAAAGGACATCAAGACGATGAACGATCTGTTCGTTCATCAGCTGCAGGACATCTATTACGCCGAAAACCAGCTCGTCAAAGCGCTGCCCAAGATGGCGGAGAAGGCGACGGATCAGAAGCTCAAGCAGGGTTTTCTGGCCCATCTCGACGAAACCAGGACGCATGTGAAGCGGCTCGAGCAGGTGTTCGAGATGCATGGCATCGCGCCCAAGGCAGTCGACTGCCCGGCGATCGACGGCATCATCGAAGAGGCGGAGGAGGTCGCCGGCGAGGTCGCGGATAAGACCGTGCTCGACGCCGCCCTGATCAATGCCGGCCAGGCGGCCGAGCACTATGAGATCACCCGCTACGGCAGCCTGATCGCCTGGGCCAAGCAGCTCGGCCGCAGCGACTGCGCCGCCGTGCTGCAGAAGACGCTCGACGAGGAGAAGGCGACCGACATGAAGCTGACCAAGCTCGCCGAGACCAGCGTCAACCTGCGCGCCGCGAGCTGACGCTCGATCGTTGATGAGGCAAAACGCCGCGCGGGTCGCCCGCGCGGCGTCGGCGGATCGCGCCGGTCAGGTCTTGCGCAGCGCGAAGTTGGCGCCGCAGAACGCCATCAGGGCGCCGAGGCAGAGCGCGGCGAGGCCTGCCAGTACGCCCGAGGCCGACGGCACGGGGCTCGGACCGGAGATCGCCTGGCCGATGCCGGCCAGCATCAGGACGCCGACCACGACCAGGAAGTTGCGCATCCGCTGCGGGATCTCGCCCGACACCGCGCTGTGCATGATGTTGGCGATGAAGTAGCCCGAGGAGAACCCGACGGTGGCGATCAGCCACCATGCGATCGCCGATCCCGCCGGCATGAAGGCGCCGCTCTCGGTCTGCCACAGGCCGCCGAGATCGAGCCCGTAGCGGGCGCCGAGCATGTGCACCGCCAGCGCCAGCAGCACGCCGGCGGCCATCGCCCCGGCCAGGATCAAATGGCGCGGAAAATAGATCGTTTCGCTCATGCTCCGCTTGTAGGATAAGGCGCGTGCCACACGCAACAGGACCGATCCATTTCCGAGCGCACCACCACGGCCGGCGATGATACGATCCGCTACGCCTACAAGGCGTCGCTGATCGGGGCCGCGCACCAGTTCGAACTGACGGAGCAGGGCCTGTCGTGGCGGTTCGCCGGCCGTACCGGCCTGTGGCCTTACGCCGAGATCGTCGCGATCCGGCTGTCCTACCGACCGGTGTCGATGCAGGCGAAGCGTTTTCGGGCCGACGTCACCCATCGCGACGGCCGCCGCCTCGGCATCATCTCCGTCTCGTGGCAGACGGCTGCCCTGATGGCGCCGCAGAGCGAGGCCTATCGCGCCTTCATTCTCGGGTTGCATGCGCGGCTCGCCGTCAGCGGCAGCAACGCGCGGCTGACCGCGGGCCTCGGCCGCTTCACCTACGGCGCGGCGCTCGCCGCGATCGCGCTGCTCGCCGTCGCGATGGCCGGGCTTCTGGTGCGTGCGCTCGTCATCGCCGAATGGTCGGGCGCGTTGTTCCTGATCGGCTTCGCCGCGCTGTTCGCCTGGTATGTCGGCGGCTTCATCACCCGCAACAGGCCGCGCAGCTACACGTTCACGGACATTCCGGCCGCGATGCTGCCGTGATCACGCAATCTCATCGCCGGTCACCGAATGTGATCGTGCAGATTTCGCGCACCATGCCAGACTGAGCGAGTCGCTTTCGGAGTGGGACGATGCAGGATCGCGCGCTGCGCAGGCCGGATGACGCCGAGATCGCCGCGATCAACGCGCGGCATTTCGCCGACACGCCGCTGCGGCCGGCCGATCTGCTGTTCGTGTTCGGCACCCGCGTCGACGAGGAGCTGCGTGCCGAGACGGCGGCGAAGCTATGGCAGCAGGGCTACTTCCGCCACGCCATCGTCAGCGGCGGCATCACGCCGGGCGCGGATGTTTCGGAGTGTACGCTGATCAAGGCCGCCATGGTGAGGCGCGGCGTTCCGGCCGAGCGCATCCTCGAAGAGCATCATGCCACGAACACCGGCGAGAACGTCGTGCTCGCGCTGCCGGTGATCGACGCCGCGCTCGGCCTCGCCAATGTCGGCAGCGTGATCTGTCTCGGCAACAGCTGGACCGCGCGGCGCTACGCGATGACCCTGCAGCGGCACTCGCCCGAGGTGGAGAAGATGCTGCTGACGGTGGACGGCTTCGGCGTCCCGCGCCATCTCTGGCACACACATCCCGAATTCCGCCGCCGCGTGCTCGGCGAATGGGACAAGATCGCGCCGTACAAGGCGAAGGGCTACATTGCGGAGTGGCCGTGAGGCGCAAAGCTCGAGGCAAAGGTGCGAGCCCCGTAGGGTGGGCAAAGTCATCGGGGCGCGCGAGCCGCACGATGATGTGCCCACCGTCTCTCCATCCGCGCGAGACGGTGGGCACGGCGCCCTCAGATGGCACGGACAAGCACGCTGATCGGGCGCGCCTTTGCCGACCCTACCTCTATGACGGAGCTTCCATGAGCCGAGGTGCGAGCCGGATCGTCGCCCATTATGAGCGTCACGCATTGGCGTGGGACGCTGACCGCCGCGCGGCCGCCTGGACTGACAAGCCTCCCATCGAACGCTTCGTTACGCTCCTGCGGCCGGGCGCGAACGTGCTCGATCTCGGCTGCGGGGGTGGTGTGCCGGTCGCAGCGCACATCTCGGCGCAAGGATTTTCCGTCACCGGGGTGGACAGCTCGCCGACGATGATCGCGCTGTGTCGGACGCGAATGCCGGATCAGGAATGGGTCGTTGCCGACATGCGGTCGTGGACCTCAGGGCGGCGATTTGACGGGGTGTTGGCGTGGGACAGCTTCTTCCATCTCGGACATGATGACCAGCGGCGCATGTTTCCGATCTTCGCGGCCTGCGCGGCTTCGGGCGGCGTGCTGCTGTTCAACGCCGGACCCGCACATGGCGAAGCCATCGGGTCCTACCGCGGCGATCCGCTCTATCATGCGTCTCTCGATCCGTCCGAGTACGCTGCGTTGCTGCGCGACAATGGATTCGAACTGATCGCACAGTCAGTCGGCGAGCCGGCCAACGGCGAGCGCAGCTTCTGGCTTGCCCGCGCCGTTCGGGCTCCGCCCGTCTGACCCAACACTTGCTCAGGGTCTTCCAACACGCGCGTGAGATTCGATGGGATCGTTTCACGCTAGCCGGATCCTTATTCACAGCCAACCGAAGCAAGATCTCGATCGAGATCACGCCGACGCATGATCGGGGGCATTCGGACAACCGCGTGGTTCATTCCGTCAGCGGACTGCGTTCACTGACCTATCTTTTTGATGCAGATCGGTTGGCCATTGGGGACAGGAGTGCAATCCCAGTCCGGACCAAATCCGGTATTCGGATTAGGATTGGGAAACCAGTAGAAGCCAGAAACGAGAAGGCAAAGCAGCGCGACGATGAATAGGATACCCAATACGTCACCAGCCCTTGGATAAGGCAGAGGCCATCTCATGACGGTGTCCTCAGTCGGCGCTTCGGTCGGACAATATGATCGAGAAACGCCAATGCAATGGCAATGACCACGAAGTGGAAATTGGTCCACGCGCAGGATGCGTCGGACGGGCCGCGTCTTACGGCCTCACCACGAGCACCGAGCACTTGGCGTAGCGCACGACGTGGCCGGCGTTGCTGCCGAGGAAGTAGGTCCGCATCGCCGGGCGGTGCGAGGTCATTACGATCAGGTCGGCCTTGACCTTGGCTGCCTCCTCGAGGATCTCGTGATAGATGCCGCCCTGGCGCACCGTATAGCTGATGCGCTCCGCCGGGATGCCGGATTCGCGCGCCACGATCGACAGCGCTTCCTCGGCGGTCTCGCGCTGCTGCGCGTCGAAATCGGCCGGGACGTATTCGGCGAGCATCACCGGCGTCATCGGCATGACGTTGAGCAGATGCACCGTGCCGCTCCAGGTCTGTGCCAACGTGGCCGCGGTGGCGATGGCGGGCTTGGCGAGGTCGGTGTCGGCCAGATCGATCGGCACCAGAATCGAGTTGAACATCGAAGGTCCTCCTCTGTCCGCCGGGATTACGCGCCGGACCGGACCTGCCTGTCAATCGACCGAGCCATGCTTGAGCAGCTTGGGCGTGACGAATCTCAGGAGACGGCCGCGGGTGAAGCTGACGTCGCCCCAATCGTCGGTGTCGAAATCGAGCACCGCCAAACCCGCGGTCGGCATGTTGCGCATCAGCTCGTGGCGGGCCTCTGAATCGCCCCCGCCGGTCAGCGCCAGCGCGAGCTCGTGCATTCCGGGATTGTGCCCGACGAGCAGGAGCTGCTTCGGATCGTGCACTGCCGCGAGGCGGATGTGATGCAGCATCTGCATCGGCTCGGCGCCGTAGAGCCCGGGAACGGTCTCGACCTGCGGGGCCGGGACACGGTCCTTCATCGCCGCAAGCGCGAGGTCCCAGGTCTGCTGTGCCCGGACCGCGGTCGAGACCAGCACCAGCTCCGGCACCGGCGGGTGGCTGGCGATGAAATCGCCGATCATGGCGGCATCCTGGTGCCCGCGCTCGTCGAGACGGCGGTCCTGGTCGCGGCCGGTCGGCGCGTCAGTCTCGGTCTTGGCGTGGCGCAGCAGCATCAATCGGCGCATGGAATTCCGTCTCGAATCGTTCAGGCTGGGTCCGGCTGTACCACGTCTCTTTGTCGCCATTAAAAGCGTCATGACGTCCGGCGCAGGGTTCGCTAAGAAAACGCCATGAGCGAGACTTCCACAAGCGTGAACGATGACGCGGATGCCGCAGGTGCACACGGCCGCACCAGGCTGAATTTCGACCTCGACGTCGACGTCTGCGTGGTCGGGGCGGGATTGGCCGGCTTGACGGTGGCATTGTGCGCGGCCCGGCAGGGGGCGAGCGTCGCGGTGCTGGAAGGCCGCCAGGTCGGGTGGAACGCATCCGGCCACATGATCGGCACGGTGATGCCTGGGTTCGACCTGCCGCTGCCGGATCTGATCGAGCGCGTCGGGCTCGCGCATGCCCGGGCGCTATGGGCGTTGTCCTGGTCCGGTGCCGAGTTCATCCGCGCCCAGGCCACCGAGGCAGCGATGCCGGGCATCGGGCTCAGCGAGGGCGCGCTCGAAGTCTCCAATGTCGACGCCGGCGACGCCTTGATCCGCCGCCTGCAGATGCTGCACGAGGATTTCGACACCGAGGTCGAGGGCTGGCAGGTCGAGCGCGTCAGGACCGAGCTCAAGACCGACCGCTACTTCCACGGCGTCCATTATCCCAAGGCGTTCCAGCTCGACGGCCGCAGGTACGTTCACGCGCTGGCGCGGCTCGCGCACAAGGCCGGGGCGCGGATCTTCGAGGACACGCCGGTGGTCAGCATCGATGCGTCGGGCGTGCGCAAGCGCATCGTGACGCCGTCGGCGCGGATGCGCGCCTCGCACATCGTGCTGGCCGGCAACATCCATCTCGGCGCGCCGCTGCAGAAGCTGTCCGATACGCTGCTGCCGGTGTGGCGCTATGGCGGCGTCACCGCGCCGCTCGGCGAGCGCCTCGCCGAGGCGATTTCCTTCCAGGGATCGGTCAGCGACACCGACGGCATCGATCATTTCCGAATCGTCGACGGTGACCGGCTGATGTGGGCGAGCCCGGAGACGACCTGGGACGCGCGGCCCAGCGGATTTGCCGCGGCGCTGCAGCGCCGGATCCGGACGGTGTTTCCGCAGCTCGGCCGGGTCGAGATCGCCGACACCTTCGGCGGCGTCACCGGCCAGACCGTGCACGGCATGCCGCAGATCGGCCAGCTCCGCAAAGGCCTGTGGGTCGCGAGCGGCTTCGGCCGGCAGGGGCTCAACACCTCGGCGATGGCCGGACAGTTGATCGCCCAGGCGATCCTCGCCGGCGACGATCGCTGGAAGCTGTTCTCGCCGTTCGAGCTGGTCTGGGCCGGCGGCGTCAGCGGCCGGGTTGCCGGGCATGTCGTCAATCTCTGGGTCCGCGGCCGCTCCGCCGCGGCCGGAACGCTGGCGCGACACCGCGAGCGCGTGCGTGCGCAGGAGCGCATGCGCGAGATCCGGGCGGCCGAAGCGCGGCGCCGGGCGGCCGAGCGGCCCGGCTCGCGGCTGCCGCTGCGGCCGCAGCCATCCGATCTGAACCGTCATCCCGACGCCGGGGAGGGCTGACACCTCGCAAGAAAGTGAGCCGCCGCGCCCGCGCCCGACGTAACTTCGCGGGATCCCATCCGTAGATCCGGTAACCCATCGCCGTACGGAGACCGCCATGATCGACCGCCGCCTGATGTTGACCACCGCCGCCGGACTGTTCGGCTTCGCCGCCCTGCGCTGGCTCGGCGGTTCCGCGCCGGCCCGCGCCGCCGAGAAGTTCGAGGTCGAGAAAACCGAGGCCGAGTGGCGCGCGCAACTGACGCCGCAGCAATACGAGATCCTACGCGAGGAGGGCACCGAGCGGCCCTGGACCAGCCCGCTGCTGAAGGAGCATCGCAAGGGCACCTTCGCCTGCGCCGGCTGCGACCTGCCGCTGTTCTCCTCCGACACCAAGTTCGACAGCGGCACCGGCTGGCCGAGCTTCTTCAGGCCGCTCGACAATGCCGTGGCGACCCGCCAGGACAAGACCTACGGCATGGTCCGCACCGAGGTGCATTGCCGCCGCTGCGGCGGCCATCTCGGCCACGTGTTCGACGATGGCCCCAAGCCGACCGGCCTGCGCTACTGCATGGACGGGCTGTCGCTCACGTTCCACCCGGCAAATCCGTCGTCGACCTGACGGGAATCTGCGCCCGGATATTCCGGCTCGTCCGTTCAAGGCTCAGATGGGGGTCTTGAGGACGCGCCGGCAGCCGTGACGAGCGGCCGCGCCGGAGCGCGATTTGGCGCGTCCGGCCCGGCAAGAACTGCCGGCTCGGCAATTGTTCACCAGTTTTGACGCCGGTTTTTTGACGTTGTTGTTTTTCAACCCGCTGATTTCACAGCATTTTCGCATCTGGCACAGCGATTGCGACAGCTCTCCACGAAACGCGGTGCGGGCCGACCTGTCACCGGCATCACAGTGGAGAGATTGGTATGGGTATCTTCGACGCGATGAATACTTCGGTGAGCGGTCTGTCCGCTCAATCATTCGCGCTGCAGAACATTTCCGGTAACATCGCGAACGCGTCGACCGTCGGCTACAAGGGCATCGGCACCAGCTTCGAAGACCTCATCCCCAACGCGACCAACCCGACGCGCCAGAATGCCGGCGGCGTCACCGCCTTCGCCAAGGCCACCATCACCACCCAGGGCACCGTCTCGACGTCCTCGGTCGCCACCAACATGGCGATCAACGGCGACGGCTTCTTCAACGTGCAGAAGGCCTCCTCGGTCGTCGACAACGTGCCGGTCTTCACTGGCGTCACCAACTACACCCGGCGCGGCGACTTCCAGCTCAACGCCAACGGCAACCTGATCAACGGCGCCGGCTATTACCTGATGGGCGTCGCGGTCGATCCGAAGACCGGCAACGCCACCGGCAACGTGCCGACCGTGCTGCAATTCGCCAACAATTTCGTGCCGGCGCAGGCGACGACCGCAATCCAGTACGCCGCCAACCTGCCGACGCAGCCGAAGACCGCCGCGAGCGGCAATGCCGCGACCGGCACCCTGGTCGCGGCCGGCGGCCTCAACTCGGCCGACCTCTCCAACGTGCCGCTGCCGGTGGGCACCAACTTCTACGCCGACTCCACCGTCACCGGCGGTACGGCGGTCAACAAGAACGCGGCGAACATCACCACGTCGACGCTGCTGTCGGGTGGTGCGGCCACCGATTCGATCACGAGCAACTTTGCCACCGGCGACACGATCACCATGACCGGCAGCGCGGGCGACGTCATCACCTTCACTTTCGTCGCCTCCGGCGCCTCGGGCACCCAGATCAATGTCGGCGACTCCGTCGGCACGCTGATGGCGAAGATCGCGGCCGTCACCGGCGTGACGCCGACCATCACTGCCGGCAAGATCACGCTGCATTCCGGCAGCGGCGAGGACTGGACCATGAGCAGCGCGTCCCCGGGTTTCACCGCGCTCGGCCTTACGTCACCGGTGGCACTGACGCGCACGGCGAGTCCCGGCACCGGCATCGTGATCGGCAATGATCTCACCAACTTCAACAACGAGACGATCTCTGGCGGCGCGGTCACGGCCTACAACTCGTCGGGCACGCCGGTGAACGTGCAGTTGCGCTGGGGCAAGGTCGACAGCGCGACGCTCGGCACCGGCCACAAGGACACCTGGAACCTGTTCTACCAGACCGACTCGAACGCGACCGGCTCGACCGTGGCGTGGCAGAACGTCGGCACCAACTTCCAGTTCGCCTCCGACGGCTCGCTGGTGTCGCCGACGACCTCCAACATCTCCATCCCCAACGTCGTGGTCGACGGCACCACGCTCGGTACCGTCAGCCTCAACATCTCCTCGGGCGCGCTGACGCAATATGCGAGCACGATCGGCTCGGCGACCATCAACCAGATCAATCAGAACGGCTTCGCCGCCGGTCAGTTGCAGTCGGTCGCCGTCAACAACAGCGGCGTCGTCACCGGCACCTTCTCCAACGGCCAGACCATCAACCTGGCGCAGGTGACGCTGTCGCATTTCAACGGCACCAATTACCTGAAGGCGCTCGACGGCGGCGCCTATGAGGCGACCGATCAGTCCGGCCAGGCCATCATCGGCGCGACCGGCAAGATCTCGGGCGGCTCGCTGGAAGGCTCGAACACCGACATCGCCGACGAGTTCACCAAGCTGATCGTGACCCAGCAGGCCTATTCGGCCAACACCAAGGTGATCACGACGGCCAATTCGATGGTGCAGGATCTTCTGAACGTGCTGCGCTGATCGCGCTGAGACGTGGCAGTTGAATTGACATAAGGCTACCGCACATGGGTTTGAGTTCTGCCCTCGCCACCGCGATGTCCGGCCTGCGTTCGACGCAGGCCGCGCTCTCGATCATCTCGTCGAACGTCGCCAACGCGAACACCCCCGGCTACGTCGCGCAGAACCCGAACCAGATCGAGGTCGCCAGCGGCGGCTTCGGCTCGACGGTGACGACGACCGGCGTCAACCGTCAGCTCGATCTGTTCGTCCAGAACCAGCTCCGCACCGAGACCTCGGGCGGGACCTACGCCAATCAGATGGCCAACATCCTGAGCCAGCTGCAGACCGTGTACGGTACGCCCGGCGGCAGCGGCACGCTCGAGACGGCGCTGAACAATTTCACCACGGCGCTGCAGTCGCTGTCGAACAATCCGAGCAACCAGTCGGCGCAGTCGGTGGCGCTGTCGGCGGCGCAGGGCGTGGCGCTGCAGCTCAACGCGACCACCAAGGGCATCCAGACCCTGCGCAGCAATGTCGAGCAGGACATCGGCAATTCGGTCACGCAGGCCAACGCGGCGATCAAGCAGATTGCGACGCTCAACACGCAGCTGCAGGGCCTCGACAGCTCCGACCCGCTGGCGGCGACCCTGCAGGACCAGCGCGACAACGCGATCAACACGCTCGCCAAATATGTCGATATCCGCGTCGTGTCCGACCCGACCAACGGCACGAGCATATTCACCAATTCGGGCATCCAGCTGGTCGGCGCGGGCCTCAGCTCGGAGTTCACCTTCTCCTCGCCGGGGACGCTCGACGCCACCTCGCTCTACAACAGCGATCCGACCAAGACCGGCGTCGGCCAGCTCAACATCAAGCTGTCGAACGGCGTGTCGCTCGACGTCGTGTCGAACAATCTGCTGAACTCGGGCCAGATCGCAGCCGACCTCAAGCTGCGCGACCAGACCCTGGTGCAGGCCCAGACCCAGGTCGACCAGCTCGCGGCGACGATGGCTTCGGCACTGTCCGACAAGACCACGGCGGGCACCGCGGTGGCTGGGCCGCCGGCGGGCTTCGACGTCTCGACATCAGGGCTGCTGGCGGGCAACACCATCAACCTGACCTACACGGACTCGAGCAACGTCCAGCGTCAGATCAAGGTCGTCAACGTCAACGATCCCGCTGCGCTGCCGCTGCAGAATGCCACCGGCGCCAACCCGTCCTATGTCGGCGTCGACTTCTCGCTCGGCATGGCCTCGGTGGTGTCGCAGCTCAACAGCGCGCTCGGGTCGGCGCATCTGCAGTTCTCCAATCCCTCCGGCAGCACGCTGCGGATCACCGACGACGGCACCAGCCAGGCGACCGTCAAGGCGGCCTCGGCCACCACCACGACGCAGACGCTTGCCAGCGGCAATGCGCAGCTCCCGGTGTTCACCGACGGCGGCGCGCTCTACACCGGCGCAATCACCTCGACGGGCTCGCAGATGACGGGGCTCGCCGGGCGGCTCAACGTCAACCCGGCGCTGCTCAACGATCCGACCAAGCTGTCGACCTATTCGACCTCGCCGCAGACCGCGGCCGGCGACTCGACGCGGCCGGACTTCCTGTTCGCGCAGCTCACCTCGGCGACCTTCAGCTACTCGCCGACCACCGGCCTCGGCTCGGCGGCGCAGCCGTTCCAGGGCACGGTGTCCGGCTATCTGCAGCAATTCGTCAGCCAGCAGGGCAGTGCGTCGACGCTGGCGACCCAGCTCAGCCAGGGCCAGGCCGTCGTGGTCAGCACGCTGAAGGAGAAGTTCCAGGGCACCGCGGGGGTCAACATGGACAGCGAGATGTCCAACCTGATCCAGGTCCAGAACACCTATGCGGCAAACGCCCATATCATGTCGGTCGTGCAAAGCATGATGCAGAGCCTGCTCCAGGCGTTTTAGTGAGGCGCGTGTAAGATGACGATCAGCAGTGTCAATTACGGAAGCTCTCTGCTCGGCCTGTCCGTGCGGAACATCACGAGCCAGCTCGCGGACCTTTCCACGCAGCTCTCGAGCGGCGTCAAGGCGAACAACTACGCCGGCATGGGGCCCGACGAGGGGTTCGCGATCGCGGCGCGGGCGCAGCTGTCGAACATCTCGGCGTTCACGCTGACGATGACCCACGTCAATACCGTGATCGGCGCGGTCAATACCTCGCTGCAGTCGCTGTCCAAGATTCATGACCAGGTCCAGAGTGGCGCCTCGGCGACACCACAGAACCTGACCAGCACTGGCCAGACCACGGGACAATTGACGGCGCTGTCCAACCTGTCGGCGATCACCGGCATCCTCAACACGCAGGTCGGCGACCGCTACATTTTCTCCGGCAGCGCCACCGACCGGCCGGCGATCGCATCGGCCGACGACATCCTGAACGGCACCACAACGCAGGCCGGGCTGAAGCAGGTCATCGCCGAGCGGCAGCAGGCGGATCTCGGGCTCAACGGTCTCGGGCGTCTCAACCTGTCGGCGTCGGCCACCATGCCGATCACGCTGGCGGAGGACGTCGCCGGCTCGCCGTTCGGCTTCAAGCTGAGCGGGGTGACGTCGTCGCTGACCAACGCCACGGTGACCGGACCGTCCGGCTCGCCCGCGGGCATCTCGGTCGATCTCACCGCCGGCAATCCGAATGCGGGCGACCAGATCAGCTTCACCTTCAAGCTGCCCGACGGCACCTCGGAATCGATCAAGCTGACGGCGTCCACCACGACGCCGGCGCCGACCAATACGTTCGCCATCGGTGCCACGCCCGCGGCCACCTCCGCCAATCTCAACGCGGCGCTCAACACGGCGCTGTCGACGCTGGCCAACACCTCGCTGACCGCCGCCTCGGCGGTCGTCGCCGGTGACAACTTCTTCAACACGGCGAGCTCCGTGTCGGGCACCGTGGTCAACAACAAGCTCGCAACGCCGGCTCCGATCACCGGAGCGACGCTGCTGTCGGGCGGTGCGGGCTCCGACTCGATCGCGACCAGCTTTGCAACCGGCGACACCATCACCGTCAACGGACAGACGCTGACCTTCGTCGCCTCCGGCGCCAACGGCAACAACCAGATCAATGTCGGCGACAGCGTGCAGACGCTGCTGTCGAAGATCGATACGCTCAGCGGCACGTCGACGCCGTCGACGGTCAGCGGCGGCGTGATCACCTTGCGCACCGACGACGCCGCCAGCTTCTCGGTGTCGAGCTCGAACGCGGGTGCGTTCGGGGCGCTCGGCTTCTCCGGCACCGTGACGGCGCCGACGCCGCCGTTGCGCGTCTCCGGCTCGCCGCTGGGGTCGGCGACCAGCCTCGTCAACGGTTCGGCCAACACCGTCGCCTGGTACACCGGCAACAGCGGTCCCGGCTCGGCGCGGTCGAGCGCGACCATCCGGATCGACACGGCGCAGAGCATTCAGTTCGGCGCCCAGGGCAACGAGTTTGCGATCCGCAACCTCGTGCAGCAGACCGCGGTCTATGCCGCCGTCAACACGCCGCCGGCGGGTGCGAATGCCCCGCAGCAGATCGGCGCGCTCAGCCAGCGCATCGCCGCCAACCTGACGCCGCAGCTTGGCCAGCAGGCGATCTCGGACATCCAGACCGAGTTCGCCAACGCCCAGACCACGATGAAGGACGCCACGGCGCGCCAGACCCAGGCCAAGGCGGCAATGCAGGCCATGGTCGACCAGACCGAGGGCATCTCGCAGCAGGAGGTGGCGAGCCAGATCCTGCAGCTCCAGACCAACCTCCAGGCGTCCTACCAGACGACGGCGATGCTCGCCCAGTTGACGCTGGTGAAATATCTGTAGCGCCCCGGGGACGGCGGTTAGGTTTTCGTTAACCACGTCTCTTTAGCTTTTGTTCAGATCTGGGGCGAGAGCCTCTTTGTCTGGAGGCGGAACGTGAGTGACGGAACCGACGAGCGCATTCATCTGGTGGTCGCGACACCATGCTTCGGCGGCCAGGTGTCGAGCATCTATGCGAGCTCGATCTTCGCCCTGCAGCGCGAGTTGCGCGCCACCTCCAACGTCGGCCTCACCGTCCACATGCGCGACGGTGATGCGCTGATCACCCGGGCGAGGGCCAATCTCGTCACCCTGTTCCTCAATGATCCCACAGCAACCCATCTGCTGTTCGTCGATGCCGACATCGGCTTTACGCCCAGGCAGGTCTTCCGGCTGATCGAGTCCGGCGGCGACATGGTCGCCGGTGTCTATCCGGTCAAGAAGGTCAACTGGAGCAAGGCGCGCCGCGCCATCAACGACAACCGGATGGACGTGCCGGCGGCGTCGCTCGACTACGTGCTGGAGATTGACAATCCGGACCACGTCGCGGTGGTCAACGGCTTTACCCGCGTGCGCTATGCCGGCACCGGCTTCCTGATGATCCGCCGCCGCGTCATCGAGGCGATGATCGCGCATCCGGCCTACGCGCCGCTGCAGTTCTTCCGCGAGCATTCGCAGGATGCGCTGGCCGGCAGCCCGAACCGCTTCGCGCTGTTCGAATGCATGATCGATCCGGCGACCGGCACCTATCTCAGCGAGGATTTCGCGTTCTGCAGACGATGGACCGATCTCGGTGGCGAGATCTGGGCCGATCTCGACAGCCGGCTCGATCACGTCGGTCCGTCCGTCTTCCATGGCAATGTCGCCTCGCAATTCGCCTCGGCGGTGGCGGTTCCGACCGCTGCTGCGGCTGACGCAGCCTGACGATCCGTACCATGACCCCGGCGGCAACCCGGTCGCAGATCTCCCAGCCATCCCGCATCGACCGGCGCGAGCAGGGCGTCGCGGCCGGACTGCGTGATCTGTTTGCCCTGCTCGGCGATCTCCTGATCGATGGCGGCGACGCCCGCCTGGCGCTCGATCGCCCCTGGGGCCGCAACGTCTATGGCTGCGGGCCGTCGCCCGAACCCGATGTGCTGTGCTTCGCATCGAGCACGGCGTCGCCGATTTCGGAACGCGCCTATGCGCGCGTCGAGCTGGCGCGCGAGCAACTGATGCATGCGGCGATCTCGCTCGGCCTCGACGCCGCGCTCGACCGGCGCACCGAGGAGATGCGCTGCGAACTGCGCGGACATCTCGGCCTTGCCGACGACATCGACATCGTGTTCTCGCCGTCCGGCACCGACTCGCAACTGCATGCGCTGGCGCTGGTGCGGGCGATGCTCGGCGAGAGCGTCACGAGCATCGTCGTCGGCAGCGACCAGACCGGAAGCGGCACTGCCGCGAGCGCCCGGGGACACCATTTCAGCACGCGGACGGCGAACGGCCTGGCGGTGCGGACGAACACGCCGATCGAGGGGCTCTCGGGCGACGCCGTGTCGCTGCCGCTGCTCGACGGCGCATCGATGCAGCCGCGCGGCGATATCGATGCCGAGGTGCTCGACAGCGTCGGGACGCTGGTGCGGAACGGCCGTAGCGTTCTGCTGCAGGTCATGGAGTCCTCCAAGCTCGGCTGGCGCGCGCCGGACATGGGCTGCCTCGACGAGGTGGCGCGGCGCTGGCCGGGGCGCGTGCAGGTCGTCGTCGATGCCTGCCAGATGCGGCTCGGCGCGGCGCGGCTGCGCGCCCATCTCGATCGCGGCCATCTGGTGCTCGTCACGGGCGCGAAGTTCTTCGGCGGACCCGCCTTCAGCGGCGCCCTGCTGGTGCCCGCGGCCGCAGCGGCTGCGCTGCGCTGCGGACATCCGATCGCGCCCGGCCTGTTCGACTATGTCAATCGCAGCGATTGGCCGCTCGCCTGGACGGATCTGCGCGCGCGCACGGCGCCGCGCGCCAATATAGGCCAATGGCTGCGCTGGGAAGCCGCGCTGGCGGAGATCGCCGCATATCACGCCGTGCCCGAGCCGTTCCGTCGGATGGCGATCCGGCAGCTCGGCGAGTCCATCGAAAGCCTGCTGATGCTGTCGCCGGCGCTGCGTCCGATCGCCGCCCGCGCGCCTGCGCCGGATGCGAGCGATGGCGAGTTCGGCTTTCCCACCATCTTCCCGTTCGCGCTCCAGCGTGACGGCGGCCCGCTCGGCCTCGGTGAGACGCAGGCGGTATATCGCGCGCTGCAGCGCGATCTGGGCAGCCGCTTCACCGGGCGAGCAGCCGAAGTTGCCGCGCGCCAGTGCCTGATCGGCCAGCCGGTGCGGATCGAATGCGCGGGCGAGGCGCCGACGGCCGCGCTGCGGCTGTGCATCGGGGCGCGCCAGGTGACGGACGCATGGTGTGACGACGTCACCGCCGCCCGGGTCAATCTCGAATCCGACATCGACCGCGTCGCCGACATCGTTGCCAAAACAGAGCTGCTCGTATCGGATCTGAGCAGCCAGGATCTCAGGGACATCTGCAATGCCGACTGATTTGCTCGCGCTGGCCGACGCCACCGGCGCAGGATGTGCCGACCGCGTCGGCATGGCCAAGCTCGCCAAGGCCGCCTTCGACGGCCAGGACCTGAAACCGTTGTGGGCCGCCTTGCTCGCCAAGCTGCTCGACGGCCGCGCGGAGCCGGGCGAGGGGCTCGACCTGGCGCTGATCGCGCAGCTCATCGGCGAGAAATCGTCCGGGCTTGCAATCCAGCACGACGTGCTGCAGTCGCAGCAGCTCTATCGCGTGCGCTGCAAGAGCGAGACGCCGCGCCTGCGCGTGCTCGCGCTCGCTGCGGCCACCGACATGGGCAGCAACACGCCGATCGAGTTCCTGCTCGAGGATACCGACTTCGAGCTGCTGCTGCTCTACGTCGTTCCAGGCGCGAACCTGCTGGCACCGCTGCCGGCCCATGACGTCGCCATCGTCATCGCCTCCGATTCCGAGGATTGCCAGCACGCGCTGCGCGAGATCGATGCTGTCGCGGCGCGCTGGCCGCGTCCGCTGCTCAATCCGCCGGAGCGGATCTGGCATCTCGACCGCGACAAGCTGCATGCGCTGCTGGCCTGCATCGACGGACTCACCATTCCGGCGACCATCCCCGTCGACCGCGAGCGCCTGATCGAGATCGCCGACGAGCGCGAATGGATCACCGACGTCGACCACTCGCTCGCCTTCCCGGTCATCGTGCGGCCGCGCGGCTCGCATGCCGGCGTCGGCCTCGAGAAGATCGACGAGCCGCTCGAGCTGTCGCTCTATCTCGACGAGCGCGACGAGCAGGAGTTCTTCGTCTCGCGCTTCGTCGACTATGCCAGCGAGGACGGCCAGTTCCGCAAGTACCGCATCGTGTTCGTCGACGGCACGGCCTACGCCTGCCACATGGCGATCGCGCGGCGCTGGGACATCTGGTACCTCAACGCCAACATGGCCGGCAGCGAGAGCAAGCGCCTCGAAGAGGCGACCTTCATGCAGACCTTCGACATCGGCTTCGGCCGCCGTCATCGCAGCGTGCTCGATGCGATCGCCGCGCGCGTCGGCCTCGACTATTTCATCATCGATTGCGCCGAGACCAGGGACGGCGCGCTGCTGGTGTTCGAGGCCGACAATACAGCCGTCGTCCACAACATGGATTCGCCGGAGATCTTCCCCTACAAGCCGCCGCAGATGCAGAAGATCTTCGCGGCCTTCGCGGCCATGATCGAGAAGCGCGCCGCGTCGCGGGCGGAGCAGGCGGCGTGACCGCCGGGCTGCGCATCGATCCCGCGTCGCGGACGGCGGAGACGCTCGATCCGCAACATTGGGACCAGATGCGCGCGCTCGGTCATCGCATGCTCGACGACATGATCGACTATGTCGCCGATATCCGCGACCGGCCGGTGTGGCAGCCGATGTCGCCGGCGACACGGCAGAGCTTCCGCAGCGCGCTGCCGCATGCGCCGACCGATCTCGCCGAGGTCTATCGCGATTTCAGCGAGCTCGTCGTTCCCTACGCGACCGGCAACGTGCATCCCGGATTCATGGGCTGGGTGCACGGCGGCGGCACCGTGGTCGGCATGCTTGCCGAGATGCTGGCTGCCGGACTGAACGCCAATCTCGGCGGCCGCGACCATGCGCCGATCGAGATCGAGCGGCAGGTCGTCGACTGGACGCGCCAGTTGTTCGGCTTTCCGGTATGCGCCAGCGGCATCTTCGTCACCGGCACCTCGATGGCGAACCTGATGGCGGTGCTGGTGGCGCGCCGCGCCGAGCTCGGCGCGTCGGTTCGCTCGGCGGGTCTCGGTGAGGAGGGGCGGCGCTTGCGCGCCTACACGTCGAAGGCGGCGCATGGCTGCATCGCCAAGGCGACGGACATCTGCGGACTGGGCAGCGACGCGCTCGGCTGCATCGCGGTGGATGCCGCACATCGCGTCGACGTCGGCGAGCTGCGGACCGCGATCGCGCGCGATCGCGCCGCGGGCCTGCATCCGTTTCTCGTCGTCGCCTCCGCTGGCACCGTCGATATCGGCGCCATCGACGACCTCGCGGCTGTTGCCGAGCTCTGCCGTGCCGAGGGGCTCTGGTTTCACGTCGACGGCGCCTTCGGTGCGCTCGCGATGCTGTCAGCGGAGCTCGCACCGAAGCTCGCCGGCATCGAGCTGGCGGATTCGATTGCGCTGGATTTTCACAAATGGGGGCAGGTGCCCTACGATGCGGGCTTCCTGCTGGTGCGCGATGGCACCAAGCATCGTGACGCCTTCGCCTCGCCGGCCGCCTATCTGCGCCGGGAAACCCGCGGTCTCGCGGCGGGCGCCGAATGGCCCTGTGATCTCGGTCCTGATCTGTCGCGCGGCTTCCGGGCGCTGAAGACCTGGTTCACGCTGAGAACGTTCGGCACGGACGCGCTCGGTGCCGTGATCGCGCGAAGCTGCGAGCTCGCGCGCCATCTGGAGTCGCGGGTGCGCGCCGAGCCCGAGCTCGAGCTGCTGGCGCCGGTCAATCTCAACATCGTCTGCTTCCGCTATCGCGCAGACGATGCCGATGCGCTCAACGGCGAGATCGTCGCCGACATCCACGAATCCGGCCTCGCCGCACCGTCGACCACGATGCTCGACGGACGGCTGGCGATCCGTGCCGCGATCGTCAATCATCGCACCGGGACGAGCGACATCGACCGGCTGATTGCGGCGGTCCTCATGTTCGGCCGCCAGCGCGCGGCCGGTCTCACGCCGTTGATCGAGATCGAAGCTCCGCCGCTGGCGCTCTGATCGCAAACCGCATCTAGGCATCGTCCGCTGGTCGATGACGACCGCCGACGGAATGTAGCCGCGCGTGTCGAAACCTTTCCAAAGGTGGTTGACACGTTGTGAATGACGGGTGCGTTTGTTGAATCAATGAGCCTTTTCAAGGGGCGTTCTTGCGTGATGACGCGGCAATGAGCCGCGCCGATGCGCCTGTTCTGCTGATTGAGGCGGCTGCGCCCCGCAACCCTTCAGCGTTTGTTAGCCACTGCCATTCACCGTGACGCCCGTCGTCCGGGTCGCTCAAGTCGACCTGGGCTTCACCCTGATCTCGAAGGGATCGGGGCTTATTTCACACCAGAAGGGTATGAAAATGTCAGGTATCGTCCTCTCGGCGTCGGTGCGCCAGAATCTGCTGTCGCTCCAGTCGACAGCTCAGCTCCTCGCCACCACCCAGAACAATCTCTCCACGGGCAAGAAGGTCAACTCGGCGCTCGACAATCCGACCAACTTCTTCACCGCCCAGGGTCTCGACAACCGCGCTTCCGACATCTCCAATCTGCTCGACGGCATCGGCAACGGCGTGCAGGTGCTGCAGGCCGCCAACACCGGCATCACCTCGCTGCAGAAGCTCGTCGACAGTGCCAAGTCGATCGCCAACCAGGTTCTGCAGAGCGCGGTGGGCTACTCCACCAAGTCGAGCGTGACCTCGGCGGCCCTGACCGGTGCGACCGCCACCGACCTGCTCGGCTCCAGCTCGACGGCGGTGACCGGTTCGGTCGTCCAGAACGACAATACGACTCCGGCGGCGATCACCGGCTCGACCAAGCTGTCGGGTACGTCGGGCACCTCGTCGAACGACCTCTCCACCGGCATCACGTCGGGTGAGACGCTGGTCGTCAACGGCACCACCTTCACCTTCATCACCGGCACGTCCTCGACGGGCACCAACATCGGCATCGGCGACAGCGTCAGCAACCTGCTGTCGGCGATCCAGACCCAGACCGGCGTGACGGCGTCGATCACCGCGGGTGCGATCACCCTGACGCCGCCGGCGGCGGGATTGACGCTCTCGGGCAGCAGCGGCACCTTGGCCAAGCTCGGGCTGACTGCCGTCGGCGATGGCTTGTCGGGACAGACCTTGACGGTCGGCGCCACAGGAGGTGGCACGGCGACCAGCATCACGTTCGGTCTGGGGACAGGACAGGTCAAGTCGCTGAACGATCTCAACGCCAAGCTCGCAGCCAACAACCTGCAGGCCTCGATCGATTCGTCGACCGGCAAGATCACCCTCACCACGACCAACGACGCGGCGTCCGCCACGATCGGCGCGATCGGCGGTACGGCGGCGGCTTCCAGCCAGTCCTTCAACGGCCTGACGGCGGCGGCTCCGGTGGCGGATGTCACCGCGCAGACGCAGCGCGCGAGCCTGGTCTCGCAGTACAACAACGTGCTGGCGCAGATCAACACGACCGCGAGCGATGCGTCGTTCAACGGTGTCAACCTGCTGAACGGCGACACGCTGAAGCTGACCTTCAACGAGAACGGCAAGTCGACGCTGTCGATCACCGGCGTGACCTTCAACTCCGCGGGCCTCGGCCTCTCGACGTTGACCTCGGGCACCGACTTCCTCGACAACAACTCGGCGAACAAGGTGATCGGCGTGCTCACCACGGCGAGCTCCACGCTGCGCAACGAGGCCTCGACGCTGGGTTCGAACCTGTCGGTCGTGCAGGTTCGTCAGGACTTCAACAAGAACCTGATCAACGTGCTGCAGACCGGCTCGTCGAACCTGACGCTGGCCGACACCAACGAGGAAGCGGCCAACAGCCAGGCGCTGTCGACCCGCCAGTCGATCGCGGTGTCCGCGCTGTCGCTCGCCAACCAGTCGCAGGCGAGCGTGCTGCAGCTCCTGCGCTGATCCGAAGGCATCGTCATCTCTCGAAAACCAAGGCGGCGGGGGAAACCCCGCCGCTTTTTCATCGGACGACATGGAAGGTCCGACGTTGCTGGCGGCGGAGCATGGCGGGCGCGCAAAAATCGGAAGGCCCGGCCTCGCGACTGGCGAGCCGGGCCTTCCGATGTGAGGACGCGAAAGCTCAGGCCGCCGAGCTCACCGGCTTGTCCTGCTGTTCGGCTTCAGCCTGCTCGATCAGCTTCTTCTCGTAGGCGACGAGCTTCTTGGCTTCCTTCAGGGCCTGATAGAGATCGCCGTTCAGGATATGGCCGTTGATCGCCTCGATGATCGGCCAGGCGCTCGGCACCGTCGTGATGATGTCGCGCAGCAGGTTGAAATAGGTGCCGTGATCCGCATCTGCCCCCGGCGAGATGTACATCAGCTGGACCGCAAGATAGACGAGCTTGGCCGGCGTGTCGGCCGTCTCCGGCGTCAGGATGTCCTTTTCGCGCAGGATCGGAATGTTCTCGCCGTCGATCAGGAGGCGCGCGCGCTGGTCGGTATTGGTGATCACGCAGGAGCCGATGATGATGCGCTCATGCGGCTTCAGTTCGACTTTCAGGGCCATTCTCATTCTCCGTTGCCGCAATCGGCGTGGCGCCGAACCTGCCGCGTCGAGGCCGATGACCGGTCCAGCTGCCAGTCTCAATCGCGCGGGAAGTCTGCGCGCTCGATCGGTCGGCGCGCAGCAATCCTTTCCGATCATGGTTAACGGACGGTAAATGGCCGCGCGTGCCCGGCGAATATGCGGTGTTTTCAAGGTGATCCGCGGCGAATCATCTCGGCGCGGCCGTGCCGGTGCGGCGCGTCGGGCAACGCGAGCGGTCGTCACTTCACTGTTTGTTAGCCGCTCGCATTTACCTTAACGCACGTCGCCCAGTGGTGCAGTCACCCGCGGGCTTCGCCTTGATCCTGAATGGATCGGGCAGTTTGTTTCACACCAGAAGGGTATGAAAATGTCAGGTATTGTTCTCTCGGCGTCGGTGCGTCAGAATCTGCTTTCGCTGCAGTCGACGGCTCAGCTCCTCGCCACCACCCAGAACAATCTCTCCACGGGCAAGAAGGTCAACTCGGCGCTCGACAATCCGACCAACTTCTTCACCGCCCAGGGTCTCGACAACCGCGCTTCCGACATCTCCAATCTGCTCGACGGCATCGGCAACGGCGTGCAGGTGCTGCAGGCCGCCAACACCGGCATCACCTCGCTGCAGAAGCTCGTCGACAGTGCCAAGTCGATCGCCAACCAGGTGCTGCAGAGCTCCGTCGGCTACTCCACCAAGTCGAACGTCACCTCGGCGGCCCTGACCGGTGCGACCGCCACCGACCTGCTCGGCGCCAGCACCACGGCGGTGACCGGCTCGGTCGTGCAGAACGACAATACGACTCCGGCGGCGATCACCGGCTCGACCAAGCTGTCGGGTACGTCGGGCAGCTCGTCGAACGACCTCGCCAGCGGCATCACCTCGGGTGAGACGCTGGTCGTCAACGGCACCACCTTCACCTTCGTCACCGGCACGTCCTCGACCGGCACCAACATCGGCATCGGCGACAGCGTCAGCAACCTGCTGTCGGCGATCCAGACCCAGACCGGCGTGACCGCGTCGATCACCGCGGGTGCGATCACCCTGACGCCGCCGGCGGCGGGATTGACGCTCTCGGGCAGCAGCGGCACCTTGGCCAAGCTCGGGCTGAGTGCCGTCGGCGATGGCTTGTCGGGACAGACCTTGACGATCGGTGCCACAGGAGGTGGCACGGCGACGAGTGTCACATTCGGTCTCGGGACAGGGCAGATCAAGTCGCTGAACGACCTCAATACCCAGCTCGCAGCCAACAACCTGCAGGCTTCGATTGATACCACCGGCAAGATCTCGATCACCACGACCAACGACGCGGCCTCGGCCACGATCGGCGCGATCGGTGGTACGTCGGCTGCATCCAGCCAGGCCTTCAACGGTCTGACGGCGGCGGCTCCGGTGGCGGACGCGACTGCTCAGACGCAGCGCGCGAGCCTGGTCTCGCAGTACAACAACGTGCTGGCGCAGATCAACACCACGGCGCAGGACGCCTCGTTCAACGGCGTCAACCTGCTCAACGGCGACACGCTGAAGCTGACCTTCAACGAGACCGCCAAGTCGACGCTGTCGATCACCGGCGTGACCTTCAACACCGGCGGTCTCGGCCTGTCGAACCTCACCTCGGGCACCGACTTCCTCGACAACAACTCGGCGAACAAGGTGATCACCCTGCTGAACTCGGCGAGCTCGACGCTGCGGTCGGAAGCGTCGACGCTGGGTTCGAACCTGTCGGTGGTGCAGATCCGTCAGGACTTCAACAAGAACCTGATCAACGTGCTGCAGACCGGCTCGTCGAACCTGACGCTGGCCGACACCAACGAGGAAGCGGCCAACAGCCAGGCGCTGTCGACCCGCCAGTCGATCGCGGTGTCCGCGCTGTCGCTCGCCAACCAGTCGCAGGCGAGCGTGCTGCAGCTGCTGCGCTGATCCGCACGCATCGCATCTCGACGACCAAGGCGGCGGGGGAAACCCCGCCGCTTTTTTTCGCCTGGTTTGGCCGTCCGGCCCGTATCAATACTGGTCTGGAACCGGACGCGAGTGGAGCTGAGGGATCGCAACCAGTCGTTAAGCAAGAAATTTAAAGCGCCATTAACCATGTTTTAAAAGTGGGTGGACTAGAACCTCCTGGTGAATAACTAGGAAGGTTTCACACACATGTCCGGTATCGTTCTCTCGGCTTCGGTTCGCCAAAACCTGCTGGCGCTGCAAAACACCGCATCGCTGCTGGCCACGACTCAAAACAACCTGGCCACCGGCAACAAGGTCAACACGGCGCTCGATAACCCCACCGAATTCTTCACCGCGCAATCGCTCAACAACCGCGCGAGCGACATTGCGAACCTGCTCGACAGCATCGGTAACGGTGTCCAGGTTCTCCAGGCTGCGAATACCGGTCTCACCTCGCTGCAGAAGCTGGTCGACAGCGCCAAGTCGATCGCAAGCCAGGTGCTCCAGGCCCCGACGGGCTACACCACCAAATCGAGCGTGACCTCCGCGGTCATTCCGGGGGCGACGGCCAACAACCTGCTCGGCAGCTCCTCGAACAAGTTCGTGACGGGCTCCGCGGTCAACAACGACAACACCAGCACGGCGGTCGCGATCACCGGCTCCACCAGGCTGTCCGGCACGGCGAGCTCTACCTCGAACGACCTGGCGAGCAGCGTCACGACCGGCGACACGCTCGTGGTCAACGGCGTGGTGTTCACCTTCGTGGCCGGTTCGGTCTCGGCCGGCACCAATATCGGCGTCGGCGACACCGTCAGCAACCTCCTCGCCGCGATCGACTCGGTCACCGGCGCAACCGCTACGCCATCCTCGGTGACGGGAGGCCAGATAACTCTCGCGACAGGCACGGCGCAGGATCTGACAGTCTCGGGCACGGCCCTGGCCAAGCTCGGATTGACGGCCGCAACCACGACACGCAATCCGCCAGCATTGTCAGGACAGACACTAACCATAGCTTCGACAGGAGGCGGTGTCGCAACCAACATAACGTTCGGCACCGGCGCCTCGCAGATATCGACTCTGGCGCAGCTCAATACGGCGCTCGCGGCCAACAATCTGCAGGCAAGCCTCAGCACGAACGGCCAGCTCACGATCCTGACCACCAACGAATCTGCGTCCTCGACGATCGGCGCGGTGGCCGGCTCCTCCACGGCGGCAAGCCAGGCCTTCAACGGTGTGACGGCATCCACGCCGGTGGCCGACACCAACTCGCAGACCACACGCGCCGGATTGATCGCCCAGTACAACAACGTGCTGGCACAGATCGACACCACGGCGCAGGACGCCTCGTTCAACGGCATCAACCTGCTGAACGGCGATACGCTCAAGCTGGTATTCAACGAGACCGGACGGTCCACGCTGAACATCACCGGCGTGACCTTCAACAGCACCGGTCTCGGGCTGTCGGCGCTGGTCGTCGGAACCGACTTCCTCGACAGCAACTCGGCCAACAAGGTGCTGTCGACGTTGAACAGCGCATCGACGGCGATCCGCTCCGAGGCGTCGTCGCTCGGCTCGAACCTGTCGATCGTGCAGGTCCGTCAGGACTTCAACAAGAACCTGATCAACGTGCTGCAGACCGGCTCGTCGAACTTGACGTTGGCCGACACCAACGAAGAGGCGGCCAACAGCCAGGCGCTGTCGACCCGCCAGTCGATCGCGGTGTCCGCGCTCGCGCTGGCCAATCAGTCGCAGGCGAGCGTGCTGCAGCTCCTGCGCTGAGCGCGAACGAGCTGGAATAATATCTCATCGAAGCGGCGGGCCTTGCCCGCCGCTTCTGCGTTTGGCCATGCCGAGCGTGCCGGCACTGGTCTCCGTTCGATGTCGGGGAGCGGTGGTCTCGCTCTGCGAGAACGCCGTTGTTCGTGTAGTTCGCGCCGCCGGGTTGGATGAACAACGTACGATCTTCGTCCGGACATTTTGAATCAGCGCATTCGCAAGAAATTAAGAGGTGCACCAAACAAAGCGATTTGCGGTGCTCCGTGACGCTACGAAACAAATTCCGCTAACGGCCGCTAACCATATTTTAAAGGCACACAAAGTACAAAACCTGGGCAGTTTGGTCGTGTCCCTGCGTCAGTCCGGAGTAGTTGATGTCATATGCCGCTCAAGCCTATGCCCGCACGTCGCAGACGACGGCATCACCACGGGAGATCGAAGCCCAGGCTCTGTTGAAGGCGGCACGGCAGCTGCAGGAAGTCCAGGCCAATTGGAATGGCCCCGATCGCAACATGTACAAGGCTCTGCTCTTCAATCGCCGCTTGTGGACGATCTTCATGAGCGCGATGGAGGCGGACGACAATCCGAATCCGCTCGACATCCGCCAGAACATCGCAAACATCGGCGTGTTCGTGATGAAGCAGACGATCGAGATGCAGATGGATCCGGATCCGGCGAAGCTCAAGTCGCTGATCGACATCAACTGCCACATCGCCGCGGGATTGTCCGGGCGGAGCTGACCACAGGGGCAGGGGCGGGAGGCGCGTCATCGCAGCATCCCCTCTGCGTCCGACAAGTCGAACCTGTTCAATACGGCGCGAAGCAACAGCAGATACGTGGCCGTCGATCAGACGCTCCATCAGGGCGGCTGGCGCGGAAGATATGCCAACGGGACGTCGTTCACGGTCTCGATCGCCAACGTCGAGGGCTTTCACGCCAAGCTTCGCTACCAGCGCGACGGCGTGAACAAGTATCAGGACGTGCTGATCAAGCACAATGCGTTCAGGATCGGCGATACGAAGTTCACGCTGACCGGCAACGGCAAGGCCCAGATCAAGAACGTGGTCACCGACGCCGCCTCGGGCCAGACCTATCTCGACACCGCCTACGCGATACGGAGCAGTTGATCCGCCAGAGCTGCGCCGCTCGATACGGCAACGCCGCCCGGTGGGGCGGCGTGCAGGCGGCGGAATGAAGCGGCTCGATCCCGCGGGGGGCTCAGGCTGTGCGATCGGTCGCCACGACGCGCGGCACGTCCGCCTTCTGCAGATCCTTCTGCAGATCGAGCGTGTTGAAGTAGGCCCGGCGGCGCAGCACGGCCTCATCTGGATATTGGGTCACGACCTGGTCGGTCTTGCGGTTGACCACCTGGAACACCAGAGCGGCAGCGGCGCGATCGTAATAGGCCTGGCGCGACACCGACAGATCGTTCGCGATGTTGACCGGGATGTCGTTGCGCACGGGGGCGCCGGGCTCGGCCGCGGTCACGGTCTGGCTGGGAGGAAGGTCCGTTGGAACAGCGCTCACCACCGCCTGGCTCGACGGTGGAATTATCGGAACGGACGCTGGCGTCCCTACCGGTCTTACGCTGAAATCGGAACTCATGGCAGCCTCCTCATGGCCATCGAGTCAATTCCCAACCCATCCCGCTTGCAACTATGCCGATGACCAATCAACGTTATGTTAGGAAATAGGATGAACGGCGCGTTGTGATTCGCCCGGGCCTTTTAAGCTTATCCGAGCGTTAAGCGGCGATGGCCGCGCGGCCCGTGAGGCGGCGCGGCGCTGCGATGCAGATGGGGGTCTGGCGGTGAGGCTCAGAGCGTCCGGCTGACGGCGAGCGGGGTGAGGTGCCGCGCCCCCGGGGCGGCGCGGCGGCCGCCGGCGGTATAGGTGCTGGGGATGTTCTTGCGCTGAACCTCGGCATTGACGCCGCGCACGATCTTTTCCGAGATCGCGTGCGCAGTGGCCAGCACGGTCAGGTTCACCTGCAGCATGGCGCGGAAGGTGTCGTGGTGACGGTGCAGGGTGGCGAGCAGCTCCGGCGCGGTCTGCTTCATGAAATTCTGGCTCGCCTTCAGACGACCGACGGCCGTGACGTAGTGACGGGACAGCTCGGTCTTCCTCGGGCCGAACGCCATGCCTTCGCGCAGCTTGCCGGCGCGGACCAGCTCGGTCTCCTGCTCGATGACGGCGATCAGCTCGCTCATGACGCTCACCATCTCGTCGGCGAGCGCGCGTGCCTCGGCGGCGCTGGTGGCGGCGGTGTAGGTCGTCTTCTTCGCCTGGCCCTGTGCGGTCATTTCATAACTCCCTTCGGCGCGAGCGTTTGCCGCCCACGCGCTTGTCACGCGAACATCTACGCTTTGCCGTTGGCGCCGGAGCTGCTGCCGGCCTGTTGCAGGATGAGAGTGCGGAAGACGTCGTTTGAGATGCCGACGCCGCCGGCCTTGGCGAAGTTCTTGGAATATTGCTCCGTCAGCATCGAGCGCCAGACGCCCGTGCCCGGCGTGTCGCCGAACGGACCTTCGCCCTTCACGCCGCTGGTCATCTGCGAGAACATGCTGTTGAGGAACATCGCTTCGAAGTCGGTCGCCGTCGCCTTGGCCCTGGCCTGCGCCTTGGGCGAGACCTTGGTCAGCGCCTCGGCGAGATCGAGATCGGTGCGCGGCGCGGTGACCGCCGCCGCCGTCGGCATGCTAAGGGCGACGCGGCCATGATAGGAGTCGATGAAGGACGTCGCCATCACATCACCTCGATGTCGGCTTCGATCGCGCCGGCCGCCTTGATGGCCTGGAGGATGCTGATCAGGTCGCGGGGACCGATGCCCAGGCCGTTGAGGCCGTCGACCAGCTGCTGCAAGGACACGCCGTCCTTGACGACCGCGAACTTCTTGCCTTCCTCGGTGACGCCGACGCTGGTGCGCGGCGTGACCACGGTGCGGCCGCGGGACAGCGGGTTGGGCTGGCTGACCTGCGGACTTTCGGAGATCGTGACGGTGAGGTTGCCCTGCGCCACCGCGACGGTCGCCACGCGCACGTCGCGGCCCATCACGATGATGCCGGAGCGCTCGTCGATGACGATCTTGGCGGCAAGGTCAGGATCGACCTGCAACTGCTCGATCTCGGTCAGGAAGGCGACGACGTTGCCCTTGAACTCCGCCGGGACGCTCAGTTGCACCGTCGACGGGTCGATCGGCTCGGCGGTCTTGACGCCGAGGAAATCGTTGATCGCGGCGGCGATGCGCTTGGCGGTGGTGAAGTCGGCGTTGCGCAGGGCAAGCCGTACGTTCGGCAGCCGGTTCAGCGCAAACTCGATCTCACGCTCGATGATGGCGCCGTTGGCGATGCGGCCGACGGTCGGCACGCCGCGCACGATCTTGGCGGCCTCGCCCTCGGCCTGGAAGCCGGAGATCGCGAGCGAGCCCTGCGCCACCGCATAGACGTTGCCGTCGGCGCCGAGCAGCGGGGTGACGAGCAGGGTGCCGCCCTGCAGGTTCTTGGCGTCGCCGAGCGCGGAGACCGTCACGTCCATGCGCGTGCCTTGCGTGGCGAATGGCGGCAGGTTTCCGGTGACCATGACTGCGGCGACGTTGCCGGTGCGGATGGTGGCGCCGCGGATGTTGACACCCATGCGCTCGAGCATCGCCTGCAGCGACTGCTTGGTGAACGGGATGTTGTTCAGCGTATCGCCGGTGCCGTTGAGGCCGACCACGAGGCCGTAGCCGATCAGCTGGTTCTGGCGCACGCCCTCGATATTGGCGAGATCCTTGATCCGCGAGGTCGCATTCGCAGACATGACGGTAGATGCCAGCGCCAGCACGGCGGCGCAGGCGACCTGAAACAGGCGCGTAGTTCGGACGCGTCGCATCCTATGCTCCCCTCGAACTCTTCAAGTGATCACTCGGCCACTCCCATGACCGCATGATCGACGTTCAACTATGCGAGCGCCGTGCCAGGGCGATGCTCCGGGCTAACTCATTGAAAGAGTGTGAAATCAATCGCGAGCCTTGTTGCGATCCCGGGGTGCGCCGGGGGAACGAAGCTGCCGCCCCGGCAGAATTTGCCGGGCCGTTTACGCACCGTTAACCACGACGGAGCCAATCTCCCCGTCGAGAGGCGGAAGCTTGCGGGAGCCATCGATGCGCATCTACGGACCGAAAGGCACGACGCTGGGCTCGTCGACGAGCGCGACGCGGAAGACCTCGTCCGGCGGCTTCAGGCTGCCTGATGCCGGCACCACGCAGGACACGCGCGCGACGCTCGCGCCGAAGCAGACTGCGAACATCGATGCGCTGCTGGCGCTGCAGGGCATCGAGGAGGAGCCGGCGGAGCGCCGCAAGCGCTCGGTCCAGCGCGGCAAGCGCGCGCTCGACGTGCTCGATGATCTCAAGCTGTCGCTGCTGTCCGGCAGGCTCGACACCGCGATGGCGCTGCGGCTGCGCGATGCCGCGGCCGACCTGAAGCAGACCTCGGGCGACCCGGGACTGGATGCGATCCTCTCCGAGATCGAGCTGCGCGTCGAGGTCGAGCTCGCCAAGGCCGGGCGGGGCTGAGACGCATCGCGCGCGCTCAAGCCGCCTTCGACGGCTGCTGCGCGTCGTAGCGGCGCTGCGCCGCGGTGACCTCCTTGAGATGGCGCTCGGCCCAGTCGCGCAGCGGATCGACCGCAGCGGCGAGCGTCAGCCCGAGCGGCGTGATCGAATATTCGACCGTGACCGGAACGGTCGCGATCGCGCGCCGCCGCACCAGGCCGTCGCGCTCCAGGCTCTTCAGAACCTGGGACAGCATCTTCTGCGAAATGCCTTCGATCGTCCGCCGCAACTGATTGAAGCGCAACGGTTCGTTGCGCAGCAGGATCAGGATCAGCACGGCCCATTTGTCGCCGACGCGATCCAGGATCTGGCGGGTCGGGCAGTCGGCGGCGTAGACGTTCGCGGCTCTCATCGGTTACTCCGGCGTGACCAGGTGATCTTAAAGTGCGCTCTTAACACCAGCATTCGTTCGGCTATCTAGTCACTATCGGATACCGAGGTGGCTGCGTCCAGTCTCGGATCCGACCTCGTGATCTCGAACATAGGAGCTGCCCCATGAAGATCGCCGTCGCCGGCGCGTCCGGCCGTGCCGGATCCCGTATCACCGCCGAGCTGGCCAGCCGCGGCCACCAGGTCACCGGCATCGCCCGCAACCCGGACAAGATCGAGAAGCGCGCCAACGTCACGGCGGTGCAGGGCGATGCCAACGACCGCGCCGCGCTGGCGAAACTGTGGGCCGGCCATGATGTCGCGATCAGCGCGATCCATTTCCTGGTCAGCGATGTCGAGACCCTGATCGGAGCCGCCAAGGACTCCGGCGTATCGCGTTACCTCGTGGTCGGTGGTGCCGGCTCGCTCGAGGTCGCGCCGGGTGTGCGGCTGGTGACGACGCCCGGCTTTCCGGCCATCTACAAGGCCGAGGCGGAGAAAGGTGCCGCGTTCCTCGACCGCCTGCGCCAGGAGAAGGAGCTCGACTGGACCTTCCTGTCGCCCTCGGCCATGATCGATTTCGGCGCCCGGTCCGGCAAGTTCCGCCTCGGAACGGATCAGCTGCTGGTCGATGCCGACGGCAAGAGTTTCATCACCTTCGAGGACTTCGCGGTCGCGATGGCCGACGAAATCGAGCGTCCGGCGCACCGGCGGGCCCGTTTCACGGTCGGTTACTGAGGCCATCCGCGGCGTCCCGCCGGCTGGGGCCGAATTTGCCTGTGCAACGGCCCGAACGGCGGGGCGCCCGTGCCGATGGAAATATTGTCTGTCACATGAGGCCGCTATATAACGCGGCCGCGAACGGGCGTATTCCGTCCGCCGGTGCCGAAACCGGCGCCAGCACGTACAGATGGGCTGACCTTGGAAAAGTTGAAGAACTACAAACCTTCCGAAAAAGAGCCTTTCATGAACGAACGCCAGCGCGACTATTTCCGCGCCAAGCTGCTGGCATGGAAGGAGGAGATCCTGCGCGAATCGAAGCTCACCCTGCAGGCTCTGCAGGAGGAGAACGTGAACCATCCGGACCTCGCCGACCGCGCGTCGTCGGAGACCGACCGGGCGATCGAGCTTCGCGCCCGTGACCGCCAGCGCAAGCTGATCTCCAAGATCGACGCGGCGCTCCAGCGTATCGAGGACAACACCTACGGCTATTGCGAGGAGACCGGCGAGCCGATTTCGCTGAAGCGGCTCGAGGCCCGTCCCATCGCGACGCTGTCGGTGGAGGCGCAGGAACGCCACGAGAAGCGTGAAAAGGTCTATCGCGACGAGTAGATCGCGACGCTGACCTGAACGAGCAGGGATTGCGGCCGCTTGCCGGGTGCGGCCGCAGTGTTGACGGCCGAGACGCGTTCGTGCGGTCCGCACAGGCTGTGCGGGAGCGAACGCAAGCGCCTTTGTTCTCCAAACATCCGGAACTTTTCGGCGTCTGCTGAATTATCTGCGGTTCCATCTCGGAACGCCGCGGGGAATCATGGGCGAGCCGAACATAGCCAGAGGCGCGCTGGCAACGATGCAGCGTTCCTACGGCGTCCTGAGCATCAAGGGACGCCTCCTTCTGCTGGCCGGCATTCTGTTCCTGCCCTGCGTCGGGCTGATCGCCTATGTCATCGTGTCGATGGCGCAATCTGCCGACTCCTCGATCCGGCGCGGCCTGTCCTATGCCGCGCAAACGATCTCCGGTGCCGTCGACGCCGAACTGCGGCGCTACATCGCGCTCGCGGAGGTGCTGGCGAAGTCGCCTGATCTCAGCGCTGCCGATCTCAGCAGCTTCGAGGCAGAGGCGCGCCGTGTCGGTGCGGTCAGCGGCGAAGGCTGGATCATCGTGTCCGACGCCAGCGGCCGGCTGCTGCTCAACACCATCGCAACGCCGGGCAAGCCGCTCGGCGAGCGCACTCCCGAGGGCCGGCGCTCGCAGGAGCGGGCGTTTCAGTCGGGGCGGCCGTCGATCTCGGACATCTTTACCGGCCCCAACTCCGGCGCGTGGGTGGCGACCGTCGATGTCCCCGTCTTCAAGGACGGCAAGCCGTTCCGCTGCCTTTCGATTGCCATGCCGGCCGCGAGCTACACCCGGCTGCTGGCCCAGCAGCAGCTGCCGGCCGACTGGCTGGTCGGCATCATGGACGGCCAGGGCCGCTACGTTTCGCGCATCCCGAAGAACGCGACCACGACCGGGCAGCCGGCGTCGGCCGGCTGGCGGGCGACGGCCAAGACCGAGGGGATTGCGGAGTTTCCGTCGATCGAGGGCGATCGGGTCATCAACGCCAATGCGCGTCCCCAACTGAGCGACTGGACGGTCGGGGTCGGCATCAAGCAGGCGGCCTTCGCCCAGGCGATCTCCTCGACGGTCCAGACCGCGACCATCGTGGCGACGACGATCTGTGCCTTGGCGCTGCTGCTGGCGGCCGGCATCGGCCGAAGCATCGCCCGGCCGCTCGAAAGCATCGCCGTCAAGAGCGCCATCCCCGGTGAGGCCGCGCCCGCCGATCCCCCGGAGGTCCGGGCGCTCAACGCCCGACTGGCTGCGGCCGAAAGGGCGCAGGCGGAGAGTGCACGCGTCATCCAGGAGAATTTCGGGATGCTCGCCCAGGCCAGGGACGATGCGTCGCGCACGGCCGGGCAGCTCAAGCTCGCCGCGAAATACGGACGGCTTGGCACCTTTACCTGGGACGGCAGATCCGGCGCCAGCCACTGGTCCGATGAGATCGAAGAGCTCTATGGTCTTGCGCCGGGCACGTTCCCCGGGACCTATGACGCTTGGCTGGCGCTGGTGCATCCCGAGGATCAGGCGCGTGCCGACCGGGACAACAAGCAGGCGCTGATCACCGGGGAGCTCGATTCGGAATGGCGGGTGCCGCTGCCCGACGGCTCGATCCGGTGGATCGAGGCGCGCGCCCGCATGCTGGGCGGCGAGGGCGGCGGCGATCCGTACATGATCGGCGTGAACATCGACGTCACGGCCGCGAAGGAAGCCGATCGCAAGCGCGAGCTGCTGGTGCATGAGCTCGCCCATCGCGTCAAGAACAGCCTCGCCGTGGTGCAGTCGCTGGCGCATCAGCTGCTGCCGCGCCACGACGCCAAGGTCCGCGATTTCACCTCGCGCCTGCATGCGCTGGCGACGGTGCACACCAGCCTCGCCGAGAACGACTGGCAGGGCGCCGATCTCGCCGCGCTCATCAGGAGCCAGGTCGCGCCGTTCGCCGGCACACCGGATCAGCTCGCGATCAGCGGCCCCGCCGTCCTGGTCCCGGTCGAGCTGACGACGCAGCTGGCGCTCGTCATCCACGAGATGGCCTGCAACGCCAGCAAATACGGCGCGCTTACCACGCCCAACGGTCACGTCGATGTCAGCTGGTCGCTGGCGCAGGACGCGCTGCATGTCCGTTGGCAGGAGAGCGGCGGCCCGCCGGCAACAGAGCCGCCGGTGGTCGGCTTCGGCAGCCGGCTGCTGACCCGCACCGTCAGGCATCTGCAGCGGACGTTTGCCGAGAGCGGGCTGACCTGCCAGTTCGAGCTGCCCTGGCTCAGGACGCCTGGCGAGAGTTCGGTGGCCGCAACGGAAGCGAGCTGAGCGCCGGCGCGCGAAGCGCAGCGGGTCCCGACATGGCCTTGCCATCGCGCACTGCCATCCTTGCGCCCAGGAGTCCTGCCCGGAGAACGCAATTCTGATGAGCGAGGTTCTGGTTACCGGCGGCTCCGGCTTCATCGGGGCGCATGCGATCCTGCAGCTGCTGGCCGCGGGCCACCGTGTCCGCGCGACCTTGCGCAGTCCCGATCGGCGAAGCGAGGTTTTGACAATGCTCCGGCGCGGCGGTGCGACCGACACCGGGCCGCTGTCGTTTCATGCCGCCGATCTCAACAGCGACGAGGGCTGGTCGGCCGCGGTCGACGGGTGCGATTATGTCCTGCACATCGCCTCGCCGCTGCCAGCCGCCGTGCCCAAGGATGAGAGCGAGCTCATCGTGCCGGCCCGCGAGGGCACCTTGCGGGTGCTGCGGGCGGCGCGCGATGCCGGTGTCAGGCGCGTGGTGGTGACCTCATCCTTCGCCGCGATCGGCTACGGCCACGAGGGGCGGCGCCGGCCGTTCGACGAGACCGACTGGAGCCGGCTCGATGGTCCGGGCATTCAACCCTATCCGAAGTCCAAGACCCTCGCCGAGCGCGCGGCCTGGGAGTTCATCGCCCGCGAGGGCGGCGCGCTGGAGCTTGCAACGATCAATCCGGTCGCCGTGCTCGGCCCTGTCCTGGGCCCGGATTTCTCGACCTCCATCGCGATGGTGCAGGCGCTGCTGGCCGGCCAGGCCCCCGCCGTGCCTCGCATCAGCTTTGGCCTCGTCGACGTGCGCGATGTCGCCGACCTGCATCTGCGGGCGATGACAGACCCGGCCGCCAACGGCGAGCGCTTCCTGGCGATGGCGGGCCGGAGCGTCTCGCTACTGGAAATCGCGCAAGTCCTGCGCGCGCGGATGGGCGTCGGCGGGCGACGGGTGCCACGGCATGAGCTGCCTGACTGGCTGGCGCGCCTGCTCGGCGTGGTGGTGCCGCAGCTACGCGCCGTGCAGCCGCTGCTTGGGCGTTATTGCGAGGCGAGCGCCGACAAGGCGCGGCGTCTGCTCGGCTGGAGTCCACGCTCCAACGAGGACGCGATCGTCGCCACTGCGGAAAGTCTGCTCGAACTCGGTATCGTGAAACGTGAAATCGGTTGAACGAGCCGCTTGCGCCGCGGCCGCGCCGTCTCAAATTGTTGATGAAGCTGAGATGGGAGTCCAAAACTCGTTTATAAACAATCCGTTCACCATAGATCCTGCGATGCCGGTTCGGGCCGCGGGCCAGGGGAGTTGAAGGGCCATGGGAGCAGACGAGATCCTTGCCGCTGCGCGACTGATCGTGGATGCCCGCAAGCAGCGGGCGCCCCTGGGGGCTCTGCCGCCTCAGCTTCAGCCGAAGGATGAAGCGGCCGGCTATGAGATCCAGCGCGAAGTCCATTGGCTGCTCGCCGAGCAGGCCGGTGACTTCGCCGGCTACAAGATCGGCTGCACCAGCAAGGTGATGCAGGACTATCTTGGCATTCCGCATCCCTGTTCCGGCGGAGTGTTCGCGTCCGGTATTCACCAGACAGGTGTCGAACTGCGCACGGCCGACTTCGTCCGCGTGGGCGTCGAATGCGAGATCGCCGTGCGGCTCGAGCACGACCTGCCGCCGTTGGACGCGCCGTTCACCATGGATCGGGTCATCGAGGCGATCGGCGACTGTCATGCGGCGATCGAGATCGTCGACGACCGTTATGTGCAATGGCAGACGCTGGGAGCGCCGACGCTGGTCGCCGACGATTTCTTTGCTGCCGGCTGTGTCCTCGGCCCGGCGCTCCCACGCGCTGCCGTGGCGGACCTGGCCGCTGTGCAGGGCCGTGCCATCGTCAACGGCACCCTGGTCGGCGAGGGCACAGGCGCGGATGTGCTGGGACATCCGGTCCATGCGCTGGCCTGGCTTGCTAATCATCTCGCCGCGGGTGGTGACGGGCTCGAGGCCGGGCAGCTCGTCCTGACCGGCAGCCTGGTCAAGACGATCTGGCTGGGCGCGGGCGACCGGGTACGGATGGAGCTGGACGGCCTCGGCGTGGTCGAGGCCGCGTTCGTGTGAGCCGAGGTGGCGCTGGAACGCTTTGAGCTGGCGTCCATCAGCTCGGGTGTGACAACTAAAACGAACACGGCCTCCGGCAGGGGAGCTACCGGAGGCCGCGTATACATCACCCGCCGCGCCTAGGTTCGCATAGGGCAATGTGGGAGCTCGTTTTCAGAGAAGGGCGGCGGCTGCGGGGTCATGCGCCATGACCCATATCGCGCTCGGCCAATCCCTTGTCCGACCCTCCCGCCTGGGGAGGGATTTCGGTCGTGTGTCTTGGTCCTCGTTTCGATTCGCGCCTTGCGAGGTCATCGCATGGGCGGCTTCCAGTGCGACCGGGCGGCGCTCCGTCCGGTCCTTGATGCTGAGGTTTGCCTCAGAACGGCAGCAGGATGTCCATGACCTGCTGGCCGTAGCGCGGCTGCTGGATGTCGGTGATCTGGCCGCGGCCGCCGTAGGAGATGCGGGCCTGGGCGATCTTGGTGGAGTCGATGGTGTTGTCGCTCTGGATGTCCTCGGGGCGGACGATGCCGGCCACGATCAGCTCGCGGATCTCGTAGTTGACCCGGATCTCCTGCTTGCCTTCGACGACGAGGTTGCCGTTCGGCAGCACCTGGGTCACGACCGCGGCGACGCTGGTGGTCAGGGACTCCGACCGCTGGATGGTGCCCTTGCCGTCGGAGGACGAGGTGCCGTCGGCGGTCAGGATGCGGCCGGGCAGCACCTTCTGCGCCTGCACGCCGAGCGTCTTCGCGCCGATGAAGTCGGTGATGCCCGAATCCTCCTTGTTGGTGCGGCTGCGCTGGGTTTCGTTGGCGAAATTGGCCTTGTCGGAGATGCTGACCGTGACGGTCAGGAGGTCGCCGACCTGACGGGCGCGCTGGTCCTTGAAGAAGGCGCGCGAGCCGTTACGCCACAGCGAGTTCGGCGCGTAGGACACGGTCTCGGGTTTCGGCATCGGCATCTGTACCGGCTTGTAGCCCGGCTGCGTGGTCGGATTGTCGATCTCCGTCAGCTTCGGCCGCTCGCCGATCTGGCTGAGACGGTCGATCGAGGAGCATCCGCCGGCGATCGACAGCACCGCGAAGGAGACCGAGATCAGCGCGACCCGGCGCAGGCTCGATGCGCCCCGATCATCAAACTTGAACTTCGACATGAAACTTACTCGGCTTTCGGGGTGGCGGAGGTGGGAAGGCGGCTGGCGACGGCCACGGGCGCGGCGATGTCCGCTTCGGAGGTCTGCGCCGGCTTGGCGACGGCGATGTCGACGGAGACCTGGCCGCGACCCGAGACGCGGCCGGTCACGGTGCGCTTGGACTGCAGATTGAGCACGCTGACGACATCGCCTTCGGTGCCCGACTCCAGCGCCTTGCCGCGCGTGGTGAGATAGATGCCGGCGGTCTGAAAGATCAGCGTGACCGCCTGGTCGCGCTGCACGAGGTCGGGCTTGGCGAGGTCGGTGGTCTTGAGCGCCTGGCCCGCGCGCGCCGGACGGCGCATCTGCATGCCCACCGCGAGCTCGCGCGAGGCGGGTTCGCCGCCGCCGAGCTCGGCACGCGGCCGTCGCTCGGTCTGCAGGTCGCCGGAGCGGATCATCTCGTTGCGATCGATGTTGCGGGTCAGCACCACGGCCTCGACGGTCTCGATCGCCGTGCCGGTGTAGCGCAGCTTGGTCGTACCAGCGCCATTGGCCTGGCCGAGCTCCAAGGTGATGTCGAAGCGGCCGCTGCGTGGGTCGAACCGGACGCTGGTCGGCGCCAGCGTGCCCGACATCGACGCCTCGAATTTGAGGTCCTGCACCGGCTGGTCGAAGCTGATGCTGAGGTTCGCGGCATCGCCAAGGCCGTTGCGGTGATCGAGCGCCTGGGCCACCGCCGCGCCGATCTCCTTGGCATCGACGGCGCGCGCCAGCCGCGTGACCGCGACCTCCTTGATGTCGCGGACCTCGACGCCGATCACCTGGTGGGTGCGCAGGGTCGCGATCACCTGCGCGGCCGGCAGCACGCCGGTGGTGCCGAGGTCGGGCGCGCGGTAGACGGCGATGTTGGCCGCGACGCCCGCATTGTCGATCAGGTCGCCGACGCGAACGATGTCGCCGGTGACGTTCACGGTGGAGCGCAGCACGGGCGCCTTGATCTGGTCGTCGGCCTCGCCGGCCAGCGCCGACAGCGCAGTCGAGGCGAGCAGGGCAGCCGCAAGAAGGAAGGGACGGACGGTACGGGTCATGACGGTAATCTCCCTTCGAACCTCAGCGGAACAGCGCCGTGGTCGACTGCAGCATCTGGTCCGCGGCCGAGATGACCTTCGCGTTCATCTCGTAGGCGCGCTGCGCGGCGATCAGCTCGCTCATCTCGCTGACGACGTCGACATTGGCCTGCTCCAGGCTGCCCTGGGTGATGCTGCCGAGACCGTCCTGGTTGGCGACGCCGTCCTGCGGCGGCCCGGAGGAGGGGGTGTCGGTGAACTGGTTGTTGCCGACCGGCTGCAGGCCGGCCTTGTTGATGAAGCGCGTGATCTGGAGCTGGCCGATGATGTTCGAGGTGGTCGAGCCCGGCAGTGTCACCGAGACCTGGCCCTGCGCGTTGACCGTGATGCCCGAGGCGTTCTGCGGGATCGTGATGGTCGGCTGCACCGGGTTGCCCTGGGCGGTGACGATGCGGCCCTGATTGTCCATCTGGAAGGTGCCGTCGCGGGTGTACTGGAAGGTGCCGTCGGGCATCAGCACCTTGAAGAAGCCCTCGCCCGAGATCGCGAGGTCGAGGTCGTTGCCGGTCTGCGACAGCGTGCCCTGGGTCATCGAGCGCGGCGTGCCGACGGTCTTGACGCCGCCGCCGATGTCGATGCCGACGGGCAGGATCGTGCCCTGGTCCGACGACTGCGCGCCGACGCGGCGCATGTGCTCGTAGATCAGGTCCTGGAACGCCACCGTCTGCTTCTTGAAGCCGGTGGTGCGGAGGTTGGCGATGTTGTTGGAGATCACCTGAACGTTGAGTTCCTGTGCCGCCATTCCGGTCGCAGCGGTGTGAAGCGCCTGCATGTCACGTCTCCTTCAAGATCTGTCAGGCCGGAACGTCGGCGAGTTTCTCGATCGCGTTCTTGCGCAGGTCGCTCTGGACCTGCAGCATGTTGGCGACCTGGGTGTAGGCACGCATCACTTCGACCATCTTGCTCATCTCGCCGACCGCGCTGACGTTCGACTTCTCGATGTAGCCCTGCTGCACGGTCGACTTGGTGTCCTGCTGTGCGGTGGCGCCGGCGGCGGCGGCGTAGAGGTTGTTGCCCTGCTTCTGCGCGGCCTGCGGATCGGCGAAGTTGACGATGCGCAGCTTGCCGCGGATCGAGTCGGTGCGGTTGAGGCCCTCGACCACCGTCACGGTGCCGTCGGGCGAGATGTTGATGTCGTGGTCGGTCTGCTGGAACACGATCGGACCGCCGGTGCCGAGCACGAGGTCGCCGGCGGCGGTGACGAGCTGTCCGAGGTTGTTCATGTGCAGATTGCCATCGCGGGTGTAGCGCTCGCCGGCCGCGGTCTGCACCGTCAGGAAGCCGTCGCCCGTGACGGCGACGTCGAGCGCGTTGCCGGTGCGCTGCATCGAGCCCTGCGAGAAGTCGCGATAGGTGCCGCGGTCCTGGACATAGGACACCCTGCGGCCGGCTACCGGAAAATTGTCCTCATGCGCGCCGGAGGAGAGATACTCCTCGAACAGCTGCTGATCGGCCTTGAAGCCGTTGGTGTTGACGTTGGCGACGTTGTTGGCAACGACGTCGAGTTGTCGCTCCAGCACCATCTGCCGCGACAATCCGATGAGAAGCGCATTCTCCACCGGTCGATCTCCCCTCTTAACGAATCCCGTTCGCGGCACCTCTCCCAAGGCGGTCTCGACCGGGTCTTCCAGAACCGTTCAGCTCTCCCAAGCCGGCGGGTTCGCAAGGGGTACAGCGAAAGCCGTGCCAAATCTGAAACTATCGATAAATCAATGGTTTGGATTTCAGTGCGGGTTCCGAACACCCGGCAATAACGTCTCGCTAACCATAATTGCCCGGCAAGTTTTTCCCACCGCCTCGGCAAAAGAAAGCTTCCGTTAACCATTGTTACCGTAGCGTTCCCTCAACAAAGCGCAGATGCGCTGGGAGCGTTGGTTTCGCGTCATTAAGCTTTCTGGCGGCATCGGCTCGATTTTCCGGAAGGATCCGAAAGCTATGGCCGAGAACGAAGCCGGAGCAGGCGAAGGCGAGGAGCAAGCAGGCTCGCCGAAGAGCAAGCTCAAGCTGATCATCATGGTCGTCGGCGCGCTGGCGCTGCTCGGCGTCGGCGGCGCGGCCTATTTCTTCTTCTTCAGCCACAAGAACGACGAGCATCACGCCGAGGCGGCGCCGCCGCCGAAGCCGCCGGCCTTCGTCGAGGTGCCGGACCTTCTCGTCAACCTGGTCGGCAATCCCGGTGACCGCGTCCAATATCTGAAGGTGAAGATCGTGCTCGAGGTGAAGGAGGAGAAGCAGGTCGAGACGATCAAGCCGACGCTTCCGCGCGTCACCGACATCTTCCAGACGTATTTGCGCGAGCTCCGGCCGAGCGACCTCAACGGCTCGGCGGGCCTGTTCCGGCTCAAGGAGGAGCTCACCAAGCGGGTCAACGTCGCGCTGGCGCCCAACCAGGTCAACGCGGTGTTGTTCAAGGAAATCGTGGTCCAGTAAGGCAAAGAAGCGCAACGATCATGGCTGGCAACGATCAAGTCGACCAAGATGCGATAGCCGCGCAATGGGAAGCCTCGCTCGACTCGGAGGATCCCACAGAGGCCGCGGAAGCCGCAGCAGCCAACGAACTCACCGAATCGATGGCCCTGCAATGGGCCGCGATGGTCGAGGACGGCAGCCGCGATTTCGGCGCCACCAAGAACGGCGGCGAGCGGGTGCTGTCGCAGGAGGAGATCGACAACCTCCTCGGCTTCACCGCCGGCGAGGTCAGTCTCGACGACCATTCCGGCATTCGCGCGATCATCGATTCGGCGATGGTCTCCTACGAGCGTCTGCCGATGCTCGAAATCGTCTTCGACCGCCTGGTGCGGCTGATGACGACGTCCTTGCGCAACTTCACCTCCGACAACGTCGAAGTCTCGCTCGACCGCATCACCTCGGTGCGCTTCGGCGACTACATGAACTCGATCCCGCTGCCGGCCGTGCTCAGCGTGTTCAAGGCGGAGGAGTGGGAGAATTTCGGGCTCGCCACCGTCGATTCGACCCTGATCTATTCGATCATCGACGTGCTGCTCGGCGGCCGCCGCGGCAACACCCAGCTCCGCGTCGAGGGCCGCCCCTACACGACGATCGAGACCAACCTGGTCAAGCGCCTGATCGAGGTGGTGCTGAGCGATGCCGAGCAGGCGTTCCGGCCGCTGTCGCCGGTGCGCTTCACCATCGACCGGCTCGAGACCAACCCGCGCTTCGCCGCGATCAGCCGGCCCGCCAACGCCGCGATCCTGGTGAAGCTGCGGATCGACATGGAAGACCGCGGCGGCAACATCGAGCTGCTGCTGCCCTACGCGACCATCGAGCCGATCCGGCCGGTGCTGTTGCAGATGTTCATGGGTGAGAAGTTCGGCCGCGATCCCGTCTGGGAAGGCCACTTCGCCACCGAGATCACCAAGGCCGAGATCGCCGTCGACGCCGTGCTCTACGAGGCCGACGTGCCGCTGAAGCAGCTCATGAAGCTGAAGGTCGGCGACACCCTGCCGCTCGACATCCGTCCCGATGCGCTGGTCGCGGTCCGCTGCGGCAGCACCATGCTGACGGAGGGGCGGATGGGGCGGGTCGGCGACCGCGTCGCGATCCGTGTCACCAAGAATTTGCGCAAGCCGAATACGACGCTGGCGATGTTCGAAGGCGCCGAAGGCCAGAACAAGTTGATGGAGGCCCAATGAACCACTCCCTCGGATTGATCATCGAAAGCCTGGTGGCGGTCCTATTGGTGCTGACCATCGGCTATTGCATGCTGCTGAATTCCAGGCTGAAGCGGCTGAAGGCCGACGAGCATTCGCTCAAGGCCGTGATCGCTGAGCTGATCACCGCGACCGAGATCGCCGAGCGCGCGATCGGCGGCCTCAAGCTCGCGGTGCGTGACGTCAACGACAATCTCGGCAATCAGCTCGCCGCCGCGACGCAGATGTCCGACCAGTTGCGCAAGCAGCTCGCCGAGAGCGACGGCGTGGTGCGCCGCCTGTCGCGCATCGCCAGCGCCGCGCGACCCATCACCTCGCCTGACGCCGCGCCCGAGCCGGCGCCGGCGCCTGTGCCGGCGATCACGACCGAGCCGGTGCGCGTCTCCGGTGCCAAGGCGGTTGCCGCCGCGGCCCAGGCATTCTCCGAACGTCGAAGGACTGGTGGCCTTGCCGCATGAATGCGTTTCGTAACATCCGCGTCATTCCCGTCGTCCTGATCGCGGTGGCCTGCCTCGCGGTCCTGAAGGTGGCCGGCCTGGTGATCGATGGCGGCTACGTTTTCGACTACGACCCTCACCCGACCAAGCGGTCCTGGGCTCAGGAGAACCTCGGCTATCCAGGCCGCGAGGACAATGACATCGTCACCGGCTCCACGCACGGCGCGCCGAAGGAGAAGAAGGAGGAGGCGCCCAAGCCCGCCGCTCCGGACACCAAGCCCGAGGGCGTCGTGATCAAGCCCGAGGAGAACCAGCAGCAGGTGTCGCCGGCGGAGAAGGCGATCCTCGAGCGGCTGCAGTCGCGCCGCCAGGAGCTCGACGCGCGCGCGAGAGAGATCGACATCCGCGAGAGTCTTTTGCGCGCCGCCGAGCAGCGCATCCAGTCCAAGACCGAGGAGATGAAGGCGATCGAGGGCCGCATCTCCGGCGCGCAGGCCGCCAAGACCGAGGCCGACAACGCCCGCTTCAAGAGCATCGTCACGATGTACGAGGGCATGAAGCCGAAGGACGCCGCCAAGGTGTTCGACCGGCTCGAGATGTCGGTGCTGATCGAGATCGCCTCGCAGATCGCGCCACGCAAGATGTCCGACATTCTCGGCCTGATGACGCCGGAGGCGGCCGAACGGCTCACGGTCGAGCTCGCCCGCCGGGCCGGCGCCGAACGGCCCGAGGCGAGCGCCGAGCTGCCGAAGATCGAAGGCAAGATCGTGCCCGTGAAGAGCAATTGAGCCGCATGTTTAATGCGCCCTTAAACGCCGGCACCTAGATTTCCGGCGTGGCGGGGCAGGCGTATCCGTCAAGTTGCGGATGTCGAACCGGAAGCTTGTGACCATGGCGCGCACGACTCCCATTGGATTGCGGTCGAAGGCCCGCGCACGGGCGCGCGCCGGCCTCGCGCTGCTGTCGGCCATCGTCATCGGCCTGGTGCTGTCCACGGTCGCGGCGGGCGCTGCACCGGTGCCGGGCGAGGCGAGCCTGTCGGCTCAGGACGGCTATGCGCGGCTGGTGCTGAAATTCGCCGAGGACGTCAGCGCCGACGTCACCACCGCCGGCTCGATTCTGCTGATCAGGTTCGATCGCCCCGCCACCGTTCCGATCGACCGCTGGGTCGATGCGGCGCCCGACTACATCTCGTCGGCCCGCGGCGACCCCGACGGCTCGGCGCTGCGGCTGTCGCTGTCGCGCAAGGTCCGCGTCAACACCATGACCGCGGGCGAGCGCGTCTTCATCGACCTGTTGCCCGACAGCTGGACCGGGCCGCCGCCGCCGCTGCCGGCCGAGGTCGTGCGCGAGCTCGCCGAGCGCGCGCGCGCCGCCGAGAAGGCGCTGCGGCTGCAGCGCGCCGAGGCGGAATCGAAGAAGCGGCCGCCGATCCGGGTGCGCGCGCTGGTGCAGCCGACCTTCGTGCGCTTCGTGTTCGAGATCCCCGACGGCGTCGGCATCTCCTCGGTGCTCAACGACCAGAAGCTGTCGCTGTTCTTCACCGCGCCGCTGTCCTTCGATCTCGCCGACGCCAAGATCGTTTCGCCGCCCAACGTCGCCGCGATCAACCAGCGCATCGACGGCAGCAGGACCGTCGTCGAGATCGGCCTGATCGGCGAGGTCGACGTTCGCGCCTTCCGCGAGGAGAAGAACTACAACATCGACGTCGCCTATCAGCAGCCGGACAAGAAGGTTTCCGCAGTCTCCTCGGACACGCTGCCGGGCGCCAAGGCGGCCGCGGCCGAGAAACCCAACGGCAGCAAGCCCAATGGTGACAAGCCGAAGCAGGCTGCGCAGCCGGAGATCGTGCCGCCGACCTCCGACACCATCGCCAAGGAGATGAAGACGGAGGCGAAGCCGGCGCCTGCGGTCGCGGCGCCAGCCACCGAGCCCGCGGCCGAGCCTGCGCCGTCGGCAGCTGCTGCTGCCGCGCCGGCCGCCGCGAAGGCCGAAGCCGCGCCCGAGCTCCCCAAGCCTGAAGCTGCTGCGCCTGAAGCTGTCAAATCCGAGGCGGCCAAATCCGAACCAGCGAAGCCCGAGGCGATGAAGCCGGAGGCCGGCAAAGCCGAAGCCGCCAAGCCCGTCGAGAGCAAGTTGGCCGATGCCAAGGCTGTAGAGGCCAAGTCGGCCGAAACCAAGTCGGCCGAAACCAAGCCTGCCGAAACCAAGCCGGTCGAGAAGGCAGCCAATGGAGCCGCCACCCTGGAGGCCTTGCGCGACAGCGAGGGCCTGCGGCTCACCTTCGGCTTCGGCCAGGTCACGCCGGCGGCGCTGTTCCGCCGCGGCGATACGGTATGGATGGTGTTCGATTCGACCAAGCCCGTCGACGTCGAGCCCATCCGCGCCAAGGGCGGCGCCATCATCGGCGAGGTCAACAGGATGCCGCTCGATAACGGGCAGGCGATCCGGATCCGGCTCAACCGCCCGCAGATGCATTCGCTCGGCAGCGATGATGGCGGGCGCAGCTGGACGCTGTCGTTCGCCGACAAGGGCCAGGCCAATCAGCAGCCGCTGATGGTGATGCGCAACGTCACCGATCCCGCGCTTGCCAATGTGATGGTGCCGCTCGCCAATCCCGGAGCCGGCATGCTGCACCGCCTGACCGACCCGGATGCCGGCGACACGCTGCTGGTCGTGACGGCGCCGCCGCCGATCCGCGGCTTCATCAAGCGCCAGGATTTCGTCGATCTGTCGCTGCTCGATTCCATCCACGGCATCGCGGTGCGTCCGAATTCGGATGACATCGCCGTCGAGATCGCGCCTGACAAGGTGATCCTGGGCCGGCCGGGCGGGCTGACGCTGTCGTCGATCGGCTTTTCGCCGGAACGGGCGCCGACCGCTGTCAGGCCGATGTTCGACATCGACGAATGGCAGCAGAACCAGACCCAGCCGTTCGTGCCGCGCGAGGATCTCCTGATCAAGGCCGCGGCCAACGCCGAGCCGGAGCGGCGGGCGCAGACGCGGCTGGCGCTGGCGCGCTTCTACATGGCGCGAGCGATGTATCCGGAAGCGCGCGGTGTCACCAATCTGATGATCTCCGACGCCGATCCGCGCACCGACGAGACCGCCATGCTGATGATCCACGCGGTGGCAAGCATCCTGATGGGCCGGCCGGACCAGGGCCTCAAGGATCTCGCCACGCCGTCGATCGGCAACAATTTCGACTCCCAGATGTGGAAGGGCCTCGCTTTCGCCCGGCAGGGCAAGTTTGCGGACGCGCGCGAGAAGCTGAAGAACGTCGAGTTCGCCATCGCCTCGCTGCCGCTCGACCTGCAGCGCATCGTGATCGCGGATGCGATGAAGTCGGCGCTCGAGATCAAGGATTTCGCCGGTGCCGCCAAGCGGCGCGCCGAGATCGACGTGATCGGCGTGCCCGCGGACATGAAGCCCGACATCGCCGTGCTGCGCGGCCGGCTCGCCGAGGCGATGGCGCAGGAAAAGGATGCGCTCGACGACTATCGCTTCGCCGTGAACTCCGACGACCGCCCGGCAGCCGCCGAGGCCAAGCTGCTGGAGATCAAGCTCCTGCAGAAGCGCGGCGAGATCAAGCCGTCCGACGCGCTGAAGGAGCTGGAGACCTTGCAGGCGATCTGGCGCGGCGATGCGATCGAGGTGCAGACGTTGCAGATGATGGCGCAGCTCTATGAGGAGGCCGGGCGCTACGCGGACTCGCTCGAGGCCGCGCGCCAGGCCACCCGCCTGATGCCCAACTCCGACTTGGCGCGGCAGGCCCAGGATGCAGCCTCCCGCCTGTTCTCGCAGCTGTTCCTGAGCGGCAAGGCCGACGAGCTTCCGCCGGTCGATGCGCTCAGCATCTTCTACGGGTTTCGCGAGCTGACTCCGATCGGCCGCCGCGGCGATGAGATGATCCGCAAGCTCGCCGACCGCCTGGTCGGCATCGACCTGCTCGACCAGGCCGCCGAGCTTCTGCAATACCAGGTCGACCATCGCCTCGAAGGTGCGGCGCGCGCCCAGGTCGCCGCGCGTCTCGCCATGGTCTACCTCACCAACCGCAAGCCGGACCGTGCCATCGAGGCGCTGCGCACCACCCGCATCGCCGATCTCGCGGGCGAGCTGCGCCAGCAGCGGCTGCTCTTGGAGGCGCGCGCCAACAGCGACATCGGTCGTTACGACCTCGGGCTGGACATCATCAGCAACATCGGTGGCCGCGAGGCGATCCGGCTGCGCTCCGACATCTACTGGGCGTCGCGGCGCTGGCGCGAGGCGTCCGAGCAGATCGAGCTCTACTACGGCGATCGCTGGCGCGATTTCCGTCCGCTCAATCCGGCCGAGCGCGGCGACATCCTGCGGGCCGTGGTCGGCTATGCGCTCGCCGACGACGCCATCGGCCTCGCCCGCTTCCGCGAGAAATATGCGCCGCTGATGACCGGCGAGGCGGACAAGATCGCGTTCGACGTCGCCAGCAAGCCGGCGAGCGGCTCCAGCGCCGAATTCGCCCAGATCGCGAAGATGGCGGCGAGCGTCGACACGCTCGACGGCTTCCTGCGCGACATGCGGGCGCGCTTCCCGGATGCCACCGGCAAAGGACCGGACGGCGGCAAGGATGCTGCGAAGGCCCCGTCGGAGGCGACCGGCGCCCTGCCGCGCATCCAGGGCGTCAAGCAGGCGATCGCCGGCCGTTGATCTCAGCGCAGAGCGGGAGATCCAATCAGATGACCAAGCCGGCCAGGGAAAGCTACTTCCCCTCACCCTGAGGGCCCGCCATAGGCGGGCGTCTCGAAGGGCGAGGCCCGGATCGGGCGCCATGGTTCTTCTTACCCGCCATAGCTCTGCACCAGGCTGCCTGCCACCAGCGACCAGCCGTCGACCAGCACGAAGAAGATCAGCTTGAACGGCAGCGACACCACGACCGGCGGCAGCATCATCATGCCCATCGACATCAAGACCGAGGCGACCACGAGGTCGATGATCAGGAACGGCAGAAACAGCAGGAAGCCGATCTCGAAGGCGCGCTTCAGCTCGGAGATCATGAAGGCCGGCACCAGGATGCGCAGCGACAGCTCGTCGGGCGTCGCCGGCGGCGGCTCGCCGGAGAGGTCCATGAACAGCTTCAGGTCCTTCTCTCGCACGTTCTTCTGCATGAAGCCGCGCAGCGGCACCGAGGCGCGCTGCAGCGCGTCCTCCACGCCGATCTGGTTCTCGACCAGCGGCCGGATGCCGTCATCATAGGATTTCTGCAGCACCGGGCCCATCACGAAGGCCGTGAGGAACATCGCGAGCGCGATGATGACCGAGTTGGGCGGCGCGGTCGCTGTGCCCATCGCCGTGCGCAGCAGCGACAGCACGACCACGATGCGCGTGAACGACGTCATCATGATCAGGATCGACGGCGCGATCGACAGCACCGTGAGCAGCGCGATCAGTTGGACCGCGCGTTCAGTGACGCCGCCGCCGCCACCGCCGCCGAGATTGATGCTGATGTCCTGCGCAGCAGCAGGTCCCGCCAGTAAACCGGCGGCAGTCAGAACAGCGATGAAGACAACTCTACGCGGGGGAAGCAGCGATCTCACTGCGACGACTTCGGACGTCCGAGCAGCGAGGCCATCTCGTCCTCCAGATTCTCGAAGCTGGTCTTGACCGGCGCGGCTTGCGCCGGAGCCGGCTCGTTGCGCGGGGCCGCCCGGAGCGCCGGGGGACCCGAGGCCGGAGCAGCCGACGGATCGGCTGACGGACGCCGCAGCGCGGCCTCGAGCCGTTGCGCCATCTCGGCCAGATTGGCTTCGGCGCTCGAATCGGCCGCTACGGGCGGTGGGGCAGCCGGGGGTGGTGGCGGCGGCATCTGGGCCACCGGCGGCAGCGGCGGTGCCGCCACGCGCTCGACGCGCTCGGCTGCGCGCTCAGCATTCCGCACCGGCGGTAGCCGGGGCCCCTCGGAAGGGCGCGGCGCCTCGGCCTGGCGTTGCGGCTCGGCGGGGCGCAGCGGGCGCGGCATCACCGGTTCACCGCGGGCCACCCGCTCGGGGCGCGGCTCCAGGCGGGCTTCGTCTCCGCCGCGCGGTTCTCCACGGACGTCCGCCCGGAGGTCCTGGCGGGGATCGGGACGGCGCGGAGGGAGCGGTGGTTCCGGCGGGAATGCCGGTGCCGGCTCACGCCGCTCTGCGGCAGCCGGCGCCGTGCGGCGAACCTCATCGATGAACGACGGCCGCATCGGGCGCTGCGGCGGCTCCGGCATCTGCAGCTCGGCATGCTCGGCGGCCTCGGTCTTCGGCTCGTTGTCGGCCCAGGACGGCGCATCCGGCAGTGGCGCGATGCGCGCCGCCGGCGGCTCGGCATTGATGCCCGGCCGCTGCGGCAATTGCTCGCGCGCCGGCATGGCGCGCACGATGTTGGACTCAACCACGATGTCGGTGGGCCCGCCGATCATCAGAAGATGCTCTATGTTGTCACGGCGCACGAGCACGAGACGGCGGCGGCCATCGACGGCGGCGGCATCGATCACGGCGAGCCGGGGCATGCGGCCGCGATTCGGGTTGGTGCCGAGACGATTCCCCGCGAATCGACGAACCAGCCACGCGGCGAGGCCGATCAGCGCCAGCACCGCTACGAATGCAAAAAAGAACGTCAGTGCCTGCATCTCTGTCCCCGGCAAATACCGCGTCCTTTCGAAGTCTCTCGTCTGTCCAACGCATCGCCGGCAGCGAACGGAGCTTCAGAACCGGAACCAACCTGTTAACGCATGACGGCAGGAACTGCCGCTCGGCCTCTTAATAACCCATGAATCGGCCGGGCCAAAACGACTTCTTGGCGAGCCGTGCCGTCCCGGAATGATGCATCGGTCGGCCGGGAGCCCGGCACTTTCCTAAGAAATCGTCAAAACACCGGGATCATCCCGGGGGTCACCGCACCGTTTCTTAACTCCCTGTTAACCATATGCACGGCAATTTCTACCTACCCAAACCGTCCGGTAGTCGGACACAACCGAGCAGCGCCATGTCCATCAACGATATCCCCGTGTTGTCGGCGTTGCGGACCAAGATGCAATGGCATCAGGAGCGCCAGCGCGTGCTGTCCGAGAACGTGTCCAATTCGGATACGCCCAACTTCAAGCCGAAGGATCTGGTTGAGCCGAAGTTCGATTCAACCGGCCAGGCGGTCGGCGGCTTTGCGCCGCTGTCGCTGACCCGGACCAGCACCGCGCACATCGCACCGTCGTCGGGCGAGAGCGCGAGCTTCGACCAGAACCGCAAGGTCGGATTTCAGACGAGGCCCGCCGGCAACGCGGTGAGCCTCGAAGAGGAGATGCTGAAGGTCTCCGCCAACCAGATGGACTACGCCGCGGCGACCTCGCTGTACGGCAAGAGCCTGCATCTGTTGAAGACGGCGATCGGCAAGGGCTGAGCTCGGGTTTAAGGACGGAGACCGACAAGCATGGCAAACGACTCCAGCGATTTCCTGCGCTCGATGAGCATCGCGACCTCCGGCCTGCGTGCGCAGGCGGGACGTATGCGCGTCATTTCCGAGAACATCGCCAATGCCGATTCGACCGCCGCCAAGGCGGGTGGCGATCCGTATCGCCGCAAGGTCCCGACATTCACCTCGGCGCTCGACCGTGCGCTCGATGCCAAGGTGGTGGCGCTCGGCAAGGTGGTGCCCGATCAATCGTCGTTCCGCGTCAAATACGACCCCAGTAACCCGGCCGCGGACGCGTCCGGCAATGTCAAGTACCCCAACGTCAATCCGCTCATCGAGATGACCGACATGCGTGATGCACAGCGGTCCTACGAGGCGAATTTGAACATCATCGGCGCCACGCGCCGCATGATCCAGCGCACACTCGACATTCTGAAGACCTAGGACAGGAACGAAAGTCATGGCCTCCCCAATCTCCGCAGCGAATGCCTATGCGAATTCCGCCCGCGTGCTCGATGCCGGCGGCTCGAGCGGTGCCTTCGGCAGCCTTGGGCGCGTGCGCGACGTGCTCGGTAGCGGCAACGGCGCCGACAAGGGTGGTCCGTCATTCAGCGCGGTGCTGAAGGACGCGATCGGCAGCGTGATGGAGGCCGGACGCAAGTCCGACAGTCAGGCGGTCGCGATGGCCGCGGGCAAGGCAAACGTCATGGATGTCGTCACGGCGGTCGCCGAAACCGACGTCGCGGTGTCGACGCTGGTGTCGGTGCGCGACCGTGTGATCCAGGCCTATGAAGACGTGATGAAGATGACGATCTAGGCGCAGCTCGCAACGCTTCAGGCCGTCACGTGCCTGATGCGCCCAGGGGATTTGCCGTCTGCCGCGACTGCGCGCGATGCGCGCTGAGGCGGGGGCCGGACCGGAGCCGATCGACAGTGAGGAACGACAGGACATGACGGGAGCTGAAACGCTCGATGTGGCGCGCGATGCGATCTGGACCATCGTGCTGGTGTCGTCGCCGCTGATGGTGGTCGGCCTCGTGGTCGGCGTGGTCGTCTCGCTGTTCCAGGCGCTCACGCAGATCCAGGAGCAGACGCTGGTGTTCGTGCCGAAGATCATCGCGATCTTCGTGACGCTGCTGCTGGCGCTGCCGTTCATGGCCGATGCGCTGCATTCGCACATGATGCGGATCTCGTCGCGAATCATCGGCGGATGAGGCAATGTCCGGGGCGGCAGGGCAGGCCTGCGTGAGGGCGCTGCGAGCGGTCGTAAGGAGCAGTGCGGGGGGCGCTGCTGCTTTCGGCCGTGCGCGGGCAGCCTTTCGGGCGAGCTCTTCGCAGGCTGACTCGTCTGAGGCTGTCTATTCGCAGGTTGTCTCTTCAAAGACCGCCGTGCCGCACCAGCATGCGGTCGAAAGGGCCGTGACGGCGGACGATGCGCATCGATATTTCCTTCCTTCCGGCGCTGGCCGCCGTGTTCATGCTGGCCTTCGCGCGCGTGGGCGCGATGGTGATGCTGTTGCCGGGCCTCGGCGAGGTCAACATCCCCGTCCGCATCAAGCTCGCGACCGCGCTGCTGCTCACGATGATCGTGCTGCCGCTGCACCGTCAGGCCTATCAGGTCGATTTGCAGGCGTTGTCGCCGCTGCTGGTGATGATGGTGCACGAGATCGTGATCGGCATCGTGCTCGGCGCGACGGCGCGGGTGACGCTGTCGGCGCTGCAGGTCGCGGGCTCCGTGATCGCGCAGCAGATGGGGCTCGGCTTCGTCACCGCGGTGGATCCGACGCAGGGACAGCAGGGCGTCCTGATCGGCAACTTCCTCACCATGCTCGGCGTGACCCTGCTGTTCTCGACCGACAGCCATCACCTGGTGATCGCCGCGCTCAGCGACAGCTACAAGATCTTCGCGCCCGGCGAATTGATCCCGAGCGGCGACGTCGCCTCGCTGGCGACCAAGGCGTTTGCCGCGGCCTTCAAGATCGGCCTGCAATTGTCGGCGCCGTTCCTGGTGTTCGGTCTGGTCTTCAACATCGGGCTCGGCGTCTTGGCGCGGCTGATGCCGCAGATGCAGGTCTATTTCGTCGGCGCGCCGCTCTCGATCCTGATCGGCTTCCTGATCTTCGCGCTGGTCCTGACCGCGATGATGGGAACGTTTCTCGGCTATTTCGAAGGCGTCATGCACGAGATGATGCCGCGGTGAGGGGCCTGACCGATGGCCGATGAAGCCGATTCCGAAGACAAAACAGAAGACCCGACGCAAAAACGGCTCGATCAGGCGCTCGAACGCGGCGACGTCGTCAAGAGCCAGGAGCTCAACACCTGGTTCGTGATCGCCTCCGCGACCCTGGTGATGTCGACCTTCTCGGGCTCGATCGGCACCGCGGTGCTGGTGCCGATGCGCAACCTGATCGCCAATTCCTGGATGATCCAGACCGACGGCGCCGGCCTGCTGTCGCTGGCGCGCGGCCTGTCGTTCGCCGTGATCGCGGCGATCGGCGTGCCGATCCTGATGGTGATGCTGGCGGCGATCGCCGGCAACATGATGCAGCATCGCCTGGTCTGGTCGGGCGAGCCGATGAAGCCGAGCCTGAGCAAGATCTCTCCGCTGGCCGGCGCCAAGCGCCTGTTCGGCAAGCAGGCCGCGGCCAATTTCGCCAAGGGTCTCTTCAAGCTCGTGCTGCTCGGCACGGTCATGGTCATGATCCTGTGGCCGGAGCGGCTGCGCCTGGAATCGCTGCTGCATATGGACGTCGGCGAGCTGCTCGGCGTCACGATCTCGCTGACGACGCATCTGATGGGCTCGGTGGTCGCGCTGCTCGCCCTGGTCGCGATCGGCGACTACCTGTTCCAGTACCGGCAATGGTACGAGCGCCAGAAGATGTCGGTGCAGGAGATGAAGGAGGAGTTCAAGCAGTCGGAAGGCGACCCGCACGTCAAGGGCCGCATCCGGCAGATCCGCCAGCAGCGCATGAAGAAGCGCATGATGGCCGCGGTTCCCAAGGCGTCCGTGATCATCACCAACCCGACGCACTACTCGGTCGCGCTGTCCTACGAGCGCGGCATGTCGGCACCGGTCTGCGTCGCCAAGGGCGTCGACAACATCGCCTTCAAGATCCGGGAGGTCGCCAAGGCGCACGACATCCCGATCGTCGAGAACGTGCCGCTGGCGCGCGCGCTCTATGCCACGGTCGAGATCGACGAGGAGATCCCGGTGGAACATTATCACGCGGTTGCTGAGATCATCGGCTACGTGATGGGGCTGCGGCGCAACCTCTCGGGGCGCCCGCAATGACAACCGAGCAGGTCCCCGGACGGACCGCAAAATACGGATAAATCATGGAATATCGGCTTGACGGGCTTGCGCTTGACCCGTCGATTCAGGCAGGTGGAAGGGGGAGCCGCGCGAACGGGCTGGGGCTCCCAGCCGACAGGTCGCGTCCCCGAGCCATGAGCGCCGATTCCGACAATGATGGGTTACAGGATCAGGCGGGCCTGCCGGAGCGGCCGCGCCGCAGCGGCAGCATTCTGCTGATCCTGCTGGTGGCGTTCGGCCTCGTCGCGGTCGCGATCGCGCTGATGACGATCGGCCGCGCCCAGGCGCAGCCCTACATTCTCGGCCTGCTGTCGCTGCTCGCCACCGTCGGCCTGTTCAATCTGTTCGCGTTCGCCGCCGGCATCGTCCGCTTCGCCGACAAGTCGACCGACGATCCGGTGTTGGGCGCGATCGCCGATCACGCCTTCGATGGCCTCGCGGTGACCGATCCGCGCGGCCATGTCGTCTACGCCAACGCCGCCTATCTCAACATGACGGGAGCAGCGACCGCGCAGGAGGCGCGTCCCGTCGAGCGCGTCTTCATCGGCAATCCCGATGTGTCCGAAGCGGTGTTCCGCCTGCTCAAGGCGGCGCGCGAGGGCAAGCGGCAGCAGGAGGAGGTCCGCATCACCGCGGCCGAAGGCGCGCAGGGGCGCTGGCTGCGGATGCGCGTGCGCCCGCTCGGCCAGACCAAGCGCCATGCCCGCTACGCGGTGTGGTCGATCGCCGACATCACCAGGGATCGCGAGCGCCAGGAGGACGTGTTCCAGGAGCTGCAGCACGCGATCGAATATCTCGACCATGCGCCGTGCGGCTTCTTCTCGGTCAATCCGGAAGGCAGCCTCGTCTACGTCAATGCCACGCTCGCCAACTGGCTCGACTATGATCTCGCCGAGATCGGCTCGGGCGGGCTGAAGCTCGCCGACGTCGTCTCGGGCGACGGTGCCTCGCTGCTCAGCTCGATCGTCGCGGTGCCCGGCGAGGTCCGCACCGAGGTGTTCGACATCGACCTGAAGATGCGCGGTGGCAAGACCATGCCGGCGCGGCTCTACCATAAGCTCGCCTTCGGCGCCGACGGCAAGCCAGGCGCCTCGCGCACGCTCGTCATCAGCCGCGCCCGCGACGAGCGCTCCGATCCGGAGCGCGCCGCCGAGGTGCGCTTCATGCGCTTCTTCGACCATACGCCGATGGCGATCGCGACCGTCGACCGCGGCGGCGCCGTGGTGCGCGCCAACGCCCGCTTCGCCAAGCTCGCGCAGAGCGTCAGCGGCGATGCGGCGGCGGCGAAGTCGATCTTCCGCGCCGTCAGCCAGCGCGACCGGCATCTGCTGATCGCCGCGATCAACCAGGCGGCCGAGGGGCAGGCGGACATTCCGCCGGTCGAGGTGATGCTGGACGGGCCGAAGGAGCGCTTCGGCCAGTTCTTCGTCACCGCGGTCGACGAGGACGAGCGCGAGACGGAAGCTGCGATCGTCTACATGCTGGAGACCACCGAGCGCCGCGCGCTCGAGAACCAGATCAACCAGTCGCAGAAGATGGAGATGGTCGGCCAGCTCGCCGGCGGCATCGCCCACGACTTCAACAACGTGCTCTCGGCCATCATGATGGCCAATGATTTCCTGCTGAACGCGCACAAGCCGACCGACCCGTCGTTCCAGGACATCATGCAGATCAAGCAGAACGCGACCCGCGCCGCGACCTTGGTGCGGCAGCTGCTCGCCTTCTCGCGCCGGCAGACATTGCGGCCGCAGGTGCTCGATCTCGGCGATGCACTGTCCGACCTGACGATGCTGCTGCGCCGGCTGATCGGCGAGAAGGTCAAGCTCGACCTGGTTCACGGCCGCGACCTCTGGCCGGTCAAGGTCGACGTCTCGCAGTTCGAGCAGGTGGTCGTGAACCTCGCGGTCAACGCCCGCGACGCGATGCCCGATGGCGGCAAGCTCTCGGTGCGCACCGCCAACGTCTCGTCCGACGAGGTCGCGCAGGCCGCCTACAAGGGCATGCCGGTGGCCGACTACGTCCGCATCGAGATCAGCGATACCGGCACCGGCATTCCGGCAGAGATCCGCGAGAAGATCTTCGAGCCGTTCTTCTCGACCAAGGAGGTCGGCAAGGGCACCGGTCTCGGGCTGTCGACCGTCTACGGCATCATCAAGCAGACCGGCGGCTTCATCTATGTCGACAGCGAGGTCGGCAAGGGGACCTCGTTCCAGATCTTCCTGCCGCGCCACATCGTCGTGCCGGAGGTCCAGGTCGAGCCGCAGGCCGTCAACGGCGCCGCCAAGGAGCCGGCTGCCGCCGATGCGCCGAAGCCGCGCGCCGACCTGACCGGGCAGGGGACGATCCTGCTGGTGGAGGACGAGGAGGGCCTGCGGGCGCTGAACGCGCGCGGCCTGCGCTCGCGGGGCTACAGCGTCATCGAGGCGTCCAACGGCGTCGAGGCGATGGAGGCGCTGGAGGAGTGCGACGGCGTGCTCGATCTCGTGGTGTCCGATGTCGTGATGCCGGAGATGGACGGGCCGACGCTGCTCAAGGCGATGCGCGAGCGCAATCCGGAGATCAAGATCATCTTCGTCTCGGGCTATGCCGAGGATGCGTTCGAGAAGAGCCTGCCGGAGAACCAGCAGTTTGCGTTCCTGCCGAAGCCCTTCACGCTCAGCCAGCTCGTGGCGGCTGTCAAGGAAACCATGGCGCCACAATAGGTTACCGGAGTTCCTTGGCGGATTCCTTGACCAGCCGGCCAGGCGCGTTCATCCCGCGACCCAGCGCCGCAGCCGCGCGGCCTCGTGCCGCCTTCCTTTTTCGCGGGTTGTGCCCATCTTACGGGCATCCCCATTCCGGGGAGTCATGGGAAACACAGATGAGCTTCATGCAGCGCAAAAGCGGCCTCCTCAAGGCGATGGCCGTGGCCCTTTCACTGGCGCTGCCGACGGTGCTCGCCGTCTCGGCGGCCGACGCCCGGATCGGCGGCGGCTCCAGCTCGGGCTCCCGCGGCACGCGCACCTTCTCCGCGCCGCCTTCGACCACGACCGCGCCGGGATCGGCGTCGCAGTTCAATAGGACGATCACCCAGCCGGGCCAGCCCGGCGGCTTCAACACGGCTGCGCCCGCGCGTGGCGGCCTGTTCGGCGGCCGCGCCGGTGGCCTGCTTGGCGGCCTCGCCGCCGGCTTTCTCGGCGCCGGCCTGTTCGGCATGCTGTTCGGCGGCGGCCTGTTCTCCGGCCTCGGCGGCTTTGCCTCGATCATCGGCCTGATCCTCCAGGTCCTGCTGGTGGTGTTCCTGGTGCGCATGGCGATGGCCTGGTGGCAGCGCCGCAACCAGCCGGCCTATGCCGCCGGCCCGGCGCCGGCCGACGGCCAGCAGAGCTTCCGCTCCGGCTTCGGTGGTCTCGGCGGCTTCGGCGGCCTGGGCGGCGGCAACACTGTGCCGCCGCTGCAGATCCAGCCGGCCGACTATGAGGCGTTCGAGCGGCTGCTCGGCGAGATCCAGTCCGCCTGGTCGAACGAGGATGTCGGCCGCCTGCGCCTGCTCTCGACGCCCGAGATGGCCTCGTATTTCGAGCGCGATCTCGAGCAGAACCAGGCCCGCGGCGTGGTCAACAAGGTCAGCGCCGTGAAGCTGCTGCAGGGCGACCTCGCCGAAGCCTGGCGCGAGAATGGCGCCGACTACGCCACGGTCGCGATGCGCTTCACCCTGGCCGACAAGACCATCGAGCGCGCCTCGGGCCGCGTTGTCGACGGCTCCGACCAGCCGCAGGAGGTCACGGAGATCTGGACCTTCCTGCGTCACCCCGGCGCCGACTGGCAGCTGTCGGCGATCCAGCAGGTCGGCTGACGCCATAGGTCGAACGATCATCGGGCGCCGCGGAGCAATCCGCGGCGCTTTTGCTTTGCGCGTGGTTATAGTGGCGTGCCGCGATGAACAGGCAATGAGGATGGCCCATGCGTTACGAGCTCTACTACTGGCCCATGATCCAGGGCCGCGGCGAATATGTGCGTCTCGCGCTGGAGGAGGCGGGCGCCGCCTATCGCGATGTCGCGCGCGAGGACGGCATCGGTACGATGACGGCGATGATGGCGGCGGACAGCGACACGCCGCCCTTCGCGCCGCCGTTCCTGAGAGCGGGCCGCCGCGTCATCGGCCAGACCGCCAACATCCTGCTGTTTCTCGGCAGCCGCCATGGCCTCGCCCCGAAGACCGAAGCCGGCCAGCTTTGGGTGCATCAGCTGCAGCTCACCGTGACCGACTTCGTCGTCGAGATCCATGACACCCATCATCCGCTCGGGCCGACGCTGTACTACGAGGACCAGCGCGCGCCGGCCAAAAAGCGCACCGCCGAGTTCTGGAGCGAGCGGGTGCCGAAATTCCTCGGCTATTTCGAGCAGCTCCTATCGAAAAGCGGTGGCGCCTACATCACCGGGCGTCGGCTCACCTATGTCGACCTGTCGCTGTTCCAGATCGTCGCCGGCCTGCGCTACGCCTTTCCCCATCGCATGACGGCATTCGAGCGCAACATTCCAGGCCTCGTCGCGCTGCACGGCCGCGTCGCCGCCAGGCCGAACATTTCGGCCTATCTGGCCAGCGACCGCCGCATCCCCTTCAACGAAGACGGCATCTTCCGCCACTACAAGGCGCTGGATGCCTGAGGGCTGAGGGCGTGCAGTCATGCTGAAGCGAGCTTCGCGTGCTCCTCTGAGAGCCTCGCTGGCGCCTCGTCGGCGCTGCGCTCCCTCTCCCCGTTCTTCACGGGGAGAGGGTTGGGGTGAGGGGCGGCCGCACGGGAAGTGGGTGTCGGTAGACCTGTAACGCCTCACCCGAGCGAGCCGCGCGCGTGCTCCAAAACCACGTGGATCGCCGCGCCGCCAGGGCCCCGCTCACACGTATAGCGGCGGGCGCCTGGGGCGCCGCCGCTATACGAAGTTGGCCTGAGGGTGTGGGATCGTCAGGCGAGAATGTCGACGCGGGTGCCCTGGCCGGGCGGCAGCGGCGGACGCGAGGCCTGCTTCTCCGCGGCCGCCTCGTCGCCGGTCTTGGCGGGATTCACGGCCTGGCTCTGCTGCGTCTGGTTCCGCGCCTGGGTGTCTTGGGTCTGCGGCTTGGTCGTCTCGGTCGAGACCGGCGGCGGTGAGGGCGGCGGCGATGACGACGAAACGCTCGAAACGGACATGGTCCAGCTCCTCGCTTGGTGTTGCGACAAGCGTGGCCATCCCTGACGAAAACTTCGTCAAGCAGATCGTTCGAATTGTCTGCAACTGTCGGTGGCGCGGCGAATAGTGAACGGGTCGCTGCCGCCGGCGCAGAAACCGCAAGGCTCTAGCGTCACCCCCGGCCTATTGGTCCTTGCTGCGGCTGATCGTGATCGAGGACTCGGTCTTGGTTCGGGCGCAACGCATGTCGAGCCGGCGGTAGCGGCTGGCGACGTCGTCGCCGCGGAAGATTCCGAGCCGGCGGTAACAGCGTGTGACGCCGCGCTGCATGTCGTCCTTCGGCAAGGTGAACACGATCGCCGCCGCGCTCGCCATCAGCTCGATGAAGGCCGGCGTCGGCTTGCGTTCTGATTTACCGAACAGTTGGTTGCTGACATTCTTCGATGAGCAGCCGAGCGTGATCTCGTGTGCCTTGGGATGGGCGAGATAGACCGTGCCGGCCGCGGTCTGGCCGATCTTGATGCCGTCGATGCCGTTCTTCAGTTCCTTGGCAACGTCATCGCAACGATCGGCCCGTGCCGCCTGCGGCAGCAGCGCGCTGCTCAACGCAACGAGAAAAACAAATCCGGCCAAGCGGCCAAATGAGCAAAGCGATGACTGCATTCCAAATACCCCCGCGCCATTGAAGCCTGCGCGAGGGGGGCATGCAAGCGCGATGCGCCGCAGCCGCACAAGATCATCAGCGGGTGTGGCCGCGTGTTGACGGGACGGCGGTCACATGCCGGCGGCAGCGGCGCGATCGCTTGCTCAGAACCAGCAGCGGCCCGGATGTGCGAGCGAGACGCCGGCTGCGCGGCGCTCGCAGTCGTTGCCGTAGGTCTGGAAGTTGCAGCCGCAGACCGGCATGTAGATGCGTGGGCAGAGCGTCGGCTTTCGGCGGCAGACGCCCATCATGTCGAACCGGCCGCACTGGCCGGCTGGGAATTCGCAATAGAGACCGGCATTGCAGCGAATGCCGGCGAAGCCGCCGCACGCGCGGCCGGGACCGACGGCACCAGCGGAGCTCGGGAGCAGGGTGATCAGGGCAAGGACGAATGCGATGATGGAAACGAGACCTCGTGTCATGACGCCTCCAGGAAGAAAATGAATATGTCAACAATCTAAGGTTACATAATTCGGCAACCGATCGCAATCGATCTCGTGGTGCGACACTGCGCTGGTCGCGGCATCATGTTGCGGCGACCTCGCGGGCCGTCTCGATCAGCAGGTCGAACGTCTCGTCGGGGGCGTGCTGCACGACATCGTGCCCGCAGGCAAATGCCTGCACGCGCCACGCGGGATCGTTGCGCAGCCGCTCATATTGCGCGGTGAACGGCGTCGCGCTCCATCCGCTGGCGTAGACGAAGGTGCGGTGCAGAGTAGGCGGCGCCGGACTGCGGAGGTTCAGGGCCTGGATGAAGGTCCCGAGCGGATGTGGCCGGCGGCGCGGATCGGAGCCTTCGCGCGGCAGCGCCGTCAGCCCGTCATGCCCGGCGCGTTCGATCACGAACCGGCGATACGCGTCACCGGCGAGATCCCACCATGACTGACCGTTCTCGGGTGCGAAGGCATCGAGATAGATCAGTGCGACGAGCCGTTCCGGCACGCGGTCGGCGACGCCGGTCGCGACCATGCCGCCATAGCTGTGCGCGCACAGGATGACCTCGGACAGATCTTCGGTCGTCAGCAGCTCGACGACGTCGGTGACGTGGGTCTCGAGATTGACGGCATGGGTGCGGGCGGGCGTTTCCTCCAATCCGCTCAGGGTCAAGGCATAGGCGTCATGACCGGCCTGGCGGAGCCTGGCCGAGAGCGCGGCGTACATCCAGCCGCCGTGCCAACCTCCTGGAATCAGGACAAAAGTCGCCATGATCTTACTCCTCGGCTGCTGTACGGAGACATGTCTTGCAAGGCTTCCGACCGGTAGCGTATCAGACCTGTCAAGACCGCTTTCAGCGGCCATCTTTAGAACCCCACGAGCTCGCCATGAACGCGCCGACCGCCTTCCCCGACCAGTCCAAGCCCGTCCCGCCCTACAAGCACACGCCGCTGTTTCCGCTGGGGCCGGACACCACGCCCTACAAGAAGATCACCACCGACGGCGTGCGGGTCGAGAAGGTCTTGGGCCGCGACATGCTGGTGGTGTCGCGGGAGGCGCTGCGGACCTTGTCGGAGGCCGCGTTCGGCGAGATCAACCACTTCCTGCGCCCCGGCCATCTGAAGCAGCTGCGCAGCATCCTGGAGGATCCGGAGGCGAGCCCGAATGACAAGTTCGTCGCGCTCGACTTCCTGAAGAACGCCAACATCTCCGCCGGCGGCGTGCTGCCGATGTGCCAGGATACCGGCACCGCGATCATCATGGGCAAGAAGGGCTGCAACGTCATCACCGACGGTGACGACGAGGCGGCGCTCAGCCAAGGCGCACGCGACGCCTATCTGCGCCGCAACCTGCGCTACTCGCAGGTCGCGCCGCTCACGATGTATGAGGAGAAGAACACCGCCAACAACATGCCGGCGCAGACCGAGATCTACGCGGAAGGCGAGGACGCCTACAAGTTCATGTTCATGGCCAAGGGCGGCGGCTCGGCCAACAAGAGCTTCCTGTTTCAGGCCACGCCCTCGGTGCTGACCAAGGATCGGCTGCTGGCGTTCCTGAAGGAGAAAATCCTGACGCTCGGTACCGCGGCGTGCCCGCCTTATCACTTGGCCATCGTCATCGGCGGCACCTCGGCCGAGCTGTGCATGAAGACGGTCAAGCTGGCGTCTGCGCGTTATCTCGACGCGCTGCCGACCCAGGGCTCCCCGGACGGCAACGCCTTCCGCGATCTCGAGATGGAGCAGGAAATCCACAAGATGACGCAGTCGCTCGGCGTCGGCGCGCAGTTCGGCGGCAAGTATTTCTGCCATGACGTCCGCGTCATCCGCATGCCGCGCCACGGCGCGAGCTTGCCGATCGGTCTCGGCGTGTCCTGCTCGGCCGACCGCCAGGTGCTCGGCAAGATCAGCAAGGACGGCGTCTATCTCGAGGAGCTCGAGCATCATCCGGCGCAGTACCTGCCGGAGGTCGAGCAGGCGCTTGGCGGCGAGGTCGTGAAGATCGATCTCAATCAGCCGATGAAGGACATCCTCGCCACTCTGTCGAAGAACCCGATCAAGACCCGGCTGTCGCTGACCGGCACCATGATCGTCGCCCGCGACGCCGCGCACGCCAAGCTGCGCGAGCGCCTCGACCGCGGCGAGCCGCTGCCGGACTACTTCAAGAACCATCCGGTCTACTACGCCGGTCCCGCCAAGACCCCGGACGGCTACGCCTCCGGCGCGTTCGGCCCGACCACCGCGGGCCGCATGGATTCCTTCGTCGACCAGTTCCAGGCGGCCGGCGGCTCGATGGTCATGGTCGCCAAGGGCAACCGCGCGCCGGCGGTGCGCGAAGCCTGCAAGAAGCACGGCGGCTTCTATCTCGGCTCGATCGGCGGCGCCGCGGCGAACCTCGCCGAGCACTGCATCAAGAAGGTCGAGGTCGTCGAATATCCCGAGCTCGGCATGGAAGCGATCTGGCGCATCGAAGTGGTGGACTTCCCGGCCTTCATCATCATCGACGACAAGGGCAACGACTTTTTCAAGGAGCTGAACCTCGGCTGAGCTCTCATTGACATACGTCCTATCGATGCGAGGGCCGTATGATTGAGTGGTTCGATGATCTTCGGATCGGGATGCGATTCAAGAGCGGCGAGACGACGGTGTCGCGCGAGGACATCAAGCGTTTCGCTGCCGAGTTCGATCCGCAGCCGTTTCACCTCGACGAGGAGGCTGCGGAGAAGACGATCTTCCAGGGCCTTGCAGCCTCCGGATGGCACACCGCCGCGATCGCGATGCGGCTCGCGGCGGAAACGCGTCCGTTCGGACCGCATCCACTGCTCGGCGCCGGAGTCGACGAGCTGCGCTGGATGAAGCCGGTGCGGCCGGGCGACACACTGCATCTCGAGGGCGAGGTGGTCGACCTCGTGCCCTCGCAGAGCAAGCCGCAAGGCGTTGCGCGCATCAGATGGACGGCCTTCAATCAACACGGCGAGGCGGTCTACACCTTCAACCCGATCGCCATCGTGCCGCGGCGTCCGGCCTGACCGGCGCGGGGCGACAGCGTCCGCTGCGTCGGAGCAATGTTCCTCGGACTCGATGGCTTCCGTAACGGCTGGGTCGTGGTGTCGATCGATGGCGATGATCACGCGATCAGCTTCCCGGCTGATATCTCGACCGCGCTTGCAGCCCCCTTCGCCCGTGCCGCCATCGATATGCCGATTGGCATGACCGACGACGGCAATCGCGACTGCGACCAGCTCGCCCGCGACAAGCTGACGCCGCATCGCTCCCGCGTCTTCACTGGCGCGCGGCGCTGGCTGTGGGAGGAGTACACGGATCCCGATGAGGCGAATATCGAGGCCTCGCGCCGCCGCCAGCCGCGCGCCTCGCGCCAGCTCTGGCATCTCGGCCGCAAGATCATGGAGGTCGATGCCTTCGTGCGCGCGCATCGCGAGCTCGACATCCGCGAGGTGCATCCGGAGCTCGTGTTCCTGCGCCTCCACGGCGCGCCGCTGCCGTCGAAGAAGACGGAGCAGGGCGCCGCGCTGCGGCGCGCCTTGCTGATCGCCGCGGGCTTTGCCGAGATCGATGACTGGATCGGCATCGCGCGTCGCGGCACCGGCGCCAAGAAAGACGACGTGCTCGACGCCTGTGCCGTCGCACTCGCCGCTTGCGACTGTGTCGGCAGCGTCCCTGAGGGCGAGCCGCCGCGCGACGCGCATGGCGTGCCGATGCAGATCTGGTTTTGAACGCGGCATATGGGCACGACGGCCGCGACAAACTCAGCCGTCATTCCGGGCGGCGCGCGCAGCGCGAGCCCGGAATCCATTTTGCCGCGCGCATTGCCGCACGATGGAGTCCGGGCTCGATGACAAAAGAGAGAGTGTTGCGTGATGCCCGGCCGGGGAGGCGAGATGGTGGCTCCTATTTCCGAAAAAAATAAATCACTTGCCAAATTTCGGAAATCGTGGTTCTCTCTCGCCATCCCGCCTCACTGCGGAGGGGCGTTGCGCGCGATCGTCACGACACGCGAGGCGGGGAGGCGATGGCCGCGGATTGCCGCAGCATGCCCTCGGGGTGTGCCGACGAACGGCGATATGCGGACGCGAAGTCGCGTGGTCCTGGCGCCCCGAAGCTGGCGCCAAGTCCGGAGGATGATGATCCTTCGGGCGACGGTGGCTAACAAGCCGGACACCGGGGAGATCGCGTATAAGCGTGAAGACCATCGCGCAGGGAAGGCCGGGTGTTCTCGGCTGCACCTGTGGTACCTGCCGCCTGCATTTCTTTCGCAGGCGGGCCGCAGGCGTCAGCCGACGCCTGGCCTTCCCTGCGCCCTCTGCATTTGGAGAGGGACATGCCGATGTATCCCTCGGGCGATGTTCGCCGCGAGTGCGCGCGCGCTTGTCCATGCTGTTTGAGATGTGAAGCGGAACAAGCCCGAGCGGCGCGGCGGTAGGGTGGGCAAAGCGGCCGCCCGCAAGGCGGTCGCGTGCCCACCGTCAGTCGGAGCATTGCGGAGCGAATGGTGGGCACGGCGCGGGAGAGCACATCGCCATCGAGTGGCGGCGTGGGCGCGCCTTTGCCCACCTTACGGATTCAGCCGCGCGCGCCGGTGAACGGGAAGCTGCCCATGAAGCCGATGCCCATCTCGCCGGAGATGGTGTCGCCGGCGACCTTGCCCTTGAAGTCGAGCGTCAGCGGCATCGGGCTGGTGATGGAGACCTTCCAGGCGACGTCGTCGCCGTTGACGGTGCCGTCGAAGATCTCGGCGGAATCGCCCTCGGCGGCCTGGGTGCCGGTCAGCGTCGCGCCCGAGCTCTTCACGCTCAGGGTCGCGCTGCGCTCGCCCATCGGCGTGTTCAAGGTCAGATTCCAGTTGCCGTCCACAGCCATCGATCGTTCTCCTGGCGTTGCGCTTTGCGGACCTCGAGGCGGCGGCCTCGAGGATGCGTTCGGCCGCCCCTATAGCGCATCTTTGCGCGTAAGCCCATTGCGGCGATCGGATGCAGCGGTCAGGCCCGCGCCGCCCTGAGGCGGTTGGCGACCACGAAGCGGAAGGCGATGAACTGCAGCGCGAAGGCCGCGACCTTGGCGCCGCCCGCGACCACGGTGATGTAGAGCACCCACAGCTTGATGTCGCCGGTCATGGCGACCGCGATGGTGCCGAGGCCGAGCGCGAACATCAGCGCCGCCCAGGCATAGCCGGCGATGGTGACGTATTCCGGGATGGTCTCCGACACGATCGGCGGCACGTAGCGCAGCATCCAGCCGCGCTTCAGCATGATCAGGCCGATGGCGAAATGGCCGATCGCGGGCTTGGCGAACATGAAGCGGGGATCGTTGGTCAGGAGCGTCACGCCGCCGAGCACGATGACGAGGCCGACGCTGGCATAGGCCATGAAGCTGAGATGCACGCCCTTGATGCGCGCCCAGACCACCTGCACCACGGCGACGGCCACCGCGACGGCGGTCGCCAGCACCACGTCGTCGGTCGCGATGTAAAGGAGGAAGAACACTGCGGCCGACAGGAAGTCGGCAATCAGCTTGGCAAACACGACTTTCACGCACGTCTCCTGCAGCAGACCCCGGTCACGAATCTTGGCCGGACATTGCGGCGGCAGTCTGCGCTGCCACGTCCTTTGTTCGGCGGTAGTCAGGATACCAGCGCGTGAAATAAAGTGCACTGTTGCGGGCGGCAAAGGCGATGGCGAGGCCGGTCCAATAGGGCAGGCCGGGCACGTAGAGCGTCATCAGATTGCCGACGATCATCAGCAGCGCGGAAACAGTCCAGGCGCCGGTGATGACGTAATTGGCGCGCAGGAAGCCCGGAATCGCCGCGGTTTCCGGAGGCACGGCCTCGAGCGCATATTGCAGCGTGAACGGCATGCGCAGCAGCATCGAGCCCAGCGACAGCGCGAAAATGCCGCAGTCGACCGCAAGACGCACCGCCGATGCGCTCAGCGTCGGGTCGATCAAGCTGAGGTAGGCGGCTACGCCTGCGAACACGATCGCCGAACCCAGGCCGAGGATCTTGATCGAACGGCCCTTGACGACGTCAAGCGCGACAACGGCCAGGCACATCGCGGTGGCCACGGCCAGGCTGAGCGTGGCCGAGACCACCATCATCAGCGCCGCGTAGACGCCGTAGGGCGCTAGGATGAGGAAGATCGTCATGGAGCCGCCCGGTCAATCTTTACAATGCCAAGATCAATACGATCCCGGCGGAGCCGGGTCAAGTTAATCTTGACAGTGTCAAAATATTGTGAGGACGTAAGTTTAGTTCATGTTTTTCAATGTCTTGGATCGTCAGCCTCGACCCAATTGCCGTGGAATCCATCGGGCACGCGATGGCCGAGATGCACCAGGGCCACCGGACCGCCGCCGATGTCGGTGGCGTTGAACACGGCGAGGTCGCTGGTGTTGGAGCCGGCTCGCCAGACCACGGTCAGCAGCCAGCCGTCGCCCTCGGCGGCATCGCGGCTGCGCGGCACGAATACCGGCTCGGACAGGGTGTCGCCGGCGGGCAGCAGATGGGTCGCCTGGCGCGTGCCGGCGCCGTCGACATGGGCGAGCCCGGACAGTGCGCCGAACAGCGGCCCGTCCGGATTGGCGCAGGCATACCAGCCGTGACGGCTCGTGAGCCCGGCGCGGCGGTCGTCGATGCGGGGGAATTCACCGGTGAGGTCGTCGAGATAGCTCTGCGTGAAACGGTCGGTGTTCCCTGCGAGGTCGAAGCTCCAGCGGCACAGCCGCGCGACCGACTTGGCCGGATCGGTCGGGCGCCCGTCGGGATGCGGAAACAGCGGCGCTTCCTCGAACTGCATCACGTCGGCGACGATGCGGTTGCCGTCCTCCCAGGCGTTCATGATGTGGAAGACGTAGCAGGCGTCACCGCGAAACCAGACGATGTCCTTGATGTCGCCGCTGCGCTTCATCACACCGACATAGGCGCCCTTGTCGGGCTCCCAGGCATAAGGCGGCCTGCCGGACATTGCGCGCTCGATGCTGCCGGTGAGCGGCAGGATTGGAAACAGCACGTGGTTGGCCGTGACGATGAAGTCGTGCACCATGCTGGCATAGGGCGCCTCGAAACGATCGAGGCGCGTCAGCCTGCCGGCCGCATCGACCGTGCCGTAGGACAGCGCCGGCGTCAGCGGTCCGGCGGCGTTGTAGCCGAAGAACAGCAATTCGCCGGTGACCGGATCGGTCTTCGGATGCGCGGTGAAGGCGCCGCGGAGGCGGCCGCCGAAATCATGATAGCCGCGCGTGGCGAGCGTGCCCGGCTCGATCTCGGTCGGCAGATGCGCCTCCTCGAGCGCGAGCAGGCGGCCGGCATGGGCGATGACGTTGGTGTTGGCGACGCCGCCATCGGTGACGTCGGCCGGCGCATCCGGCAGCCTGCGGCCGAAGCCGCCGAACAGGGCGCGGCCGGCCTTGCGCTCGGCCTCGAATTTCGGGGTGCGGATCCAGCGGTTGCGATAAGACGCGCGGCCGTTCTCCAGATGGAACGCGTGCAGCATGCCGTCGCCGACGAACCAGTGCGAGCCTGGCGAAGAGAATTGCGGGTTGGGGCCGTTGCGATAGAGCGTGCCGTTCAGCTCGCGCGGCAGCTCGCCGGTGATGGCGAGGAACGGCGCGTCGGCCTCGAACGGGATCGGCGCGATGTTGTCGCGCGGAGTGCGGCGCTGGACTGTTTCTTTCGACGGTCCATTCATGGCGTGTCCTTCCCCTCGATGCCAGCTTTATCTTTACGATGTAAAGATAAAGCTACCGGCCGAGAAGCCCGAGGTCAAGGCTAATCTTTACGCTGTCAAAATTGCTTGTATAAGGAGAAGCATGACGAAGATCGAACAGGCAAGACTGAGCAGGCACCGGACGACGACGGCGGCGGCCCGGACGCGATCGCGGCGCGCGGTGAGCGCGGGCGAGCCGGCCGCCCCCTATCATCACGGCGCGCTGCGCGATGCGCTGCTCGAAGCGGCCGAGCGCGTGCTGGAGCGCGACGGGCTGGCCGGACTGACCTTGCGCGCGGTGGCGCGCGAGGCCGGCGTGTCGCATGCGGCGCCGACGCATCATTTCGGCGATCTCACCGGGCTGGTGAGCGAGCTCGCGGCAATCGGATTCACGCGGTTCAATGCAGCGATGAAAGCGGCCGGCGAGCAGCCGGGCACGCCGATCGAGCGGGCGATGGCGCGGGCCCGCGCCTATGTCGCCTATGCGCAGGCCAATCCCGGCATGTATGGACTGATGTTCCGGACGGAGCGTCTGGATTATTCCCGCCCCGCGCTGCACGAGGCCGCGGAAGCCTCGTTTGCCGGACTCGCGGGCTCGGTCGCCGCGCGCAGCGAAGGCCCGGTCGGCGACGAGGAATTGTCGCTCGATCAGTCGGCGGCGATCGCCCGCGCCTGGTCGCTGGTGCACGGCTACACGATGCTGCTGCTCGACGGCCGCCTTGCCGACATCCTGCGCCGCTCGCCGCCGGGCACCACGGCCGAAAAGCTGCTGGAGGCGATGCTCAGGGCCACGGTGCCGAAGCTGCCGCCGGGCGCGTAGTTCGACGCACCGGAAACCGGGTGGGGGATCATGCGTTGGCAATGCATGGCACGAACCCCACGCGCTCCCTGGAGCAAGGCCAATCCGCGCAAGCGCGCCGGCAAGGCCTCCACCCATCTCACTCCGGCCGAGAAGGCGACGGCCAAGGCCCGCGCCCGGCGCGCCGGACGGCGCTATCCCAATCTGGTCGACAACATGCGCGTCTTGGCCAAGAAGGCGGCAACGACCAAGACCAGCGGCCGCAAGCGGGTGGCGAAATCGAAGACCGGGAAAAGCGCATCGAAGCCAGCGAGCAGGCGCACATCCGCCGTGCGCAAGACCGCGAAGTGACGTTCGCTGCGGCCGCCCGGCCGACGGACGCAGCCTAGAGCATAAGCGCGGCGCTGATTCGCGCCACGTCGCGATGCCGAAGGATTTCGAGCGGCAGGGCCCCTGATGACCGGAACTCGTCCTGCGCAGGACGCTGCAAGCTGGGGACGGCGCGAAACGGCGGCGGGAAACACCTGACAGCGTCGCGAATTTATCCTAGAACGGCGGCCTCGCGAGGTCCAAGTCTTCTCATCACTCATGCCTGTCATCCCGCAATCCAAACCCTATCGCATCGGCCGCTCCAAGACGGGGCTCGGCCTGTTTGCCACCCAGCCGATCAAGAAGGGCACCAAGATCATCCGCTATTTCGGACCGCTCCTGGATTCGAAGAAGGCGGAGGAGGATGCGATCGAGAACAAATATCTGTTCGAGCTCGACAAGCGCTGGACCATCGACGGTTCGATCCGCGAGAACGTCGCCCGCTACATCAATCATTCCTGCAAGCCGAACGCCGAGTCCGACGTCAAGCCGCGCAAGAAGAAGATCTTCATCCGGGCCATCAAGAACATCGAGCCCGGCGAGGAGATCAACTACGACTACGGCACGGACTACTTCAAAGCCTATCTGAAGCCGATCGGCTGCAAATGCGATGCTTGCGAGAAGAAGCGGGCGAAGAAGAAGGCCGAGGCGCGCGCCGAGCGGGCGCGGGTGAAGGCGAAGGACGCGCGCAAGGCCGAGAAGAAGGCGAACAAAAAGGCCGAGAAGCTGGTCAAGGACAAGGCCAAGCAGCGGTCCAAGGCAAAAGCCCAATCGGGCGCGGCGGCTCGCGGCAAAGCCAAGTCCCGGCGGGCGGCTGCCGGCAGTCGCGGCAAGACCAAATCCACTCCCGCAAAGACGCTGACCAGCCGCGCCAAGGCGGCCTGATCTGGCGGGCCCGTTTCCGGGATCTCTCAGGACGGCTTGCCGAAGGCCAGCGTCGTCCAGGTGATTCCGGCCGCCCGGTTCTCTGCGCCGAGCGACTCGCCGAGGCGGTTGAGCCGGAGCGTCAGCCCGAGCTGGCGCGCCGGCTCGATGATCGTTTCGGCCGCGACCTCGAACATCCGCCTGCCCGGCGGCACCGGCCCATGCCGCAGCGTCATGATCAGCAGTCCGCCGGGGGCGACCCGTGCCGCGATGTTGGGCAGCGCGCGTCGCCGCTGCGCCTCGTCGAGATGCATCAGAACGGCGGTCAGCATCACCAGGTCGAACTGCTCGTCACGAGCGGCCAGTGCGGCCAGATCGGGAAGGCTGTCGTCGATCCAGGTGATGGCGGGGGAGGGATGCAGTTGCATGGCGCCGACGCGTAGTGCCTCGGTCGGCTCGACGGCCACCACCTGATGTCCAAGGCTCGCAAACCAGGCGGCGTCGCGGCCCGTGCCCGCACCGATGTCGAGCACGCGCGCTGGCGCGGCGGGCAGCAGGTGAAGCACGGCGGAATGGACCTGTTCCGACGGAATGCTCTCGTAGCGCACGAAGAGACTGTCGGCCTCGGTGGCGTAGCCTTCCGTTCCGATCACCTGCGGCTGCATCGCTGCGATCCCCTGTCGATCTCAGATTATGCAGAAGATGCATTCGCCGCGCATGTCAATCTCGGTTCGGTCGCGAGCGCCGGGCCGCTCGATCATGAAGCCCGGCGCTCACCACCGGTCAGGCCGTGACCGCGACGGTGCTCCGGCGCAAGCCCATATACTGCAATTCGGCGAAGACGCCGGTGCCCACCGCCTGCACCGCGACGAATATCTCGCCGAGCACGTTCGGTGTGACGACGCCCGAGAACAGCAACGCGATGCTGCCGACCGTCCACGCCGCATTGCCGGCGATGACCAGAAGGATCAGCGGCCTTGGAGCCATCTGCCGCCAGCCCAGCCAGCCGACGAAGCCCGCGTAGACGATCAGGAACAGCCCGGTCTCGAGCAGCAGCGCGTCAGGCAGTTGCAGCAGCGTCGCCAGCGGCGAAGCGCCGAAGGTGAGCGCGAGTCCGGCAACGCCGCTGAAGGCGGCATCGGCGAGCAGGGCGCGGCGGAGCAGAGCGGACGAGGTGATCATGTCGGGTCTCCTTCAGTTGGGGGCGGTTCAACGGAACCAGGCCAGGAGCTGACGCCGTAGCCGCGCCGGGCGCAGCGAGCGCGCGGCTCTCGTCTCGATCGCGTACACCTGTGCGAAGACGAGGCTGCCCGTGACGTGCAGCAGCGACTCCGGCATGTTGAGCGAGCGCGCCAGCAGCGATGTCGCGAGACCCGCCAGCCATTGGCTGGCGGCGGTGAAGGGGAAGGAAAGGGTCTCGGGATCGCGCTGCCTGCTCATCGTCATCTCCTGTGGTGAGGACGATGACCTGCGCCGGGAGGCATTTCGATTACCTGGCAGATCATGGAGGCGCTGACGTCAGCGTGATAGGTCTCGGATCATGAATGCACAGCTTGCTTCGGCGCGCGCCGACCGCGCCAGACCCGCTCATGTCGGCGAGCACTTGCGGCAATGGCGGCAGCGCCGGCATCTGTCCCAGCTCGATCTCGCACTCGATGCCGAGATCTCGGCACGACATCTGAGCTTCGTGGAAACCGGCCGCTCCGCGCCGTCGCGCGACATGGTCCTCAAACTGGCGGAGCGACTGGACGTGCCATTGCGCGAACGCAACGTTTTGCTGGTGGCGGCCGGCTACGCGCCCGCCTTCCAGCAGCGCCCGCTGGATGATCCGGCGCTCAAGCCCGCGCGCGAGGCGATGAACCTCGTGCTCAAGGCGCACGAGCCCAACCCTGCGCTGGCGATCGACCGGCACTGGAACCTGGTCGCGGCGAACCGCATGATCGCGCCGCTGCTGACAGGGGTCTCCGAGCGGCTGCTTGCGCCGCCGCTCAACGTGCTGCGGGTGGCGCTGCATCCGGAGGGGCTCGCGGCGCGGACGGTGAACCTCGCCGAATGGGCCGGCCATCTGCTGGAGCGATTGCACCGGCAATGCGAGGCCACCGCGGATGCGGATCTGCTGAAGCTCTATGAGGAGCTGAAGTCCTATCCATTCCCCGCGCGATCGGCGCCGCTCGCGGCCGACAGCGTCGCGATCCCATTGCGGCTTCGGGTCGGCGATGACGTGCTGAGCTTCTTCTCGACGACGATGGTGTTCGGCACGCCGGTCGACATCACGCTGTCGGAGCTGGCGTTGGAGACCTTCTTTCCCGCCGATGAGCTCACTGCGCTCAGGCTGAAGGAGATGGTTACCTCGCCGTGACCCCGCTTGTGTTGGCCGCGCGTGGGCTTATGTTGGGCACAGCCATGGGAACTTGGAGGCACGCGCATGAGCACCTTGAAGCCGCTGATCATCGATGTCGTCTCCGATGTCGTCTGTCCCTGGTGCTACATCGGCAAGAAGCGCATCGAGGAGGCGCTGAAGCTCGTGCCTGACGTGCCGGTCGAGGTGAACTTCCGGCCGTTCTTCCTCAATCCCTGGGTGCTGCGCGAGGGCATCAGCCGCGAGCAGTACCTCACGACCAAGTTCGGATCGGTCGAAGCCTACAAGGGAATCGCAGGCCGCGTGGTCGCGGCCGCGGAGCAGGAGGGGCTGAGCTATCATCCCGATCGTGTCGCCCGTCAGCCCAACACGATCGATTGTCATCGCCTGATCCGCTGGGCCGGCGAGATCGGCAGGGCGCCGGAGATGAAGCAGCGGCTGATGGAGTTGTATTTCCGCGACGGCGGTGATCTGACCGACGTCGAGGTGCTGGTACAGGCCGCAGCGGATTGCGGGCTCGATGCCGAGGTGGTCCGCAAGATGCTGGCGACGGACGAGGATGTGGCGCTGGTCTCGGCCCAGGCGCAGGAGGCCGCAGAGAAGGGCATCTCCGGAGTGCCGACCTACGTCTTCGCGCAGAAATACGCCGTCTCCGGCGCGCAGGATCCACAGATGCTGGCGCGCGCCATCCGGCAGGTGTCGGCGGAGGTCAACGCCGAGGCGGCTGAGTAGTCGGCCGGCGCTTTCGGAGGGCGCGGATCCCGTGCACCGCTCGGCGCGCGATGGCCAGGCCTTCGCGTCGCGCAGTCAACGCGCCGTGAATAAGCTCGACGACCGGATCGCGCGCATAAAGCGGGATCATCACGTCGCCGATGGCGAGGCGTTCGCGCCAGATCGGGTTGATCATGGGATGGTCGGGACCGGCGGTGGAGTCGGCGGCGTTGATCTTCGGATCCGCGCAAAGGTGCCGCGTCAGGTCAAGTGTCAGCTGGACACCGGGCGAGTATTTCGCGAAGCGCTCGTCGACGCCGAGCTTGAAGAAGAAGGCGCGATCCTGATGCCGCAAGACGACGCCCGCCGCAACGGTGGTGTCGCCCGCCATGAGGCTGATGATCTCGCAGGCCTCGTGCCGCGCCAGCGCCGGTGCGGCGCGTCGGATGAACGCCGCGTCGCCGTCGTGCTGGATCAGCGCAGTACCGCGATGTCCCTTCCAGCCGCTCGCCTCCAGCACCAGAAACGTTTCCAGCGCAGTCGAAACGTCTCCGGGAGAACGCGCGACCTCGAAGCGAACCTCGCCATGCTCGGCCAGCCGATGACGCAGGCGGCGCAGCTCCTTCAGCTTCTTGGCGCCAAGCGCGTCATGCAGCACCTGGTCGCCGACGCCGGTCGCATCGAGAAAGGCTCTTTCATAGGATTGCAGCACACGCGGGCGCAGATCCCCGCGACGAAGCGCCGCCTCGAACGCCTGCATCACGGAGCCTGCCAGCGACATGTCGCGCAGCAGCAGGGCCCGAGCGCCCGTTCGTCGCGCGGCATCGAGCAGTTGCGCCGCAGCCCGCTCCGCGCGCCCGGCGTCGAGCAGCGGCGTGCACAGCGTGCCGTAGGGATGGCCGCTGGCGAGCGCAGGCAGGGGAAGCCTGCAGGCATGCCATAAAGAGGTCGTGGGCATCAGGCCGATGAGACGCGAGGGCTGATCGTCATCCCATGCGCACAGCGCCGATGTTCCGGTGCGGCCGCGCGCCGTGGCGTTCACCGCGCGTTCCCAGCCGGGCAGGTAATAGCCGTTCGGCTCGCGCGCACGCTCCGCCAGATCCTGCCATGCCTGCGGTGAAACGGTCTCCAACGGCACCAGGTCGGCGGCGCGCTCGCGCGCGAGCGGACCGGCCTGCTGGTTCCCTGACGTCGATGAAGCAGTCGCCATCGCGCGATCGATGATCTCGGCCACGTCCCGATAATCCCCTCGCGAGGCGGACAACCCGCACCGCGTGGGCGACACTAGCGCAAAGCTGACAAGAGACGCTTGCCGCCGGCCAACAATTCGAATCGATGCGTTAACGGTCGGTTCAGCATGTCGCTGGATGCGGTCAGCGGATCAGCGCGACCTCGCGGAAGGCGCCGATCAGCGGCTTCTCGAGCTTGCCCTCCATCCCCTGGAGGATCTCATAGGCCTTCTCGCGCGTCATCACCGGCTTGTAGCTGCGATATTCGATCAGCGCCGAGAAGATGTCGGAGATGGTGAGGATGCGCGTCAGGTCCGGGATGTTGTCGGCCATCAGCCCGTCGGGATAGCCGCTGCCGTCGAGAAATTCGTGATGGTTGCGTACCGCCTTCAGCACTTCGTCGGTGATCGCTGCGTTGTCCTTCAGTGCATCGTAACCAGCCACGGGATGGGTTTCCACCAGCGTGCGTTCCTTGACGTCGAGCCGGCCCGGCTTGTCGAGAATGGTGAGCGGGATCTTGGCCTTGCCGATGTCGTGGAACATCGCGGCCATGTAGAGACGCTCCAGATCGGAGCTGTGGACGCCGAGGCTCAAGCCGAAATCCACGGTGATGCCGGTCACCAGCAGGCAGTGCTGATAGGTGCCTTCGTGATGGCGGCGAACGGTGGCGAGCCAGTCGGACAGACCGTTTTCCGCTATACAGTCGGCGATCCGCTTGCCCGCCCGCCGGGTCTCCTCGACGTCGATCGCAGTACCGCCCAGCACGGCTGCGAACATCGAGGCGATGCAGGACGCGCCCGCAAATGCAGCCTGGCGGTCGTCGGTCGCGATGCTCTTGGCTGCAGAACCGGGGCGCGCATCGAGCAGCTTTCCGAGCAACTGATTGCGGCTCGGCGTGCTCGACAGCACGCTGGTCGCACCGAGCGCATAGGCCTGGACCGTCGACAGACGGGATTTGTTGTTGGTCAGGAAGATCCGCCGCGGAATACGCGAGAGCCGGTCGGAGATTTCCTTCAATGCGGTGATGTTGTCGACGTGGCGCAGATCGGCGGCCACGACAATCGCGTCGATGTCGCCGCCTTTGAAGTCGGCATCACCGATCAGTTCAGATGTGAGCGAGCAGCGTTCGGCCAGCATGCCGCGAAGCATAGCGAGCTTGGCCGTGTCATCGCCGACGAGGTGAACGTTCATGGAAAACCAGGTCCAGGGTCATTCCGCGTTTGTGGGCCCCGATGTTCCGCAGGAATCGTTAAATTTGAGCCATTCGTTCGCTGTGCGGTTGCGGATTTGCGTTAGCTAAGAACTAACAATCTGCGAGCGGTGCGGTAGTCCGTTCCTGCACGCCCGCCGACAGGGCGAGTTCCAGTCGAGTTGGCGGATCCAGCTCGTCTTCGGAGGGAATTACTTCGTCGGCAGGACGGCTTTGTAATCTTCAGAAACACAGTCGTTGCTGGCCGCCGCGCGCCGCCGGTCGATGATCTCGTTGTGCCTGATCATGAGCCGATAGGTCTGGCGCCGAAGCGCGGTTCCACTGGCGGATGTGATCTGAGCCCGCACGCAGGCGGTCCATGTATCGCCGCCATCGGAATGTCGGGCGGATGTGGCCTCGAGATCGCGCGGCAGCGTCGTTGCGACGAAGATCATGTCGAGATTCTTGCGCACGAGAAGCGCGACGTCCGGCGCGGCTTCGGGCGGTGGCGGCTCGGGCGCCTTGGCTCGCATGAAGGCCGGCAGGCGCGCATTGCTGTCGGCGGCGCAGCCGGTCAGAAGCAGGGCCGAGAGCAGCCCCACGTGTGACGCAATCCGCCGCATGTCGCCTCGCCCCCCGTTTCGGCGCGGACGCTAGCGGGTGATCGCGGCATTGCTGCGGGGATCCCGTGAAGCAACGATGTCCGGTCGCGGCCGGAGGCCGTCATGCGCGCGCGAACGGCGCCTGCCGTGCGGCATCGTGCTCACCGGATTGTGCCCGTCGGGATGAACCCGGCCGCGAACCGGCCCGACCAACAGGCACGCCATGAGCAGATTGGAGATCCCATGTTTCGGCACGCTCTCAGGGCTGCATTGCTCGCCGGCGGCCTGTTTGCCGGCCTTGCTCCCGCATTGGCCGAAGGCAGCAGGCTGGCGCTGGTGATCGGGCAGTCGGCCTATCGTTCGGTGACGCCGCTGCCGAACCCCGCCAACGACGCCAAGGCAATGGCGAAGATGCTGGGTGAAGCGGGGTTCGACGTGACGACCGCCGCCGATCTGTCGCAGCGGGACCTCAACAGGGAGGTGGGCGACTTTGCTGCCAAGATCGCGGCCAAGGGACCCGACACGGTGGCGCTGGTGTTCTATGCCGGCCACGGCTTGCAGATCGATGGCGAGAACTATCTCGTACCCGTCGACGTCGATCCGCGGCGTGAAGCCGACATTCCGCTGCAGGCCGTGCGTCTCAACGATCTCCTGAACACGCTCAATTCGGTACCGAGCCGGATGCGCATCCTGCTGCTCGACGCCTGCCGCAACAATCCGTTTCCCGCCATCAGCCAGAACGCGGGCCGCGGCCTTGCGCTGGTCGACACCAAGACCGGAGCGCCGGGCACCTTCCTGTCCTACTCGACCTCGCCCGGCGCGGAAGCCGAGGATGGCACCGGCGCCAACAGCCCCTACACCACGGCACTGCTGCAGGCGGCGCGGGAGCCGGGCCTCCCGATCGAGCAGGCATTCAAGCGCGTGCGCGTCGCGGTGAACAAGGTCACTGAGGGCCGTCAGACGCCATGGGATTCGTCGTCCCTGACGGAGGATTTTCGCTTCGTCGGGGCGACGGATGCGGGCGCTGCCAATGCGGGCCCGCGGCCGGCCGTCGCCAAGCGCAGCGTCGACGAATGGAAGCGCAGCCTGGAAGGCAAGCCGATCGAGGCCGCCAACGAAATCATCGTCGGCGACGGCAGCGTCGAGGCCTATGAGGCGTTCGTGGCGCTCTACACCGCGCCGCCCTATGGCCCGCAGGCGCGGGAATGGCTCGACCTCCACAACAGGATGGCCGCCTGGAACGAGGCGGTGCTGATCAATACGGTGGCGTCCTATCAGGGCTTTCTCGACCGCTATCCGAACAGCGACCTGACCCCGACCGCGCGCAAGCTGATCGAGCGCCTGCGCAACCGGCCCGTGGTGACGCCGGTCGTGGCGGCCGCCAATGCGGCGATCCCGGCCGCTTCGGCAGCCCCGCCGGTCGTGCCGGCCGTGGCCGCGGCAGGCCCCACCTGCCCATGCTCGCAGACGCCTCCGCCGGCCCGGAAGTTGGAGAAGCGGGTCGAGGAGAAGCCGGCGAGGAAGCGCGACGAGGACCCGCCCAAGCGCGCCGGCCGCCCGCCCCGGCGCGACCCTGGCGACGATGTCGTCGTCTATGCGCCGCCGCCTCCGCCGCGCGTGTATTATGGACCGCCGGTGCGCGTGGCGCCGCCGGTGAGCATCGGGATCGGCGGCGGCTATGGCGGCGGCTATGGACGGGTGCCTCAGAACTATCCGGCACGGCGCGGCTACGGCTACTGAAGCTTGCTGACATCCGTGCATCGAGGTGGCCGCCCGCAGGGGCGGCCATTGACGTTGGGCGGGAGGCGTTCGTTCGGGTCATCCTCTGGGTTCCGCCATTCGTCATCGCTCCTCACCACTCGTCCCGCGGATGCCGCCGTCCGTCCCATCCCGCTCGATCCGTCCGCGAAGGCTGCTTTCATCGTGCCGGTGCGTCGCTTCGGATGCCGTCTGAGGGAGGGAAGGGTCATGTCGTTGCGTCGAGCGGGTGTTTGCGCGGGCCTCGTCTGGAGCCAGCTGATGTTCGTGCCGGCCTTTGGCTGGCAGCACTGGGGCGGCGATGCCGGTGGAACGCGGTTCTCGCCGCTGGCGCAGATCACGCCTTCCAATGTCGATCGGCTGGTGCCCGCCTGGGACTATCACACCGGGGATCTGCAGAGCCGGCCGCCCGCGGCAGCCTTGCGCACCAAGTTCGAGGCGACGCCGATCCTGGTCGAGGACAGCCTGGTGTTCTGCACGCCGTTCAACGAGGTGGTGGCGCTCGACCCAGGCACCGGCGTTCAGCGCTGGCGTTTTGATCCCAAGGTCGGTAGCGGACGGCGCCCGGCCAATCGCTATGCCTGCCGCGGCGTTGCCTATTGGGTGGACGAGCGGGCGCCCGCCGGCACGGCATGCCGCAGCCGGCTGTTCATGGGTACGGTCGATGCGCGCCTGATCGCCCTCGACGCCCGGACGGGACAGCCCTGCGCCGGCTTCGGAGCGGACGGCGAAGTGCGGATCGACATCGGCAAGGACCTGCTGTGGCCGGGCGAGTTCCAGATCACCTCGGCGCCAGTGGCGGGCAGGGACGTCGTCGTGGTCGGCTCATCGATCGGCGACAACGTGCGGGTCGATGCGCCCAGAGGCACGGTCCGCGGCTTCGATGCCCGCACCGGCGAGCTGCGCTGGAGCTTCGATCCGCTGATCCATGACGGCATCGCGGCGGGACATGCGAACGTCTGGGCGCCGATGTCGGTCGACGAGGCGCGCGGCCTCGTGTTCCTTCCGACCTCCTCGCCCAGTCCGGATTTCTTCGGTGGTGCGCGTCCGGGTGACAACCGGCACGCCGATTCCGTGGTCGCTTTGCGGATCGAAAGCGGCGCGCTGGCCTGGTCGTTTCAGACCACCCATCATGACGTCTGGGACTACGATCTGCCGGCGCAGCCGATGCTGGCGCGGATCGAGACCGGGCAGGGGGCGCGTGACGTCGTGATGCAGCCGACCAAGCAAGGCTTCGTGTTCGTGCTCGACCGCGACACCGGCGCGCCGGTCTGGCCGGTGGAGGAGCGCGCAGTGCCGCAAGGCGCGGTCGAGGGTGACGTTCTGTCGCCGACGCAGCCGTTCCCGACCCATGTGCCGCCGCTGCTCGATCAGCGCTTCGCGGCGGGTGATATTTTCAGGGCCGTGCCGCGCGTCCTGGATTCCTCCTGCGATGATCAGCTCGCGCCGTTGCGCAATGAGGGTCTCTACACGCCACCGACGACTCAGGGCACGCTGCTGTTTCCGATGACCGGCGGCGGCGTGAACTGGGGCGGCGCGGCGTTCGATCCCGTCCACCAGATCCTCTACGCCAATGTCAGCCGCGCCATCCACATCGTCAGGCTGATCCCGCGCGCAGAAGCCGACCGGATGAAGGCGCCGCTCGGTGTTGATTTTGGACTGCAGCGCGGAGCGCCGTTCGCCGTGACACGGGCGGTCGCGGTGTCCAGGCTCGGCCTGTTGTGCAACCGGCCGCCATGGGGCGAAATGGTTGCGGTCGACCTCAAGGCCGGAAAGATCCTGTGGCGCTCGACCGTCGGCACCACCGAGGATCGCGCTCCGCTCGGACTGGCGTTCAAGTGGGGCACGCCGCTCGTCAACGGCGTCGTGGTCACAGCCGGCGGCCTCGTCTTCACCGGCGCGATGGACGCCTATCTGCGCGCCTTCGACGCTGTCTCAGGTCAGGAGCTCTGGCAGGGCCGGTTGCCCGCGCCGGGCGTCGCCAATCCGATGACCTATCAATGGAAGGGCGAGCAATTCGTGGTGATCGCAGCGGGGGGGCATTCGGAGGCGGGAACGTCGCTCGGCGACAGCGTCGTGGCGTTTCGGCTGGCGCGGGATGGCGAAGGGCCCTCGCTATGGTCACGGACGATTGATCGCCCCGGCGGACGGTTTGCCGCCGGTGTGCTGCTCGCGGCCATTGTGCTGGTTGGTCTGTTCGTGGCGTTGTGGCGATGGCGCCTGCGGCGGGCCTAGCCCTCCGCACCGCCATCAGTCGAATGCGACGCCGATCCGCTTGTCGTGGCTCCAGACTGCGTGGCAGCGCCGCGTGAACTTGTCGGCCGGGATCACCAGCGTGAAGGCTTCGGGCAGACCGACCGGGCTGACCACCTCGACCCTGGCGCCGGTATCGGACATGTTGCGGACCATGCAATCGACCGCGCCGCCGCCGTCGAACGCCAGCCTGCCCTGCTTCAGCACCCGATGCCTCGGTGCAATGCGCTTGTCACTCGTCTCGCTCATGGCCTGTAACCCGGTGCCGAATGGCGTCACCTTTCGCGTCAAAAGCACCTAAAATAAATCACGCTCGCGTTTCGATCAGATGAATCCGGCCCGCGAGGCCCGGGCCGTCGCCTTCACGTTTCGTTAACCCCGGCCGGGCCGCGCGGATCAGAGCATCGCGAAGGCGCTCGACACCATGGCCACCGGCTTGCCATCGCCGGCGCTGGTCAGTGTGACCCGGCCGAAGCTCATGGTGCGGCCCATCCGCACCACGCGCGCATCCGCCAGCACGTCGGCGGATGCAATGGCGCGCATGAAATGCGTGGTCTGGTCGACAGTGGTCATCGGCCGGTAGCCGCCGCTGGCGGTGACCATCCCGATCACCATCGCGGTATCAGCAAAAGCCATCAGCGCCTGGCCGCAGACAACGCCATTGTCGCGGCAGAGCCGCGGCGAGAACGGCATGCGCAGGATGGCGCCGGCTTCGCCCAGCGGGGAGGGCGCGATGTCCTCGACGATCAGGCCAAGATCCTTGATCCAGGGAGCGAACACGTCATCGAGGATTCGCCTCGCGTCGTCGATGGTGAAGTTCGGGGTCTCATTCGGCACGCGCGGAGGTCCTCCCATGGTCTTGTCGATTTGTCTCGTCGACTTTTGTCGCCGCGATCGGCGGAGCCGCCGGAATGTTGCCGCAGAGCGGCGGCTTGAAAAGGCCGGAGTTGGAAAACTATGATGATGGCACACCGTGGAACAGACGGCAGGTGCGCGCAGACGGTGCGGCCGCGAACATCCCGGCCTGCGGTCCACCGTTTCGGCACAGTGCCGCGGGCTTGGCGCATGGCGAGGCGATGGTATAAGGCGCCTCTACCGGGGAGTAACCAATGAAGAAGCTGATCGTGACGATGGCGGTCGCCGTGCTGGCAGGCTGGGCGGTTCCCGCGATGGCGCAAATGCCCAATATCAACCTTCTCGCCGACGGTCCCTCGAAGACGCCCGAGGAAAAGGAAGCTGAAGCGGCGCGGGAGCAGGCCTACAAGGACACCATGCGCAAGATTCCGGACGCCAAGACGAGCGCCGATCCCTGGGGCAACGTCCGCGCGGCGGAGCAGCCCAAGGCGGCGCCTGCCATGAAGACCACCGCGGCCAAGAAGCCGAAGGCTGTCGGCAGCACCAATTGAGATTTATCGCGTTCGGGTCGGGCGGGCTCTGACCCTCCGGGCCGATTGCGGACTCGGATTCCTCGCGGCCCCGTCTATATTGACGGTGTGGCAGCGCGTTGGAGTTCGTCGATGGGGATGCGGCCCCGGGACATTGCCAGCCGGATGGCGGCCCGGCGCCAGAAGGGCGCCGCACAGGCTCGCGACGGCTACGTTCGCGACACGTTCACGCTGCCGCGCGAGCAAGCGCGCGCCAAGGCCCGCGACTATCTGACCCGCTATCCCAAGGCCGGCTACATGAGCGCCGTCGAAAGCTGGCGCGAGCTTCCCGACGGGGCGATCGAGTTCACGATGCGGCGGCTTCCCAGCGCCGATTGAACGATTCCGGCAAGCGCCTCATTCCTTTTCGCCAAGAAGCTTGCGTGTGTCGCGATTGATGAAATGAAGCCGCGTGCAGGCCTTGCAGACCACGGTTTCATAGGAGCACGTGGGATCGCCTGGCTTCGGCTCTTCCAGCCAATGCTGCACGTTCATCCCCGTTCGCGGACATTTGAAGATCAGATTACCCATACAAATTTAAATGTCTGCCAGGATGCAGACAGGCATTTTGATCTCGATCAAGCTCGGCTGCCGAAATGACGCGCAGTCGACCTCGCCGGCCACAGGCTGAGGTTGTGGTTCTCGTCGGTGACAATCCACAAGAGGTCTGGCGAGCCGTCAGGCCTGATCCAGCGACTCGGCGACGATCCGGATGCGGAAGACCGGCTGCCGTGCCTCGTCGAGCAGCTCCATCTGCCATTCGGAGTTTTCGGCGAGCTTGCGCGAGATGCTGCTGGCCATGTCGGCGCAGACGGTGGTCATCTCTTTCCAGGCTGCGTTGCGGTCGGCGCACTCGGTCCCATACTCGGACGCGCCTGAGAAGTGGCCGTTGCGGATACGAAAGAAATAGAGCGGCATTGCCAAAACCGGTGAGCCCTGACCGCCCCAGGCCGCTGGGTTTGATGTACGCACCACAAATGGAAGCGCAAAACCCACTCGGATCAATTCCGGTAAAATACGGTCGGTCGCGCTGTTCGCTTCGGTTAGGCTGATTGCCGTTGGTGATGTGCGGCGCAACCGGGCACAGCGAAGGCCGACGAATGAGCCTCGGACCGCCGCGGTCCGAGGCTCGGCGTCAACGTCGTAGCTTCCCAGCAAGGGCAGTTCGGCAATGACACAATTAAATTAGTACGAAACCTGTCGGCGTGCCTTGCGTCAGATCAAGGTTGCAATCTCGATCAACCGCCGCGGGACGCACTTGGCTGCGGTCGAAGATCCGTTCCGGCACGACTGTCAGTCGGTAGGCAATCTGCGTCGCGCCGTCGACCATTTCCAGGAGTTCGTCGCAGGCCGGACAACGCCTCTCTCCCGCGGCGCCTTGCTGCGAGTGAAGCTCGATCCTTTGAAGGCCGGCCCTGCAGGACGGACACGTCACGTCATCTCTTGTCATCGCCGATATGAAGCGCAGCGCCCGCAATCCGTTCCCCGACATCACGACAATGACGGAGGGAGATGCATCCCGAGCGGAGCTATCAACGTCGAAAGCCCCGGACGTCGTCCGGGGCTTTCTTTCGGCGCGGATGGTTTCAGGGCCGTGCGCCTACGGGTGACGGAGCCTGCAAATGTTGGAGCTGGCAGGCTGCAAGGGATCGGTCGACGCCGCATCACTGACAATACATCACGGACAATACGGGTCAGCCATCATCGCAACGAACAAACAAATCCGGGGCTGATCAAAAATTTGCTCAGACGTACGACAACCACGATTATATAACGCAACCCAAAGTTTATGACAATGGTTTGTGGCTTGAAGATGTCGTGGGCGCGGGGGCGCCGCGTGATGCGGGTCACGCGGGTCTCGTCCAGGCCGTTCCTCAGGCCGGCATGAGGAGCTTGCGCGAATGGCACGCTAACCCATCCCTCGGGCGTGGTCCGACACGAAGTTGTCCGAGGTTCGTCGTTTCATCTGTCGCTCGTCATATGGCGGCCGCCGAGCTGGTCGGATCCGCGTGCTGCGGAACTTCGCGGCCGGACGCCGCGTGCAGGGCGGCTGCACGTCTGCATCGAAATCGTGCGTCTGCACGCACGATGAGCCGAACAAAAGCAGAAGAGGCGAGGGAACTTCGTTCTTCTCAGGAGAACCACGGACCGTGCGATCTACGCACGCGTGTAGGAGTTTGGTAGTTTCAAGGAAAAGTCTTGACGAGCTCGATCGGCCCGACGATCGCGGCATTGAAGTCGGCGAGGTCTTCGCTGGGAATCCAGTACTCGAGATGCTCTCGGCCGCCGGCCTCATGCACTTCGTACGCGTCGATGAAGCGTCGCAGGATCGCGAAGCGCAGCACATGGCCGCAGCCGCTCGCCGGTACGTTCCAGTCCCTCGCGATCTTCACGGCATAGGCCTCGGTCAGCACCGGGTAGAAGATCGGCTGCTCCGGAAGGCGCGGCGGAAACGCCCGCATGCCCGAGGCCGCGATCAAGGCGAACTCCTTTGGGCCGACCGGGCGCCACAGCGTGAGGGTCTGTTCCTTGTTGGATCCGGTCATGCTGGTCCCGAAAATTGGAAGCGGTAGGGGGCTCACAGAGAAGGACCAGCAGGATGATAGGGCACGGTCGAGACCACAATAACAACTTATAATTGAAGTGGCGTCTGTCACTGGCGCGAGAGGCGAGGTTGGAGCGCTCGGACAGGCCGGTCGTAATTCGCATGATCGCCGGTCGGCGGCTGCGCCGCTCGCGCGCATGGCCTCCGCCTTCAGCCGAGCCAGGATCCTCTCGCGGTCGCCGTCATCGGCGTCCGACTTCGCTTCCGGGCGCGCTCGTCGGGCAGCGCTTCCTCGGCGGTGCTCGGTGCACTGGGCGCCGGCCCCTCGAGCGGCAGGCGTGTCCCCGCGGTTGTCAGGGGTTTGCGAAGAGAAGAGTCGTGATTGTCGAGAAGAACATATTGCGAACAAAGAACGGATGGAGTACATTCACCTCAAGATTGCTGGCCGACCTCGTTAACCGTTTGTCCATCTCGCGAATCCCCGCCATAAGGAGCGCCAATGTCCGCCACCGCCCTGCGTATCGTCGAAGGTTCCTCAATGGATAAGAGTAAGGCGCTCTCTGCTGCGCTGTCCCAGATCGAACGTCAGTTCGGCAAGGGCTCGGTGATGAAGCTGGGCAAGAACGACCGCTCGATGGATGTCGAGACGGTGTCGACCGGCTCGCTCGGGCTCGACATCGCGTTGGGGATCGGTGGGCTGCCGAAAGGGCGCATCGTCGAGATCTACGGTCCGGAATCCTCGGGCAAGACCACGCTGGCGCTGCACACGGTGGCGGAAGCGCAGAAGAAGGGCGGCATCTGTGCCTTCATCGATGCCGAGCATGCGCTCGATCCGGTCTATGCGCGCAAGCTGGGCGTCAACATCGATGAGCTCCTGATCTCACAGCCGGATACGGGTGAGCAGGCGCTGGAGATCTGCGACACCCTGGTGCGTTCCGGTGCGGTCGACGTGCTGGTGGTCGACTCGGTGGCGGCGCTGGTGCCGAAGGCCGAGCTCGAAGGCGAGATGGGCGAGTCGCTGCCGGGCCTGCAGGCCCGCCTGATGAGCCAGGCTCTGCGCAAGCTGACGGCCTCGATCAACAAGTCCAACACGATGGTGATCTTCATCAACCAGATTCGCATGAAGATCGGTGTGATGTACGGCTCGCCGGAGACCACCACCGGCGGCAATGCGTTGAAGTTCTATGCCTCGGTCCGCCTCGACATCCGCCGCATCGGCGCGATCAAGGAGCGCGACGAGGTGATCGGCAATTCCACCCGTGTGAAGGTGGTGAAGAACAAGCTGGCGCCGCCGTTCAAGCAGGTCGAGTTCGACATCATGTATGGCGAGGGCGTCTCCAAGATGGGCGAGATCCTCGATCTCGGCGTCAAGGCCGGCATCGTCGAGAAGTCCGGCGCCTGGTTCTCTTACGATAGCCAGCGTCTCGGGCAGGGACGTGAGAATTCGAAATCGTTCCTCAAGACCAATCCGGACATGACCGCCAAGATCGAAGCCGCGATCCGCCAGAACTCCGGCCTGATCGCCGAGCAGATCCTGGCCGGCAATGCCGAGCGCGACGCCGACGGCGAGGAGCCGGCGGAGGAGTAGAGCTACGACGGCGGCGGGTGCCATGGACGTCGTGTTGCCGACGTTCCGGCGCCCGTTTGCAGATGTGTAGTGTTCTGCCGAAATCTGCGTTGCTGCATGACCAATGCAGTGAGCCCGGGTTTCTGAGCGCCGGATACGATCTTCAGCGCGAATAATCGAAAGCGTGCGAGCGGACCGGATCCGCGCGGCGGCACCGACGTTTCCGGCGCCGGTCCTGGGCGCCGGGAGCCGATTGCGAACGTGTTGATAGCGCCTTGAGCCAATCAGGTCGTGCCGGAGCCAACAGCATGACACGTTTGATTTTAGCGGCCGATGATCCCAGCGCTGGAGCGCTTCGGAGGGGCGGCTTTGCCGACCTGGTGGTGCCAATTCTCCATCGTTTCGTGTGGGGACCGCTGCCATCCGATGCCGAATTATCGGCTTATCTCGTCCAGCGCACCGTGCGACGGAAGCGGGGGCATTGGTTGGATTTCGCCTCGCGCGTCGACTTCATGGCGGTCGGCGGGCGGAGTCAGAGTTTTCTCGAACTTGTCGACCGTTGCGATAGCGTCGAACTGTGGATGGGGACCCGTCCGAACGATCAGTTGGTGCTGATCTGGCTCTTGGATTATCTGCGCGATTACGCCGAGATCGCGACGAAGATCGTGTTGCGACACCTCGATGCGCCAGTCTTCGACGCCTTGGCCAGACAACCCGCCGGCCGGACCATTGCCGGCGTGGCGCTCGCGCGTGAGCATCTCGACCTGGGCCATCTGGCATGGCAGGCGTTTCGGACGCCGACGCCGCAAGCCTGGTTCGATCTGTTGAAGCAGGATCTCAGTGCACTGCCGCAGCTTCGCCGCTGCGTGCAGGAGATGCTCGATGAGCTTCCCGGTGTTGCCACGGGCCTGGGAGCATCGGAACTGCGAATCCTCGAATTGCTGTCAGCCGGCTATCAGCACCCCTTCGACCTGTTGCCGCATCATCGGGATCGCTTTCAACGCCGCGTCTATGACTATTGGGAAGGAGGCACGTTGCTTGACGGTCTGGCACTCGCGCCGGTGCCGGCAATTTCGGGCCTCGACGAATGGCCGTTCTCGGTCGAGATGCACGACAGCCGTGAACGCCTCGAGCGCTACAAGGCCAGCAGGCTGTCGCTGACGCCGCTCGGCAAGGCGATCCTCGCCGGCGAGGAGGATTTCAGCAGCCATAATCCGATCCGGCGCTGGTGGGGCGGCACCGAATTGATCAACGCCAATCTCTGGCGTTGGCATGCGGTGCTCATCGCTCCGGATCCGGGCTCGTCTGACGTCATTGTTTGCCGCGAGCCGTGGCGCCCGATCGCTCGGAACATGCGTGAGGAAGCTTACTCCGCCGCCTGGGCGTAGTCCGCCACCGGCGGGCAGGAGCACACCAGATTGCGGTCGCCGTAGACGTTGTCGACGCGGCCGACCGGGCACCAGTACTTGTCGGTGCGCGAGGTGCCCGCGGGGAAGCAACCCTCGCTGCGGCGGTAGGCCCTGTTCCAATCGTCGTCGGCGATGTCGTGCACCGTGTGCGGCGCGTGGCGCAGCGGCGAGGCCTCGATTCCGAAGCGGCCCTGCTCGACCTCGGCGATCTCCTTGCGGATCGCGATCATAGCGTCGCAGAAGCGGTCGAGCTCAGCCTTGGACTCCGATTCCGTCGGCTCGATCATCAGGGTGCCCGCCACCGGGAAGCTCATAGTCGGCGCGTGGAAGCCGTAGTCGATCAGCCGCTTGGCGATGTCGTCGACGGTGACGCCGCTGCTCTGCTTGAGCGGCCGCGGGTCGATGATGCATTCATGCGCGACGCGGCCGCGCTCATTGCGGTAGAGCACCGGGAAATGCGCATCGAGCCGCGCCGCGACGTAGTTGGCGTTGAGGATCGCAATCTCGGTGGCGCGGGTCAGGCCGTCGCCGCCCATCAGCAGCATGTAGATGTAGGAGATGGTCAGGATCGAGGCCGAGCCGTAGGGGGCGGCCGAGACCGGCCCGATCGGATGCGCGCTCGCGCCGTCGGTCGCTGGGTGACCGGGCAGGAAGGGCGCCAGATGCGCCTTCACGCCGATCGGGCCCATGCCAGGGCCGCCGCCGCCATGCGGAATGCAGAACGTCTTGTGCAGGTTGAAATGGCTGACATCGGCGCCGTAATCGCCGGGTCTGGAGAGGCCGACCTGCGCATTGAGGTTGGCGCCGTCGAGATAGACCTGTCCGCCGTGGGCATGGACGATGTCGCAGATGTCACGGATGTGCTCCTCGAACACGCCATGCGTCGAGGGATAGGTGATCATGATGGCGGCGAGCTTGGCGCTATGCACTTCCGCCTTGGCCGCGAGATCGGCGAGATCGACATTGCCGCCTGCATCGCAGCCGACCACGACCACCTCCATGCCGGCCATATGCGCGGAGGCGGGGTTGGTGCCGTGAGCGGACGAGGGAATCAGGCAGATCGTGCGGTGGCCCTCGCCACGCGCGGCATGGTAGCCCCGAATGGCCAGAAGCCCGGCATATTCGCCCTGCGCGCCCGAGTTCGGCTGCAGCGACACGGCGTCATAGCCGGAGATGCGGCACAGCCAGTCGGTCAGATCGGCGAACATCGTGTGATAGCCGGCCGCCTGCGCGCGCGGCACGAACGGGTGCAGGCTGGAAAATTCCGGCCAGGTCAGCGGGATCATCTCGGTGGTCGCGTTCAGCTTCATCGTGCACGAGCCAAGCGGAATCATCGCACGATCGAGCGCGAGGTCGCGGTCCGCAAGCTTGCGCAAATAGCGCAGCATCTCGGTCTCGGAGCGATGCGCGTGGAACACCGGATGCGCGAGGTACGGCCGCTGCCGCTTGAGCTCGGCCGGCAGCGCCTCGCGGGCTTCCGCCTCGATCGTCGTGTAGGAGAGGTCGCCGCCGAATGCGCGCCAGACGGCTTCGACGACATCGGCCGTCGTGGTCTCATCGAGCGCGATCCGCAGCCTGCTGCCGTCGCGGCCAAGATTGATCCGCTCGCCTTCGGCGCGGGCGATGATCGACTCGGACTTGGCGCCGGCCTCGACGGTGATCGTGTCGAAGAAGGTCTCGCTTTCCGGCGCAAAGCCGAGCTTGCGCAGCCCCGCAGCCAGCACCGCGGTCCGCCGATGCGCGGTGCGGGCGATCGCCTTCAGCCCATCCGGGCCATGATAGACCGCATACATCGCGGCGATCACCGCCAGCAGCACTTGCGCGGTGCAGATGTTCGACGTTGCCTTCTCGCGCCTGATGTGCTGCTCGCGGGTCTGCAGCGCCAGCCGATAGGCGGGGGCACCGCGCGAATCGACGGACAGGCCGACGATGCGGCCGGGCAGCGACCGCTTCAGCGCATCGCGCACCGCCATGTAGGCCGCATGCGGTCCGCCATAGCCCATCGGCACGCCGAAGCGCTGCGCCGAGCCGATCGCGATGTCGGCGCCGAGTTCGCCCGGCGAGGCAATCACGGTCACGGCCAGCAGGTCGGCGGCCAGAATCGCCAGTGCGCCCTTGTCGTGCAGCTTGGCGATCGCGGCGCGCGGATCGCGCAGCGCGCCCGTCGTATCCGGATATTGCAGCAGGCCGCCGAACACCTCGGCGCCGTCCAGATCCTTGGCGGGATCGCCGACGATCAGCTGCCAGCCGAGCGGCTCCGCGCGGGTGCGCAGCACCGCCAGCGTCTGCGGATGCACGTTCCGATCGACGAAGAATGCCTTGGTCTTCGCCCGTGCCGACCGCTCGGCCAGCGCCATCGCTTCCGCCGCCGCCGTGGCTTCGTCCAGCAGCGAGGCGTTGGCGACGTCGAGCCCGGTGAGATCGCAGATCATGGTCTGGAAGTTGAAAAGCGCCTCCAGCCGCCCCTGGCTGATCTCCGGCTGATAGGGGGTGTAGGCCGTGTACCAGGCCGGGTTCTCCAGGATGTTGCGCTGGATCACCGCCGGCATCAGCGTGCCGGAATAGCCCTGGCCGATCAGCGAGGTGAAAACCTGATTCCGCGTCGCCAGTGCGCGCATGTGCGACAAGGCTTCAGTTTCGCTCAGCGCCGGCTCGAGGGTGAGCGGCGCCGCCTGCCGGATCGTGCCGGGCAGCGTCTGCGCCATCAGCTCCGCGACGCTCTTGGCGCCGACGGTCTCCAGCATCGCCGCGACGTCGCGCGGCGAGGGACCGATATGGCGGCGGGCGAAGCTGGCGGCGGCATCATCGAGCGGCTTGAGCGGCGTGGTCATGAGCAAATCCTCTATGCCTCGTCATGCCCCGCGACGGCGGGGCATCCAGTAAACAGCGACGGCGAGATCGGTAGGCCGTAGCCCGGGCGAGCGCAGCGACCCCGGGACCGCCGGTCCCGCATATCGCTCCGCTCATGCGGGCTACGCACCGCGCGTCTCACGCCGTGTGCGCCTTGTAGGCGGCCTCATCCATCAGCCCGCCGAGCTCGCTCTTGTCGGCGATCTTGAGCTTGAAGAACCAGGCCTTGCCGCCGGCGTCGGTGTTGACGAGCGCAGGCTCGTCGACGATCGCCTGGTTGACCTCGACCACCTCGCCGGTGATTGGCGCATAGACGTCGGAGGCGGCCTTGACCGATTCGACCACGGCGGCGGCTTCCGACTTCTTCAGCGCGCGGCCGACCTGCGGCAGCTCCACGAACACGACGTCGCCGAGCTGGGCCTGCGCATAGTCGGTGATGCCGATGGTGGCTGTGTCGCCATCGATGCTGAGCCATTCATGGTCGGAGGTGTAGAGCGTAGTCATGGACGTCCTTCAGCGCTTGTAGGTGTTGGGAACGAAGGGCATGGCGGCGACCCGCAGCGGCAGGCGTTGGCCGCGCACATCGGCGAACAACGGGGTGTCGAGCGCAGAGAGAGTGGTCGGCACGTAACCCATCGCGACCGGCGCATTCAGCGTCGGGCCGAAGCCACCAGAGGTGACCTTGCCGACCGGCTCGCCTGAATCGGCCGAAGCGAACAGCGCTGCTCCCTCGCGCACCGGCGCGCGGCCCTCGGGCCGCAAACCGACGCGGCGGCGTGTCGCACCGCCATCGAACTGCGCGAGGATCTTGTCAGCGCCGGGGAAGCCGCCGGCCCGCGCGCCGCCGGTGCGGCGGACCTTCTGCACCGACCATTCCAGCGCAGCTTCCACGGGCGTTGTCGCCGTGTCGATGTCGTGGCCGTAGAGGCAGAGCCCGGCCTCGAGCCGCAGGCTGTCGCGGGCGCCCAGCCCGATCGGCAGCACGTCCTTGTCGGACAGCATCGCCTCGGCGAGCCGCTCGGCCTGATCGGCAGGCACCGAGATCTCGTAGCCGTCCTCGCCGGTGTAGCCCGAGCGCGAAACGTAGCAGGCAAGCCCATCGACGCTGCGCGGCCCCGCGTCCATGAACCGCATCGCCTCGGCCTCTGCACAGAATTTCGTCAGCACGGACGCCGCCTTCGGCCCCTGCAGCGCCAGCAGCGCGCGGTCGGTCAGCGGTTGGACCTCGCAGACGTCGGACAGCCCGTCGCGCAGCAGCGCGATGTCCGCCTCCTTGCAGGCGGCGTTGACCACCAGCATCAGGTGCTCGCCGAAATTCGCCACCATCAGGTCGTCGAGGATGCCGCCCTCGGCGTTGGTGAACTGGGCATAGCGCTGCCGGCCGGGCGGGATGCCGATGACGTCCTGCGGCACCAGCCGCTCCAGCGCCGCCGCGGCGTCGGCGACGTTGCCGGATTTCGGCAGCAGCGCGACCTGGCCCATGTGGGAGACGTCGAACAGCCCGGCCGCGCTGCGGGTATGGAGGTGTTCCTTGAGTACGCCGGGCGCGTATTGCACCGGCATCTCATAGCCCGCAAAGGGCACCATCTTGCCGCCGAGGCTGACATGCAGCGCATGCAGCGGCGTTCGCTTCAAAGAAAGGGGGGCAGCCGGTTCAGCCATCGATCAGGGGTCCTCGCGCGGTTCCTCGGGACCAGTCCCGAAAAACGCCACCGAAGCCCCATCTGTCGCTGTGCCTGAGAGTATTATCCCGTCGGCGGACGCGTCCCGGGATCAATCCCAGCCGGCGTCTCTTTCCAGATGCAGTTGCAGTCGCGAGGGTCCTTTTGCCTGAGAGTTTCCGGGGCGGTTGCTCCTTCGGCGCCGACCCTTGAAGTTCAACCAGAACCTCAGAAGGCCAGTCTCTCCCGACGCGACTGTCGTCTATGTCCGGGACCAAACACCAGCCCGCGCAAGCTGTCAACGCGTCACGGCGGCTTTCAACCAGCTTTAGGAGCCGTGCAGCAAGCCCATGATGTTTCTGCACAGTTTCTGGACACGCGAAGTCGCCTTGTCTAAAAGCATTGCCGCCGAATTCCCGGACTTCTTCGATTGGATTGCTATGAGCGGCGTCAACGAGATCAGGTCGACCTTCCTCAATTTCTTCGCTGCGAACGGCCACGAGATCGTGCCGTCCTCGCCGCTGGTGCCGCGCAACGACCCGACTTTGATGTTCACGAACGCCGGCATGGTGCAGTTCAAGAACGTCTTCACCGGCGTCGAGAAGCGGCCCTACAACCGCGCCACGACGTCGCAGAAGTGCGTCCGCGCCGGCGGCAAGCACAACGACCTCGACAATGTCGGCTACACCGCCCGGCATCACACCTTCTTCGAGATGCTCGGCAACTTCTCCTTCGGCGACTATTTCAAGGAGAACGCCATCGAGCTCGCCTGGAAGCTGGTCACCAAGGAGTTCGGCCTCCCGAAGGACAAGCTGACCGCGACCGTCTACATCGACGACGACGAGGCGTTCGGGCTCTGGAAGAAGATCGCCGGCCTGCCGGAATCGCGCATCATCCGCATCGCCGGTTCGGACAATTTCTGGCAGATGGGCGACACCGGCCCGTGCGGCCCGTGCTCGGAGATCTTCTACGACCACGGCGACAAGATCTGGGGCGGCCCGCCCGGCTCGCCGGAGGCCGATGGCGATCGCTTCATCGAGATCTGGAACCTCGTGTTCATGCAATACGAGCAGCTCGAAGGCGGGGTGCGCAATCCGCTGCCGAAGCCGTCGATCGACACCGGCGCCGGCCTGGAGCGCGTCGCCGCGGTGCTGCAGGGCAAGCACGACAATTACGACATCGACCTGTTCGTCGCGCTGATCCGCGCCATCGCGGATCTCACCAATGCCGACCCGCAGGGGCCGCAGAAGGCGTCGCTTCGCGTGATCGCCGACCATTTGCGCGCCTCGTCGTTCCTGATCGCGGACGGCGTGCTGCCGTCCAACGAGGGCCGCGGCTATGTGCTGCGCCGGATCATGCGCCGCGCGATGCGCCACGCCCAGCTGCTCGGCGCCCGTGAGCCGCTGATGCACAAGCTCGTCGGCACGCTCTCGCGCGAGATGGGCCAGGCCTATCCCGAGCTGATCCGCGCCGAGGCGCTGATCAAGGAGACGCTGCGGCTCGAGGAGACCCGCTTCCGCAAGACCCTGGAGCGCGGGCTGGCCATCCTCGACGAGAAGTCGGCCTCGCTCACCAAGGGCGACATGTTCGACGGCGACGTCGCCTTCACCCTGTACGACACCTACGGCTTCCCGTTGGACCTCACCCAGGACGCGCTGAAGTCGCGCGGCATCAGCGTCGACCAGGCCTCGTTCACCGATGCCATGGACCGCCAGCGCGCCAAGGCCCGCGCGGCCTGGGCCGGAAGCGGCGAGGCGGCGACCGAGACCGTCTGGTTCCCGCTGCGCGAGAAGCTCGGCGCCACCGAGTTCCTCGGCTACGAGACCGAGACCGCGGAGGGCGCGGTCACCGCGCTGGTCAAGGACGGCGCCGAGGTCGACAGCCTCAAGGCCGGCGAGAGCGGCGCGATCGTCCTCAACCAGACGCCGTTCTACGGCGAATCCGGCGGCCAGGTCGGCGACACCGGCGTGATGACCGGCGACGGCGTCCGCGTCCGTATCACCGACACCCAGAAGAAGGCCGGCGACCTGTTCGCGCATATCGGCACGGTGGAGCAGGGCACGCTCAAGCTCGGCACGGCGCTGCAGCTCGACGTCGATCACGGCCGGCGCTCGGCGATCCGCGCCAATCACTCCGCCACCCACATCCTGCACGAGGCGCTGCGCCAGGTGCTCGGCGACCACATCGCCCAGCGTGGCTCGCTGGTCTCGCCCGACCGCCTGCGCTTCGATTTCGTCCATCCGAAGCCGATCTCTCCGGAGGAGCTCGCCCGCGTCGAGGACATCGCCAACGACGTCGTGCTCGAGAATGCCGAGGTCACGACCCGGCTGATGGGGCTCGACGATGCCCGCGAGGCCGGCGCCCGCGCGCTGTTCGGCGAGAAATATGGCGACGAGGTCCGCGTCGTCTCGATGGGCAATGCCGCGCGCGAGCTGGGCTCGAATGCCATGGGCTGGTCGGTCGAGCTGTGCGGCGGCACCCACGTCAAGCGCACCGGCGACATCGGCCTGATCGCGGTCACCTCGGAGAGCGCGGTGGCCTCCGGCGTCCGCCGCATCGAGGCGCTGACGGCGCGCGGCGCGCGGGCGCATGCCAACCACAATCTCTCGCTCGCCAAGGCCGCCGCGGCCGAATTGCGTACCACGGTCGACGAGGTGCCGGCGCGCATCACCGCGCTGATGGAGGAGCGCAAGAAGCTCGAGCGCGAGCTGTCGGACGCGCGCAGGAAGCTCGCGATGGGCGGCGGCCAGGAGACCGGCAACGGCGCTCCCGCCGGCGTCCGCGAGGTCGGCGGCGTCAAGCTGATGGCGCGCGCCGTCTCGGGCATCGAGATGAAGGATCTCAAGTCGCTCGCCGACGAGGCCAAGAAGCAGCTCGGCTCGGGCGTCGCCGCCATCGTCGGCGTCACCGAGGACGGCAAGGCCGGCGTCGTGGTCGGCGTCACCGCCGATCTCACACCGCGCTTCAATGCGGTCGACCTCGTGCGCGCCGCGTCCGAGGCGCTGGGCGGCAAGGGCGGCGGCGGCCGTCCCGACATGGCCCAGGCCGGCGGCCCCGACGGCACCAAGGCGGAGGCTGCGCTGGCCGCGATCGAGAGTGCGATCGGCAAGGCAGGCTGATCGTGCCGACGCTCGGGCCGGGCGAGAGCGTTCGCGATCCCGATCTGCGCGACCGGCTGTACGAGCTGCTCGAGCACGACCATCTGCCGAGCACGCACGGCTCGCGCGTCGTCCAGTTCATCGTGCTCGTCATCACGCTCGACGTGCTGGCGGTGGTGCTGGCCTCGGACCCGGACATCGCGGCCGCCATTGGCGGACTGCTGCGCGCGATCAAGGTCTGTTCGCTGATCGTGTTTGCCGCGGAGTATGTCGCTCGGCTCTGGAGCGTGGCGGGGCACATGCCGCGGCGCCAGTCGCCGCACCGCGAGCGGCTCGCCTACGCGTTGTCCGCGCTCGGCCTGATCGATCTCCTGTCCTTCGTGCCGGCGTCCATCGCGCTCGTGCTCGGCGATCGCACGCTGGAAGCGCTGTGCATCGTGCTGCCGTTCCTGAAGCTGGTGCGCTATTCGCCGGCGCTGCGCTCGCTCTTGTCGGCCGTGCAGGCCGAGCGGCGCATCTTGATCGGCTGCCTCGTCATCCTGGCCGGCGCGGTGCTGCTGTTCGCCTCACTGCTCTACGCGGTCGAGCGCGATGTCCAGCCCGACAAGTTCGGCACCATTCCGCATGCGATGTGGTGGGCGATCGTGACGCTCGGCACCGTCGGCTATGGCGACGTCGTGCCGGTGACGCCGCTCGGCCGCATCATCACGGTGTTCGCGATCATCTGGGGCTTTGCCATGATCGCGCTGCCGGTCGCGATCATCTCCACCGCGTTCGCCGAGGAGATCAAGCGGCGCGATTTCGTCGTCACCTGGGGCATGCTGGCGCGGGTGCCGCTGTTCTCGCATCTTTCGGCGTCCGAAATCGCCGACATCATGCGGCTGTTGCGTGCGCGTACGATCGAAGCCGGCGAGGTGCTGGTGCGGCGTGGCGATCCGGCGTCCTCGATGTATTTCATCACCACGGGCGAGGTCGAGATCGAGCTGCCGACGCAATGCGTCAAGCTCGCCGACGGCACGTTCTTCGGCGAGATCGCGCTGCTGCACCGGACCAAACGCTCGGGCACCGTGACGGCGACGCGCAAGACCCGGCTGCTGGTGCTCGACGCGCAGGATTTCCATGCGCTGATCGCGCGCATGCCGGCGCTCGCCGCGCATGTCCGGACCATCGCCAAGGCGCGTATGGCCGATTCCGGCGATCTTGCCCTCGCCGAGCTGTCGCAGGCCGAACGCGACGACCAGCCGGACGCGTAGGACGCTGCTCCCGGATCGCTCGCAGTCCCCCGTCCCATCTTCCAACCAGTCAAACAGCCGGGCGTGCACCCACGGTCCCGCGGCGCGGTCGCGCCCGGGGGATGCGGAAAGCACTCGCCCTCGAAAGACGATGAGGGCGCAGGGAATGCCGGGTGAGGGCCTCACCCATGGCCCGCCTGCTGAAAAAATGCAGGCGGCAGGTACCACAGGCAAAGCCGGATCATCCGGCATTCCCTGCGCGGCGGTTTTAACGCTTATACGCGATCTCCTCGGTGCACCGGGCTTGTTGGCCACCGTTCGCGACAATGCGCTTCAAGCGCATCGCGCGGGACATCAGCATCGGGATGCCAGGACCACGCGACTTCACGTCCGCGAGCGCATCATTCGTCCGCACCCGAAAGCGCGCTGATGCCCTCACGTCCACCGCATTGCCGGTCCAACGTTTCGTGACGACGCGTACGCCCCTCATCCGGACCGGAACGAGGAGAGAATAGACATGATTTGCTGATTTTCGGAAGTGATTTATTTTCGCGCCGTCCTCTTGAATCGCGTGATGTCATTGAGGCGGATGACGAAACAACGTTGTTGGCGCATCAGCTATCGCGAGCTGATGAGAACCGTCGAGGCCATATCCGCCTCGACACGCTGGTCGTCGGGCAAATCAACGCGCCGCGTCCTCAAAGCTGTGCGTGCTGCAAGATGGCCGTTCTTCCTTGGGAAGCGAGTGTGCCAACGGTCCCCTGCACAGCGGCGCACCTGGCGAATATTCCGCACCGCAGTATGTGACGCCCATGTCACACTTACGGTTATACCGACTCCCCAATATAATATGACTATTCAAAGGCACCTCGGCGCTTGCTAGGATTGCCATCCAATCTCAGGTTGACGAATTCGCTCCTCGAATGAGCGGCGGCCGGGATTGAGCCGTGGGGAAGCGCGTGCCGGGACGGAGGCTCTGGGCCGGACGCGACAGAACAACAGCCAGAGCCTGGGGACGCTGCGAGGAGCAGGAAAAATGAGTGGGTTTGCGACGACCGCACGTATGTGTGGCGTAGGGATTGCTTTGTCTTGTTTGTTGGGCGGCGGTGCGCTCGCCGCCGATCTGCCGATGAAGGCGCCGCCGGTTCCCTATGCCGGTGTCGATGATTTCTGGACGCGGCCGTATCTGTTCGGCGATCTCGGCCGGACCAGGCTGAAGGAGCAGGGCATCTCGCTCGCGCTCACGCTCGGCGACGAAGCCGTCACCAATCTGTCAGGTGGCTCGCGCAACACCGCGGCCAATGCCGGGCAATTGTGGTTCGAGGCCAAGTTCGACATGGCCAAGCTCGCCGGCATCCAGGGCGGCCTGATCGGCGTGACGCTGGTCGACCGCTTCGGCAAGAATCTCAACAGCGAAGCCGGCATTCCGGCGCTGCAGCTGACCAACGAGGTGTTCGGCCGCGGCAACATCCTGCGCCTTACCGAGTTCTACTATCAGCAGAAGCTGTTCGACGACCGCCTCGTGCTCAAGGGCGGCCGGCTGCCGGTCGGCTCCGACTTCTTCTTCGGCCAGTGCGAGTTCATCAACCTGACCTTCTGCGGCGGCCAGCCCGGCAACATCCAGGGCGGCTACATCTACAACTGGCCGGTCAGCCAGTGGGCCGGCGTCGTGCACTACAACTTCACCAAGGAGTGGAAGCTGTCGGTCGGCGTCTACGATGCCAATCCGAACTACCTGACGACGTCGGACGCCGGCGTCTACCTGGCGCCGGGCATCGCGCGCTCCAATCCGGCCTCGGGCGTCCTGGTGCCGGTGGAAGTGGTGTGGGAGCCGAGCGGTCCGCTCAACGGCACCTGGCGCTTCGGCGGCTGGTATGACAGCGCTTCGACCATCGACGGCGGTCTGCCCGGCATCACCGGGGTCTACGCCGGCGGTCCCGGCGTGGGCGATCAGAACCTCAGCAGCCAGCGCGGCCGCTACGGCTTCTACGAATCGATCCTGCAGCGGCTGACCGTCGAGGGTCCGAAGGCGCAGGGCTGGTATACCTTCCTCAACACCAGCGTGGCCGATCACCGCACGTCCTATCAGGATTACCAGATCTCCTGGGGCGTCAAGCACACCGGCACCTTCTCGTTCCGTCCCGACGACGAGGTCGGCTTCGCGGTCGGCACCACGCATGTCAACTCGGCGGCGCTGACGCCGAATGCAGGCGGCAACGAAGTGCCGATCGAAGCCTGGTATGGCTGGCAGGCGACCGGCTGGATGAACCTGAAGTTCGACGCCCAGTATGTCATCAATCCGGGCGGACGCGGCTTCAACGCCGCCGGCCTGAAGACCGGCAATGCGGTGGTGCTCGGCCTGCGGACGGTGGTGCATTTCTGAGAAGCCTGTCAGGCGAGGGGCGGATGTGCAGCATCCGTCCCTCGCTGGGCTGAGACGATGAGCCGTCCTTTGCCGACGCCGAACCTGGTGGGCCTGCCCATCGGGGTAGGGGCGCGATGCGTTGGTATCGGTTGACTCTTTTTCGCTGCGACACGACATCTCCCTGGCATTGCCGCGCCGGCCCAGGAGACCGCCATGACCGCAACCGACGTCCGTCTCGCCGCCGGCCAGCGACTGGGCGACGAGGTCGTGGACTGGCTCACCAGCGGCACCCGCGACGAACGCTTCATCGACAACATCTTCGCGCAGATGTGCATCCGCCTGCAGCGCGCCGGAATCCCGGTGAAGCGCGCGTCGCTGCACGTGCAGATCAACCATCCGCAATGGCTCGGCGCGCGCATCCTGTGGAGCGACGGGATGGAGAGCTCCGAGATCAATCGCGTCGACTATGACGTCGGCTCGCGTTCCGAGTTCATCGGCAGCCCGGTGAGCGAGGTCTACAACGGCGCCGACGAGATCCGTGAAAACCTGGCGCGTGATCCCGCGCTCGGCCGGCAGCATGGCATCTATGACGACATGCGCGCGCAGGGGCTGACCGACTATGTCGCCTGGCCGATCTTTCACACGCTCGGCAAGCGCCACTGCGTGACCTTCGCGACCGACCAGCGCGGCGGCTTCGATCATGCCGAGATCGGCGCCCTGAAGCGGCTGCTGCCGGTGCTGGCGCTGGTCAGCGAGATCCGCATCAAGAACCGGCTGGCGCGCACCCTGCTCGAGACCTATGTCGGGCCGCATGCCGGCGAGATGGTGCTGGCCGGCGCGACCCGACGCGGCAGCGGCGAGACCGTGAGCGCCGCGATCATGATCTGCGATCTCCGCGACTTCACCAAGATCTCCGACAATTGGCCGCGCGACGACGTGATCGATCTCCTCAACGGCTATTTCGACGCGATGGTCGAGCCGATCACAGAGCATGGAGGCGAGATCCTGAAGTTCATCGGCGACGGCCTGCTCGCCATCTTTCCGCTTAGCCAGCCCAGCGCCTGCGAGAACCTGCTGCACGCGGTCACCGGCGCCAGGCAGGCGATGGCGGCGCTCAACGCGCGGCATGCGGAAGGCGGCCGTGCGCCGCTGCGCTACGGCATCGGCATCCACGTCGGCGACGTCATGTACGGCAACATCGGCTCGCGCACGCGGCTGGATTTCACCGTGATCGGACCCGCGGTCAACATGGCTTCGCGCATGGAGGCGCTGACCAAGCAGGTCGGTCGTCCCGTGCTGATGTCGCGGGCCTTCGCCGAACTCGTCGAAGGCCCGTTCGCGCTCGAACGCGTCGGCGAATACCCGGTGCGCGGCTTCAACGACCCGATCGAGCTGTTTGCGTTCGAGGGGTAGGGCGTCGTACGAGCTGTGCCGTGCTCACGGCATGGCTCAGCGGCCGAACTCGTCCTGAAGCCGCAGGAATGTCTCGGTCGGGCGATCATAGCTGACGAGCCTGACGTCGAGGTCGAAGCTCGACGCCAGCAGCAGCGCGCGGCGCAGCGCGTCCTCGATCCAGCTCTCCTCATTGCCGAATGCGCCGCCGCCGACGCTGGTGAGCAGGGCAATGTTCGAGCCGCGTGTCGCGTTGAGGACCGCCGCCCAGATCGTCGCCTCGTAGCTGGCCTCCAGGATCAGGCGGGCGAATGTCTGCCAATATCGGGGGGCAGGGGAGCAGTAGGCCACGGGGAGCGCGGAGCAGAAGGCCTGCGACACTGTCGGTCGGGGCTCGCCCGCGTCGGTCAGCTCGACGTCGGAATGCAGGCCGATCCGAAGGTGTCCGCGCAATGCGTCGATCTCATCGCCATCGCTTGCGTCGAGGATGGCCGTGATGGTCTCGAGTCCGGTCCGCGTGCACAGGGCGTACCCGTTCGTCATCGCCCAAAGCTCGCCGCCGCGGGATAGACGGGACTTCAGAGCCGCCCCGACATCTGCGAGCGCGTCGAGCTGACGGTCGCGGGTCTGGCCCGCTTCACCGCCGACCGGGGCAAAGTAGTTGCGGTAGATCGTTGCGGCGCCGGCGGCGATCGCGCAGGCCGGCCCCTGCGTCGGGTCGTGCTGGTAGATCGTGACGCCGTCTTCCGGCGTCGCGTGGGGGCCGATCATCTCCAGCAGATTGAACTGCGAGGCGACCTGGAACAGCGCGCCGGCGAACTCCGGGACCAGATGAAGGGTGCGGACATCGCCGCTGACGAGGCTCACGCGGAGCCGTCCGGTTCGACAGGCCGAGTCTTGGACCCTGGTCCGGAGCTCCGACAATTTCGGAAGCTCCAGCCGCCCGGTCTGGTAGCTCTTGCCATTGACCAGAGACGTCAGCCGTCCATCTTCGCAGACCAGTCTGGCGCGCGTCGAGGCATAGTCGGTCTCCTTGAAGCCGGTCAGGCGTTCGAACCAGTCCACGACATCAGCCTTTCGTTTTTGCTAGCCGACAAGATACGGCGAAATCGCCTCGGCGTCTGACGTTCGCGCGAGACGCAGTGTAGGCCATCGCAGCTCGCCGCAGCAATGAACGACTCTGTCGCCGTGCCTAGAGGATTCGCAGCGGCCGCCACCAGACGAGGCTCGGCGCGAACAAGGCCACAGCGAGCGCAAATGCGCCCCCGGCAATACAGATCGTGACGATGGCGCGCGGCGACAGGCCGCGGGCCTGCGGCAGGAATGTGAGCGCCCGGACGATCGCTCCGGTGATGAAGCCCGCTCTTGCGATCGGCAGCATCGGGATGTCGAGCAGATCTTCGAGCGTACACGCGCGGCTGCAGCTGCCTTGCTCCAGCGTCCACCATTCCCGCAGGCCGCCGATCATTGTCGCCAGCGCGAGCAGCAGCGTTGCCGCCAGCAGCGCCCGCCACGATGGCATTAGCACCGCGATCGCATAAGAGATCAGGCAGACGGCGAGCATCTGCGTCAGGACGTCGAGCATCGTCGCGCGACTCAACTCTCATCCAGGAACGGCGCCACCACCTCGCGCGTCTCCGCGCTGGTGACCACCGGGACGATCTCGAAGGTCATGCCGGTGTTGCGGGCGTTGGACAGGATCCATTGCTGCAGCAGGCGGGCGTCGTTGCATTCCATCAGTTGGAAGCAGCGGTCGAAGTTCGGCTCGATCCAGCTGCCGAGATATTTCAGCCCGTCGGGAAAGGTGATGCCGGGATCGCGAACGCGACGGTAGACGGGAATCGGATCGCGGTCCTTGAAACGCTCGATCACCATGAACAGCATGCGCGCCTCCGCCTGGGTCCGGCGCAGAGTGTGGACGGAATCGAGCAGGTGTTCCAGGTCTCGCGCGTGGCCTCGCGGTCCGAAAGACCGGCTGCGGCACCGGCGGTGAGGGAGCTCTACTGCCCCGACGGCGTACGCAGGCCGTGCCAGGCGTCCCGCACTTGGTGGTAGTGCACCTCGGGCAGATAGTCCGGCGTATTCAGATTGAGGTTCTTGACGTCGAGCCGGCCGATCGCGCTGAGCAGCGTGTAGGAGGCGATGACGCGGTCGCGCTGCGCGCCGATCAGCCGTGCCTTGGCCTGGATCAGATCGGCCTGCGAGTTGAGCACGTCGACCGTGGTGCGCTGGCCGCCCTGGGCCTCGCGCGAGACGCCCTGCAGCGCGACGGTGGCGGCCTTCACCTCGGCCTCCGAGGCGCTGACGGCGACCTTGGCGCCTTCATTGGCAACCCAGGCGCTGACCACCGCGGTGCGCGCCTGGTTGCGGACCTGGTCGAGAACGAGGCGGCTCTGCGCCGCGAGCTCCTTGCTCTGGCGGGTCTGCGACGCTGCGGTGCCGCCGTCATAGATCGGCGCGGTGACGCTGCCGACGATCGAGGCCTGGTCGGTGCCGAAGGTGCCCAGCGTCTGATCCGAATCGCGGCTGCGGCTGACGCCGCCTTGCAGGGTCACGGTCGGCAGCAGCGCGCCCTCGGCGACCTTGATCGAGGTCGAGGCCACGTCGACGTCGAAGCTCGCCGCAGCCACCGCCGGATTTTCCTTGTTGCCGAGCGCAATCGCGTCCTCGCGGCTGCCCGGCAGCAGGCGATCGATCGGGTCGGCCGCGCGCAGCTGGCCCGGCGCCATGCCGATGACCTGGGCATAGGTCGCCTGGCTGATGGCGAGGTTGACCTCGGCGGCGTTGAGGTCGGACTGGCCGCGCGCCAGCCGCGCCTCGGCCTGCGAGGCATCGGTCGGCGTGACGTCACCGGCATTGAGGCGGCGCTGCGTGACGGAGAGCGTCTCGCGCAGGAAGGCGACGTTGGAGCGCTGCGCCTCGACCAGAGACTGGTTGGCGAGCACGTTGGTGTAGGCGGTGACGGCGTCGAGCAGCACGCCCTGGCCGACGTTGCGCAGCGCCTCGCGGCCCGACTGCACCTGCAACTCGGCCATGCGGACGCTGTTGGCGGTCCGGAAGCCGTTGAACAGCGTCTGCGTCACGGTGACGCCGATGGTCCAGGGCTTCAACGTTGCGGTCTGGATCGTGTTGCTGGGCAGCAGATTGCGCACGGCCTGCAGGCCGGCGCCGAGGCTCGCGATCAGTTGCGGGCGATAGCCGGCGAGCGCCTGCGGCACGTTCTCGTCGGTGGCGCGCTGGCGCGCGCGCTCGGCGTTCAGCGCCGGGTTGGTCTGATAGGCTTTGACGAGCGCGGCCGCGAGATCCTCGGCGCGCGCGGGCGAGCAGGCGACGACAAAGCTGGCGGCCACGGTCAGGCCGAGGCCGAACCGCCGCGCATGCACCTTGCCGACGCCAAATTGTTTGGCTCGACCCACCATCCGACTCCGCCGCGTCTCACTGTCTTAACCAGTTGTTTACCTGTTTAGGGCGGATGGCGGCCACACACAAACCGCGGATGTGGAATCCGGCGGGCTTTTCCATGGTTTGTTGTGGCGCTCTCGCCACAGGCCGTTTGTCGCAGTGCTGCGACATGGCCGCGCGAATACGCGCTTGGTAAGCGGGTGAGGTGCACCCGTCGACGCGAGAGGCAGAGCGATTCGTTCAGCTGCGAGTGACCCGCAGCCATCTCACCGGTTCTTGTTCACCGGCTTGCGCTTCTCGATGAACGCGGCCATGCCCTCGGCGCGGTCTTCCAGCGCGAAGGTGGCGTGGAACAGGTTTCGCTCGACATTCATGCCTTCGGACAGCGGGGTCTCGAAGGCGCGGTTGACGGCCTCCTTGGCCATCGCCGCAGCCGGGCGCGACATCGATGCGATCTTCTCCGCCGCGGCCATCACCTCGTCCATCAATTTGTCGGCCGGCACGATGCGGCTGACGAGGCCGGAGCGTTCGGCCTCGGCCGCATCCATCATGCGGCCGGTGAGGCAGAGGTCCATCGCCTTGGCCTTGCCGATCGCGCGCGTCAGGCGCTGGGTGCCGCCAATGCCCGGGATGGTGCCGAGCGTGATCTCGGGCTGGCCGAATTTTGCGGTGTCGGCGGCGATGATGAAGTCGCACATCATCGCGAGCTCGCAGCCGCCGCCGAGCGCATAGCCCGAAACCGCAGCGATCGTCGGCTTGCGGCAGCGCGCGACGCGGTCGCCGCCGATCGCGGTGAAGTCGCTCGAGAACATGTCGATGAAGCTCTTGGGCTGCATCTCCTTGATGTCGGCGCCGGCGGCAAACGCCTTCTCGCTGCCGGTGATCACGATGCAGCCGATGGCGTCGTCGGCCTCGAGATCGTCGACGGCTGCGGCGATCTCGCGGAAGACGCCGAACGACAGCGCGTTGAGCATCTTCGGCCGGTTCAGGGTGATGAGTCCGACCGCGCCCTTGCCCTCGACGATGATGTGCTCGTAAACGCTCATGATCCCACCCCGCAAATCAAAACAGCGGGCAATGTGCCCGCTGGATCGCTACGCATCAAGTAGGTGCGGCGCCGCGTGGCGCCTCAGATCATGAACATCCGTGCCGCCGAGCCCAGGGTGAGCAGGGTGCCGCAGGCGATGAAGATCTTACCGATGATCGAGGCCTTGTCCCAGCCCGAGCTGTCGTCATTGCTGACCGTGACCATGTTCACGGTGACGTCCGAGGCCGTCGGCGCATCGCTCGGCGCGGCGTCGGCCGATTCCGCCGCAGGCGCGGCCTGAGCCTGGGCCTCGGCCGGCATCGGCGCCGGGAATCCGTCCTGCTTCGCCGCCGGGGCGCTCTCGGCCCCCACCGGCAGGAACGGACTGTAGCTCTGCTGTTCGGCCGCGCGCGCCAATCCAGTGCCAACGAGGCCCAGAACGAACGCGGCGGCAATGATCAATGCTGAACGTCCACTGGCTTGGATCGTCATCGTCGGCTTCTCCCCATCCCGCCAGCCCAAGTCGGAGTGAGACCCCGACAGATGTCGAGAACGGGGCAGAAAATGGGTATCTTCCTGCCGCTCACGGCAAAAGCTGGGCGGCGCCGCAGTTTGCGATGCGGCCCATCAAACCTGATCATGCACCGTGCGATTCGGTGCTATGGAGCGGTTCCAAGGAACTGTTTCCAAGACTTGCCCGGTGGCGTGCTCTCGGTGTGGCGTAACTCGGATGCTTCCGAGGCCAACGTCCGCATCACGAATTAGTGATCATTATGCCGCGAGAGTAACAAGCTGACGATTCGGGCGAATTGCTGGGGGTGGAGCGGAATTGCGGGAGCGTGACGACGAGTGGACGGGCTGGATGCGCCAGGCCGTCGCCGGTGACGACGAGGCCTATCATCGCCTGCTGAGGGCGGTCACGCCGGTGTTGCGCGCAGCATCACGGCGCGGGCTGGCGCGCGCCGGCCAGCCCCCCGACCAGGCCGAGGACATCGTGCAGGAAATTCTGTTGGCGGTTCATCTCAAGCGGCACACCTGGGACGTCGATGCGCCGTTCGCGCCCTGGCTGTTCGCGATCGCGCGCAACAAGCTGATCGACATGCTGCGCCGGCGCGGCCGCCGGGTGTTCGTCGACATCGACGATTTCTCGGAGACGCTGGCCGACGAGCCGCCGGCACCCACCGTCTCGGCCGGCGAGGTCGAGGCGCAGCTGAAGACGTTGCCGCAGCGCCAGCGCGACGTGCTGCAGTCGATCGCGGTCGAGGCCGCCTCGATCAAGCAGACCGCGGAAAAGTTTTCGATGAGCGAGGGCGCGGTGCGGGTGGCGCTGCACCGGGCGCTCGCAAGCCTCACGGCCAAGCTACGGGATACCTGACCATGGACACCGATCAGCTCATCCGCACCCTCGCGGCCGACAATGCGCAGCGCGCGCAGCCGGTCGGCATCGTGCTGGCGCTGGCCCTGATGGCGGCAACGCCGGTCTCGACCGCGATGCTGCTCATCGGCCTCGGCGTGCGGCCGGACATCTGGCTCGCGGTGCGCAATCCGTTCTTCGACCTGAAGTTCGTCGTCACCACGGCGCTGGCGATCCCGGCGCTGATCATCAGCCTGCATCTGTCGCGCCCCGAGGCCTCGCTGCAGGGCTGGAGCTGGCTCCTGATCGCGCCGATCGTGGTCCTCGTCGGCGGCATGGCGGCGGAGATGATGCTGCCGCAGCGCACGCCGATGATGGCGCGGCTGGTCGGCCACAATTCGATGGTGTGCATGAGCGCCATCCCCGTGCTGTCGCTGCCGCTGCTGGGCGCGGCGCTGTTCGGCCTGCGCCATGGCGCGCCGTCGCGTCCGGCGATGACCGGCGCGATCGCCGGGCTGGTCTCGGCGGGCATGGCGGCGACGCTCTATGCCGCGCATTGCACCGACGATTCGCCGCTGTTCGTGGCCACCTGGTACACGGTGGCGGCGCTGATCGTGGCCGGGCTTGGCGCGCTCATCGGCGCGAGGGTGCTGCGCTATTGAGCGCGCTACGCCTGCACCGGCGTCGCGGCATCCTGCACGCGATGGAAGCGCAGCACCTGCTGCGCGGTGGACCGCCGGAGCCGTTCATAGGTGGCCTTGCAGGCGTCGAGATCGGCGATGGCGGTGGTGGCGAGCTCATCGCGCATCAGGATGATCGACTTCACCGTCGGCCATGACAGGCCTGCGACCTTGGCGAGGATCATGACGCCCTCGGCGCGGCTTTCGATCATGATGCTCTCGGCGACCGCGACCGGCACGTTGGCCATGGCCGCAAGCGCCGCATTGGCCTCGTCGAACTTGCGCTGCTCGGTGAACTGCACGACGAGACGGTCGTCGAGCCGGCCCTCGGCATGCAGCGAGCGCACCAGCGCGTGCGCGATCTCGGTCTGGCTGGTCAGCGCCACCGCGCTCGATCGCGCCCGCCGGCCCGCCATGCGCACCGCCGAGGGGACCTCCTGCGCGAGCTTCGGATTTGCCGCCTCGAGCCGCGTGCGGACCGTGGCCGACGCCTTGGCGACCAGCTTCAGATAGAGGTGGCGCGGCAGATTGGGCCGCAGGGCGAGGCAGGCGGCGAGGTTTTCGTCCAGCGCGGCGCGATCGACCAGCGTGTCGAAGCTCGCCTCCGAGACGTCGGCGCCGGGATTGCTGACGGTGCTGTGAACGACCTCGTCGTTGCCGCGCCTGAGCAGGATGTCGGTGACGGCGCGGCTGAGCACGCGCCGGAGCGAGATCGCGAGCAGATGCGCCTGGCTCTTGGTCTCGGCTGTGCGGATCAGCGCGGCCTCATCGAGCCGGTCGGACTTCGACAGCACGGGACCTGCGACATCGATGGCGTCGTCATCGGCCAGCCGGTGCAGCGTCCGCGGCGGCGCCGACGCCAGCGGCGCCAGCCGCCGCGCGAGCAGGGCGCGGGCCGAGATCTCGATGTGCTCGACCAGGCATTCGAACACGTCGTCGAACAGCGCGACCTGATCATCGGCGAAGTCCGTCGCGCCGTCGACGAACAGGTCCGTTACCTTGCGCAGGGTCTCGACCCGCCGGGCGACGGTGCCGTGCGCGAGCGTGTCCTCGAGCTCGTCGAGCAGGCTTTCGTTCGGGGCGGGTTTCGGGGTCATGCCGGGATGGCGCAGGCGCTGGTGACGCGATTGCGGCCCTGCGCCTTCGAGTCGTAGAGCGCACGATCGGCCCGGGCGAGCAGCGAATCGGCGGTCTCGTCGCCGCGCGGGGTGGCCACGCCGGCCGAGAACGTGACCTGCAGGCCGGTCGAAAACGCGCTCCAGTCGAGGCCGGCGATGATCTGGCGCAATCGTTCGGCGAGCCGCGCCGCGGCGTCGGCCGGCGCGCCCGGCAGCACCAGCAGGAATTCCTCGCCGCCGTAGCGGCCGAAGCGGTCGCTGCCGCGAATGTTGGCGAAGATGGTGATGGCGAAGGTGCGCAGCACATCGTCGCCGGTCGGATGGCCATGCGTGTCGTTGATGCGTTTGAACCAGTCGAGATCGATCAGCACCACCGAGCAAGGCTGGCCGCCCTGCTGCGCCTGCGCCATCTCCTCGTCCAGCACATGCATGATCGAGTGCCGGTTCAGCGCGCCGGTGAGCTCGTCGAGCTCGGCCAGCTCCTCGATGCGGCGATAGGCTTCCTTGAGCTTCTGTCCGCGCTGGTACAGCGTCTCGCGCAGCGCGCTGGAGAAGATGCCGAGGAACATGCAGCAGGCGATGGTGAGCAGGAAGACCAGCAGCGTCGCGAGCCGCTCGAGGCCGCTGCCGTGCGGCATGCCGAGCGGCTTGTCGGTGAGCAGGAACAATCCCGCCAGGCCGATCGCGAGGAACGTCCAGCAGATCGCGCTCTGGCGCGGCGTCGCCCGCAGCGAGGCAAAGGCGACGACGATGTACAGCGTGCATAGGAACAGGATGCTGACTTCGGGCGCGATGTAGCAGAACGCGACCGTGAGCATCATGCTGGCGAGCGATTGCGGCACCACGAGGTAGTGGTCGCGGAAACGGTCGTTGAAACCGCTCTCCGACAGGACGGTCCACAGCGCGACGGTGAGAATGCCGATCGCTGCGTAGGCTGGCGCGATCGTGACCGGGACGGTTCCCGCCTGGGCGTAGATCAGCAGGATGACGGCATCGATCAGGTAGCATCCGGCGACCAGCGCCAGCATCTGCCGGCGCCGTCCGGCTCGACGCGCGCGCAGGTCGCTGGACGGAGACGGCTGCGCGTCCCCGGCCTCAGCGATATCAGGACTGGGAAAAGGCGGTGCCGTCGTGCCCATGTGCTCGCGATTCTTCGTCGTTGGCTTAATATCTACGTGGGAAAGCATTTAACTTTGGTATCTATGGGCATGGACGAAGAGGCCGCCGCCGTGGTGCTGCGACCGGGAATCTACGGCTTTCAGGGCGGGTAGTTGGCGGGAACGGGCGGAACATGGTAGGCGGGAACCCGCTGGTCGCGATCGACCTGGGCGCTGCAGCGAAATCTGCAAGTCTGTGCGCCAACTCACATTTCGGGACGTATCTTTCCGGTATTTTGAAGATTTTTGCGGTTGTGTTCGAACCGCGACGTCAATCCTCCAGACCAATCTTGCGAGACGGCCATTGAGCGTGACAGCAGCGGCGTCAGATGAAACCCTGATTGCCCGGATCGCTCAAGGCGACCGGCTCGCCATGCAGGTGCTGTACGGACGGCACCATGTCAGGGTGTACCGTTTCGGGCTCCGGCTCGTGCGGGACGAGCAGGTCGCGGAAGACCTCATCAGCGAGGTCTTTCTCGACGTGTGGCGTCAGGCCGGCAAGTTCGAAGGCCGTTCTGCCGTCTCCACCTGGCTCCTGGCGATCACGCGGTTCAAGGCCCTGTCGGCACTTCGGCGCCGGAAGGACGTTGAGCTGGAAGACGAGGCCGCGAACGCGATCGAGGATACGTCCGACGATCCGGAGGTCGCGGTCCAGAAGAAGAATACCGGCGAAGCCTTGCGCAAGTGCCTGACGGCGCTTTCGCCTGATCACCGGGAGATCGTCGATCTCGTCTACTACCACGAGAAGTCCGTGGAGGAGGTGGCCGAGATCGTCGGAATTCCGGAGAACACCGTCAAGACGCGCCTGTTCTATGCGCGCAAGAAATTGGCCGAACTCCTGAAAGCGGCCGGCATTGAGAGAGGCTGGCCATGATGGCTTTGAGCAAGATGCTGGAGCAAGAGCCCGGAGAGATCGAACTCCTGCTGCCGTGGTATGCCGCCGGCACGCTGAGCGCGCGCGACATGCGCAGGGTCGAGGAGGCTCTCGCCAACGATGCCGATCTCGCCAGGCAGTATGCGGAAATCCAGAAGGAATATGCCGAGACCATCGCGCTGAACGAAAGCCTCGGCGCGCCGTCGATGCGTGCGATGCAGAAGCTGTTCGCGGCGATCGAGGCGGATCCGGTGCAGAAGCCTGCCGCGCCGCGCGGCTTCAGCGCGCGGCTGATGGATTTCTTCGACAGCCTGTCGCCGCGGACCTTGGCGTGGACCGTCAGCCTCGGCGCGCTGCTGGTGCTGGCGCAGGCCGGCGTGATCGGCGCGGTGCTGATGCGCTCGCAGACCGCGACCTATCAGACCGCCTCGGTCCAGGACAAGACCGCCGCGCCCGAGCCCGCGAGCAAGCCGATGGCCGCGCCGTCGCCGAGCGCCGCGGCGCCGGCCCCGGCGGATCGGGCGCCCGAGAGCATGACGCGTTCGCGGATGGCCGAAGCCCCGGCCCCGGCCGCACCGCTGATCCGCGGCCTTGGACCGCAGGTCGCCGGATCGACCGCGCCCGTCTATGCGCTGGTGCGGTTCGCGCCGGATGCGCGCATGGCCGACATCTCGGCGTTGCTCGACAACTATCAGGCCTCGATTGTCGAGGGCGCCAAGGGCGGCCTGTTCAAGCTGCAACTCGGCGACCGGCCGTTGTCGAAGGCCGAGGCCGACAGCCTGATCGGCCGTCTGGCGCGGGAGAAGATCGTCAGCCTCGCGGTGGCCGCGCAATAGGCCCGCGCCGTCCGAAATTCATTCGGAGGCTTCATGTCGTCGAGTTCGCCGCTACGCTTCGCCAGATCGGTTGCGATGCTGATCGTCGTCACAATGCCTGCTTTCGCAGGTGGCGACCTCAGTGCCCATGCCCAGGCGATGATGCGTTCGCCCACCATCAACATCCCGAGCCGGGTGCCGAGCATCAACCCGGGCACCGCGCTGCGCGCGCCGCCGCCGACCGGGATGGCGCCGCGCCCGGCCTTGCCCAATGCGCGATTTGCACCGAACCTGCAGGCGTCCTGCAACCCGGCGGATCGCAGCGTCTCGGGCGAATGTCTCGACCACCCGTCGGTGACGGGGGATGGGCAGGGTCGGCGAGCCCAGGGAAAATTGGACAAGGGCAGCTCCGCCAGGGTGACGCAGCGGCGCGAGCCGAAGGTTGCGGCCGCGGTCGATCTACGGACCATCGCCAACGAGATCGTCGCCGAAATCGATGACTCTCTCTCGACCGACCAGGCCGATGCGCTGGCGCGTCGCCATGGCCTGCAGCGCATCAGCTCGCAGCGCTTTCCGCTGATCGGCGCCACCATCGGTCTGTTCAGGATCACCGATCGCCGCTCGGTGCAGGCGGTCAGCCGTGCGCTCGCGGCAGATGCCAGGGTGCGTTCGGTGCAGCCGAACTATCGCTATACGCTGCAGCAGCAGAGCGCAGCACCCGTCGAGGGCGATCCGGCGCAATACGCGCTGGCGAAGCTCCGGCTGCCGGAAGCGCACAGGCTGGCCCAGGGCTCCAATGTCACCATCGCAGTGATCGATTCTGGGGTCGATCTCAGGCACCCGGAATTCGCCGACGCGTCGTTCGACGTGTTCGACGCGCTCGGCGGCGACGAGGGGCCGGATGTGCATGGCACCGGCATCGCCGGCGTGATCGTATCGCACAAGCGGTTGATGGGCAGCGCGCCCTATGCGCGGATCATCGCCATCCGTGCGTTCGGCGTCGGCAAGAAGGGCGGCGGGCCGGAGAGCAGCTCCTATGTAATCCTGAAGGCGCTGGACTACGCGGCCCTGCACGGCGCCCAGATCGTCAACATGAGCTTCGCCGGCCCGAAGGATGCGGTGATCGAGCGCGCGATCGCGGCCGTCGCTGCCAAGGGCGTCGTGATGGTCGCGGCCGCCGGCAATGCCGGCGCCAAGTCGCCGCCGCTCTATCCCGCGGGCAATCCAAACGTCATCGCCGTCAGCGCCACCGACGACAGGGACCAGCTGCTGCCGGCGTCGAACCGCGGCAACTACATCGCGCTGGCCGCGCCCGGCGCCGGGATATTCCTGCCGGCGCCCGACGGAAAATATCAGATCATCTCCGGCACCTCGTTTTCCGCGGCCTATGTCAGCGGGCTTGCGGCGCTGGTGCTGGAGCGCAATCCGGCGCTGAAGCCCGAGACGGTGCGGACCGTGCTGACGCGCACCGCGCGCGATCTCGGCACGCCCGGACGTGACGATCTGTTCGGAGCAGGGGAGGCGGACGCCCTCGCGGCGGTCCAGGCCGTGGTCTCGCCGCAGGATGCGCCTGCTGCTGCGGCGCCGTCCGCGGGGCTGCAAGCGGAGCCGGCACCGGCCCGCGAGTTGCGCCCGGCCGCGGTGACCGAAGCATCTCCGGCCGGCGATGCGCTTCGGCCCGCGCAGCAATGACGCCAACGTTTTCGTGAACGTTCCGAAATTCTCCTGCTCGCTTTGAACGTGCAGTGGGGCGGTCACGACAGAAAGCATGTGGGAGCGGTGATCCCCTCCCCAAGGCTATATACGGCGCGAGCGCCCATCCACCCCAAGCGCCCATATGGCTCGACCCGTCCGGTTGTCCCCCCGGACGGGTCTTTCATTTTGGGCGAAGTCGAAGCCCGGCAACGTCGATATCCGGCAGTGTCTCGCGCCCCTGAGGGGAACATCTTTGGGTTGTTTAGGGATGCCGTTGGTCGCTTTCGTGTTGCCGCGCCTGGCCAATGCCCGAAAAAACACGGACAAAATTTCCGCACGACTACGGTTTGGCCGCCAAACAACATGGCATTAGCTAGACTTTGTTAACCTTTTCCACAAAATATTCACGTCACGTTGCGTTGATTCGTGCCGAGTGCGTCCGTCCCCTTCTCTCACGGGCTCCCCTATGACACATCGACCGGACGTGGCTTGCAGCCGCGAACTGGCCGCGCGCTGGTGCGCGCTTGCCGAACGGCGCCTCGACCATCTCACCGAGCTGTTCGATAGCGGCCGCTGGCGCCGCTACTACACCGAGCAGTCGTTTCTCGACGATCTCCGGCACGCCAAGGCTGCGGTGCAGACCTGGCAGGCCCTGTCCGAACCCGAGGCGGTGAGCATCGTTCCCAGCCAGACGCCGCCCGCGATCGTCGCCGTGCAGCCGGCATCGGTGCGCCGGGCCGAGCCGCAGGCCATCGTGCATCGCCCGATCGAGCTGCCACGTTCGCTCGAAACCATCCTTGCCGGCTCCGAGATCATCGTCGAAGCCGAGATCGAGCTGGTCGAGGATGATCGTGAGCCGGCCGACCTCATGGAATCCGACGACATGGCGGAAGATGACGTCGCGCCTGAGCCGGCCGCCGCAGCGCCGCGCATCGACATGGCGGCGCTGGCGCAGGCCCTGAGCATCGGCATCGATGCCGGCGCCGAATATGACGAGCCGGCCGTCGATCTCGACGCCATCGAGCGCCGCTATCCGGCGCTGGCGGTGGCATTCTAGGCGGCGGGCCTCGGACGTCGGCTTGTTCAGCGGCGCCGCGTCAGGGCGCACCATTCATCTCCGGCGAGTTCGCAGCCGCGAAGTTGCTTGCGATTTAAGGACCGATCGGTCTATATATAGCCAATGAGCCACCAAACGCCGACGAAGCTGCGACCTGGCCGGCCGCGAAGTTTCGACGTGGATGCCGCTGTCGAACGGGCCATGGGTGTGTTCTGGTCGCGCGGCTACCACGCCACCGCGCTCCCGGACCTTCTTCGCGCAACGAAGCTCTCTCGCGGCAGCCTTTATGCCGCTTTCGGTGATAAGCACTCGCTGTTCCTGCTCGCACTCGACCGCTACATCGCCGAAGCCCTGACACGGATGGAGAGCGAACTCGACCATGGCAGAGACCCTGTCGAGGGGTTGCGGGTCTACCTGAGCGGCTACGTCGAACGTACGCGCGGCGCCAATGGCCGGCGCGGTTGCCTGCTGGTGGCCACGGCCATGGAGCTTGCTGGTCAGGATGCCGAAGCCGGCCGACGCATTGCAGGCTTTTTCAAAGCGATGGAAGTCAAGGTGGCGGATGCATTGTCTCGTGCGATGGCGGCGGGCAGGCTGGCCGATGGCGTCGAGCCTTCAAGCGCCGCGCGCATCCTCGTCTGTTTCGTCGAGGGGCTGCGCGTGGTCGCCAAACCAGGTCCGACACCCATCACATCGCAGGCCACCGTCGACGCTCTGATCGATCGTTTCATCAGCTAGATCACAGATCGAGGACTCGGCAATGGGTGCGTCAATATCTGGACTGATCGGTCTTGAAAGGAAGAGTTCCATGTCTGCCATCCAGATCGTCTGCGCCGTGGCCGTTCCTTTGCTCTGGGGTTATCAGTTCGTGGTCATCAAGGTCGGCGTGACGGAGTTTCCGCCGCTGTTCTTCCTCGCGCTTCGCTTTCTGGCGATCGCTCTGCTGCTCGTCCCGTTCGTCAAAACACCCACCCGTCGACAGCTCGGTCATATCGCAGCAATTTCCCTTTTTCTCGGCGGACTGAACTTCGGGCTGTTCTATGTCGGCCTTGGGCTCGGCTCGGGCAGCATGTCGGCCGTTGCGTATCAACTCGCGACGCCGTTCACCGTTCTGCTGGCGTGGCCGCTGCTCGCGGAGAGGCCGTCTCTCACCACGTCCGCTGGAGTCGCGCTTGCCTTCGTCGGCGTGGTCGTGCTGGCGGCCGGGCCGGGCCTGTCGGCAAACGTGCTTCCGCTGCTGCTGGTGGTTGGAGCAGCCTTCGCATTCGCGGTGTCCAACGTTCTGACCAAGCGCTACGGCCCTTTTGACCCTCTGATGCTGACGGCATGGTCGTCGCTGCTCACGGTGCCGCAGGTGATGCTGATGTCGTTGCTCGTTGAACATGGGCAACTGGGCAGCCTTGTCGCAGCGGATGGGCGCGGCTGGCTGGCGCTCGCCTACACGATATTCATTGGAGGAATTGTCGGGTTTGGCCTTTGGTTCTGGTTGATCGCACGCTGCTCGATGAGCCGCGTGGCGCCCTTTGGCCTGTTACTCCCAATGTTCGCCGTGGTTTCGAGCGTTCTATTCCTTGGCGACCTCGTGACCCCCCAGTTGATTGCGGGTGGGCTGCTCGCAATCATCGGCGTCGCCCTGACGCAAGTCAGGCCTGGCCTTCGACTAATACGCGCCTGAGAGGAGGGCGGGCTCAGCTTGGGCGCACGGCGTTGCCGCTGACCACGAGCTGCGCAAATCGCTGCGCGCCGTCCTGCGTCAGGTCTGAGGTGACCGGCTTGATGTGATCGAGCCCGATCACGGCGCCCCGTGGCGTGCCGGAGATCACGTTGTTGCCGACCATCGCCGTGCCTGCGCCTGGGACGACCGACACGCCCACGCCCGCCAGGGCGTTGCGGATCACGTTGCCGGAAATGACCACGTCGCGCAGATAGCGGCCCCAGCCGGCGACGATGCCGTAGGACGGGGCGTTCTCGACCACGTTGCCGGTCACCGCGGAGTCCGCCTCGACATAGATGCCGATGCCGGCATCGTCGTCGGGTGCGGTGCCGATCGGCCGCTTCGGGATGAGGTTGCGGATGATGTTGCCCTGGACCACCGCGATGCGGCCGCCTTCGTTGAAGTTGCAGACGGAGACGCCGAAGGCGGCGCCGTCCACCGTATTGCCCGAAATCACGGCACCTTCGAACGCGAACTCGGAATAGAGCGCGACCTCGCGCACGTCGCTGACGCTGTTGCCGACGATCTGGATGTTGGAGGCCGAGTTGCCGCGCACCGCCGAGTAGTCGCAATTCCTGATGCGGTTGCCACTGATGATGACGTTGCCGGCGCGAAAGGCGTTGATGGCATTGCCGTACTGGCCCGAGCCGCCGGGGCCGGCCTTGATGTCCGCGATGAAGTTGTCGAGCACCATGGTGCCGTCGTCGCCGATCGCGGTGCGCAGGATCTCGATGCCGTTGTCGCGCGTGCCCTTGATGGTGTTGCGCGACACGATCAGGCCGAGGGCATCGAACGACACGATCGCGGTGACGGCGACGTCGGTCAGGACGTTGCCGCTGACATCGCCGGAGACCTGCTCGAGCCAGATGCCGCTGCCGCCGGAGCGCGTGACCTCGCAGTCCCGGATTCTGACATCGTTGCCGGCTGCAACGTGAAGCAGGCCGCGCCGCTGGGGCAGGGCGATGCCGCCGCCGTCGAGCGCGATGCCGCTGATGCCGAGGCCATCGGCGCCTTCTGCCGAGAGCAGCGACGGGCCGCCGCCGGTGAACACGAGCTTCGTGGCGCCGCGGACGCCGACCAACTGGCTGCCTTTGGCGAGCCTGAGCATCGAGCTCCGGTAGGTGCCCGGCGGCAGCGCCAGCGGCGCCTGCGCCCGCGCCGCCTCGTCGATCGCGCGCTGCAGGGCACGGGTCTGGTCATCCGGGCTGTTGGGCTTGACGCCAAATTGGGTGGCGTCGCGGCCGAGCGTGGAGATCAAGGGGACAGCCTGCGCAGGTTCACTCGGCAGCGCCAGCGCGACGGCGGCGCCGGCAGCGGAAGCCCCGAGGAGGTTGCGGCGGTTGACGTGCATGATGTCGGGCTCGCGTTGGTCAGTTCTCGTTCGTCGGGATAACGCAAAAGCGCTCACGGCCGGCCTGGTCGGACGGTCGCAGCGGCTGTTTGTTGCGGGTAGGGTTAAATCTTTACGCTCGACCTGGCCGCGCCAGCTTCACCAGCTCCATCAGCATGGCTTCGCCGGCATCGACCAGCGCGTCCAGCGTGATGCGGGGACTGCCTTGTGGCAGTACCGTGCCGGAGCGCGGCAGCGGCGGGATGTGGATGAAGGTGGCGAGCCGCGGGCCCCCTTTCGTTTTTGTCGCCTCGATCGCGCGCCAGCTCAGATAGTTGCAGAGATAGCTGCCGGCATCGCGCGAAGCCCGCGCATCGATGCCGGTAGCGCGCGCCGCGCGCAGCAGCCGCGCCATGTGCGGGCCGAACAGCATCGGATGCGCGCCCGGGACGATCACGGCCTTGCGCGCGACGTGGCGGTCGGCGTCGGGAAAGGTGGTGGTGACCGCGTTGCGGGCACGGGTCTCGATCCGCAGATAGGATGTTCGTCCCGCGAGGCCGAACATCAACAGCGCATGCGGGCGCCGCTCGGCGATCAATGCGGGCAGCTCGCGATCGACGGTATCGTAGGTCACGTGAAAGATGTGGCTGGAGATGTCGACATCAGCCAGCGCCGGGCGCCGCAGCGCCGCGAGCCGTTTCACCAGCGGCATGGTCGGGTTGGACGGCGCGCCGGGAAACGGGCCGAATCCGGTGATCAGGAGGCGCAGCCGCTCGGTCAATTCAGCATCTCCGCAAGCTGCTCGGCGGCCAGCGCCGGCGCGACGCGGCCCTCGGCAACGTCGGTCTCCAGCTTCTTCACTTTCGTACGAATGGAGGGGTCGGTGCGCAGCCGGGCCATCAGGCGCTGCTCCAGCATGGTCCACATCCATTTCACCTGCTGGTCGCGGCGGCGCGCGGCGAACTCGCCGGACGCGACCATCGCCTTGCGATGATCGATCACCTTCTGCCACAGCTCGGCGATGCCCGTGCCTGATATCGCGGAGTAGGTGACGACCGGCGGATGCCAGTGCTCGGAGCGCGGGCTGAGCAGATGCAGCGCGCCGCGATAGTCGGCGGCGGTGATGTTGGCGCGCTTGATGTTGTCGCCATCGGCCTTGTTGATCGCGATCATGTCGGCGAGTTCGACCAGGCCCTTCTTGATGCCCTGCAGCTCGTCGCCGCCGCCGGGCAGCATCAGCGCAAGGAAAAAGTCGGTCATGTCGCAGACCGCGGTCTCGGACTGGCCGATGCCGACGGTCTCGACCAGGATCACGTCGAAGCCCGCAGCCTCGCACAGCAGCATCGCCTCGCGCGTCTTGGCGGCGACGCCGCCGAGCGTGCCCGACGAGGGCGAGGGGCGGATGAAGGCGTGCTCGTGATGGGACAATCGCGCCATCCGCGTCTTGTCGCCGAGGATCGAACCGCCGGTGCGCGCCGAGGACGGGTCGACCGCGAGCACCGCGACCTTGTGGCCCTGTCCGATCAGGTACATGCCGAGCGCATCGATCGTGGTCGACTTGCCGACGCCGGGCGAGCCGGTGATGCCGACGCGGATCGCGTGCCCCGTCTGCGGCAGCAGCGCCTGCACCAGCTCGCGCGCGGCGGCCTGGTGGTCGGCACGGCGGCTCTCGACCAGCGTGATCGCGCGCGCCAGCGCGGCGCGGCTGCCGGCGCGGAGCGCATCGGCCAATGAGGTGGTGTCGGTGCCCCGCGAGATCATTCTACTTCAAGTCGGTGAGCTTGCCGCTGACGAACGTTTTCAAAGCCGGCAGTTCACTGGCTATGACATCCCAGACGACGGCGACGTCGGTGGTATGATAGGCATGCCGCAGCAGGTTTCCGAAGTCGATCATTTTCCGCCAGTGGATGGTCGGACTCTCGCTCTTGATGCTGTCGGGAATGTTGCGGGAGGCCTCGCAAATGATCTCGAGCAGGCGCTCGGTTGCCAGGCGCAACAGGCGGTCAGAGCTGAAGGCCGCGAGATCGGCGCCGGCGACAAGCTGTTCGATTTCCGCAATGGCTTCGGCAATGTCCCGTAGCCGGTCTTCGACGGTCGGAGGCACCTCAAAACACCTCGATCAGGTCATCAGCAATTCGATCGGCGATCCGCCGCTTCAACAGCGCCCGTTGCGTGATCTGGACGCGCAGTCCGATGTCGTCCTCGATAAGGTGCTGCGCCTTGAAGTGATCGAACGCGGGAGGGAGTCCGGGGGGCGTGGTTTCCACGAGAACGTCGAGGTCGCTGTCAGGACGGGAGTCGCCGCGCGCACGCGAACCGAACAGCGACAGTCGCGTGATGCCGGCCTTTCGCAGGGCCGGCGCAAGGGCCTGCAGCCGGCCGATGATCGTCATGAGGCGAATGTCAGCGACGTCGTTCATGAGAACAGTCTAGCATATCCAGCCATCGGCTGCACGGCCGCCGGTTGGCTTCACTGGTCTTCCGCATCCCCCTTCGGCCTGGCGCCGCCGAAGATCGCCTGGCCCTCCGGTGACAGATAGGGCTTCAGCGTGTCCCACGGCACGAAGGCGACGTACTGGCCCTCGGCGTAGGGGCCGACCGCATAAGGCGGGTAGTGGAAGGTCAGCCCAGAGCTCTTGCCGGCCTCCGTGGAGGGAGCGAGCGTCACGGCGCCGATCTTCAGCAGCTTCGGCTCCAGCCCCTTGAACCATTCGGCGGTCGCCGTCTCCGTGGCGTCGCGCTTCTTTTTCTCGGCCTTCAGCGACGTGATCACCGCACTCAGCATCGCCTTCATGGTGGGGCCGTTGTCGGCGGTGTCGGTGAAGAACGGGCGGATGCTGATCGGCTTGGCCGCGGACTTGTCCCAGAGGATGGTGTTGACGTCGCTGTTGGGATGCGCGGCGCGCGTGTCCATGTAGTCGTCCCGGAGGATGCTGACGTAGCGGTCGGCGACGACCGAGCGAATGGAATATCTGCGCTCGAACGACCACTTGCCGTCGCGGAACGTTTCCGGATCCTCCTTGCGCTCCTTGGCGGCGTCAGCGGCGTTCTTGTCAATCCACTTCTTGCCGTCGGCGAGGCAGTAGGCGGCGAGCGGCGCGTCCGCCCTGATCCGGGCATCGAGCGTCACGTTGGCCTCGACCGCCTTGGTGTTGATGCTGGCGTCCGGCTTGGGATCGGCGGCGAGGACCGGGGCGGCCAGGAACAGGCCAAGCAGCGCAGCGGCGCAAAGTGTCGAACGGGTCATGGCTATCAATATCCGATGGGTGAAGATGCGTATCGCCAGGGAATGCTGAGGTTCATCTGCAAAAACGTAGCGGCGCACGATCTGACGATCGTACGCCGGAGAGCTGCGCTCGCGGATTCGAAAAACTATTCCGCTGCCTGGCTGTGGCCGAGCCGCGCGTTGAGTTTGTGGATCAGTTCCTCGGCGGCGTCGGCGATCACGGTGCCCGGCGGGAAGATCGCTTCCGCGCCGGACTTGTACAGCGCGTCGTAATCCTGCGGCGGCACCACGCCGCCGACGATGATCATGATGTCCTCGCGGCCCTGCTTCTTGAGCGCGGCCTTGAGCTCCGGCACCGCGGTGAGATGCGCGGCGGCGAGCGACGACACGCCGAGAATGTGGACGTCGTTCTCGACCGCCTGCCGCGCCGCCTCGTCGGCGGTAGCGAACAGCGGCCCGATGTCGACGTCGAAGCCGATGTCGGCGAAAGCGGACGCGATCACCTTCTGGCCGCGGTCGTGGCCGTCCTGGCCGATCTTGGCGACGAGGATGCGCGGCCGGCGGCCTTCCGCCTCCTCGAACGCCTCGATCAGCGCCTGCAGCTTCTCGGCTTTGCCGGACATGGCGGCGATCTCCCGCTTGTAGACGCCGGTGATGGACTTGATCTCGGCGCGGTGGCGGCCGAACACCTTTTCCAGCGCGTCGGAGATCTCGCCGACGGTGGCCTTGGCGCGCGCGGCGTCGATCGCGAGCGCCAGCAGGTTGCCGTTGCCGTCGCCGGCCGAGCGCGTCAGCGCCGCCAGCGCCGCGTCGACCTCGGCCTGCTTGCGCTCGGACTTCAGCCGCGACAGCTTGTCGATCTGCAGCCGGCGCACGGTGGAATTGTCGACCTTGAGAACGTCGAGCGGCGGCTCGTCGGCCGGCTTGTACTTGTTGACGCCGATGACGGACTGGCGGCCGGTGTCGATCCGCGCCTGGGTCTTGGCCGAGGCCTCCTCGATGCGCAGCTTCGGCACGCCGGCCTCGATCGCCTTGGCCATGCCGCCGAGCTCCTCGATCTCCTGGATGTGGCCCCAGGCCTTCGCGGCGAGATCGCGGGTGAGACGCTCGACGTAGTACGAGCCGCCCCAGGGATCGATGATCCGGGTGGTGCCGCTCTCCTGCTGCAGGAACAATTGCGTGTTGCGGGCGATGCGCGCGGAGAAGTCGGTGGGCAGCGCCAGCGCCTCGTCGAGCGCGTTGGTGTGCAGCGACTGGGTGTGGCCTTGCGTGGCGGCCATCGCTTCGACCGCGGTGCGCACCACGTTGTTGTAGACGTCCTGCGCGGTCAGCGACCAGCCCGAGGTCTGGCTGTGCGTGCGCAGCGACAGCGAGCGCGCGTCCTTCGGATTGAACGGCTTCAGGAGCTTGGCCCACAAAAGCCGCGCGGCGCGGAGCTTGGCGACCTCCATGAAGAAGTTCATGCCGATCGCCCAGAAAAACGACAGCCGCGGCGCGAAGCGGTCGACGTCGAGGCCGGCGGCGATGCCGGCGCGCAGATATTCGACGCCATCGGCGAGCGTGTAGGCGAGCTCGAGGTCCTGCGTCGCGCCGGCCTCCTGCATGTGATAGCCGGAGATCGAGATCGAGTTGAACTTCGGCATCCGCTGCGAGGTGAAGGCGAAGATGTCGGAGATGATCCGCATCGAGGGCGAGGGCGGATAGATGTAGGTGTTGCGCACCATGAACTCTTTCAGAATGTCGTTCTGAATGGTGCCCGACAGCTTCTCCGGCGGCACGCCTTGTTCTTCGGCGGCGACGACGAACAGCGCGAGGATCGGCAGCACCGCGCCGTTCATGGTCATCGACACGCTCATCTGGTCGAGCGGAATGCCGGCGAACAAGGTGCGCATGTCGTAGATCGAGTCGATCGCGACGCCGGCCATGCCGACGTCGCCGCCGACGCGCGGATGATCGGAATCATAGCCGCGATGGGTGGCGAGATCGAACGCGACCGACAGGCCCTTCTGCCCGGCGGCGAGGTTGCGCCGGTAGAAGGCGTTGGAATCCTCCGCCGTGGAGAAGCCGGCATATTGCCGGACGGTCCAGGGTTGGTTGACATACATCGTGGGGTAGGGGCCGCGCAGATAGGGCGCGATGCCGGGCCAGGTGTCGAGGAAGTCGATGCCGGCGAGATCGGCCTCGCCATAGGCCGGTTTCACCGGGATGCCTTCCGGCGTCAGCCACGGCTCGGCGGCCCCCGCGGGCGCGGGGGCTGCGATGGGTTCGAACGCGATGGCGCTGAAATCAGGAATGCGGCTCATGGCCTCGTGTCCTCATCGCTTAATCATGATCCGGATGCTGATGGCTGACGATACCAGCCATCTTCTCCGGTCCGTAGTTCTGCTGCGTCGTCTGGCTCGGCAGGTTGGCGATCGCGACCACCCAGCCGAGCCGCGACTCCGAGCCATATTGCCGCGTCGGCACCACCCGGTCCGGCCGGTCGAAGGTCCCGGTCATGATCTCGATGCGCGGTCCGTCGATGCGGCGAAAGCTCAGGGGCGTGCCGCATTGGCTGCAGAAGTCGCGCATCGCGATCGAGGAGGAATGGAACGCGGCCGGCTGGCCGCGGGTCCAGGCGAAGCTCTCATTGTTGATTTCGGCGAACGACGCGAACGGCGCGCCCGAAGCCTTCTGGCACATCCGACAATGGCAGATGCTGACCTTGCTCGGCGCCGACATCAGCGCGTAGCGGATCGCGCCGCATTGGCAGCCGCCGGTGAGGACGGGTTTGCTTTCGTCGGTCATGCTGACTCCAGATGCGCGTAGGCGTCCGCGAGCGTCTTCAATGCGTCGCCGCCGGCGAACACGAAGCTGCCGATGCCGGCCTCGCGCAGCGCAGCTTCCTGTTCGCCGCCGCGGCCTGCCAGATAGATATGTCGCGCGCCGGCGGCCTGAAGGGCCTTGGCAGCGGGAACCGCGGCGTCGGCATAGACCTTGTCGGACGAGCAAAGGCAGGCGATCGCGGCGCCGGAGGCGCGGTAGGCATCTGCGAGCGCGGCCGGATCGGCGCCGCCCTGGCCGTCGATCGCGGCGATACCGCCGGCCTCGAAGAAGCTGCGGGCGAAGGTGGCGCGCGCGGTGAAGTCGGCGGCGGTGCCGAGATTGGCGAGGAACACCGAGGGGCGCTGTCCCTGGCGCTCCAACAGCGCGTCCGAGCGATCACGCAGCTTCTCGAAACCGTCCGCGAGACGGATCGGCGCGAGCGCGGCGAAGGTGAGCGAAGCCTTGTCGATCGGTTGCGGCGCCACCGGTGCGAGCGCTTCGACCGCGACCGCGGCCTCGTTGAGATTTGGAAACTCGCTGGCGCCGGTCAGCACGTCGCGGCGCCTCGCGATGTTGGCATCCCGCACCGTCTTGACCGCGGCGACCTTGGACTGGATCAGCCCGGTCTGCAGAGCCGCGCCCACGCCGCCGGCCTTCTCGATCTCCTGGAACAGGGCCCAGGCGGCGCTGCACAACTCGCTGGTCAGCGCCTCGATGCCGCCAGCGCCGGCGGCCGGATCGGCGACGCGGGCGAGATTGCTTTCCTCCAGCAGCACCAGTTGCGTGTTGCGGGCGACACGGCGCGCGAACGCGTCGGGCAGGCCGAGCGCGGCCGTGTGCGGCAGCACCGTCACCGCGTTGGCGCCGCCGAGCCCGGCCGCGAACGTCGCGATGGTGGCGCGCAGCATGTTCACGTAAGGATCGCGCCGGGTGAGCATGCGCCACGCCGTCTCGCCCGAGATGAAGAGCGGCCTCGGTGCCAGTCCGCACGCTTCCTCGATGCGCGCCCACAGCCGCCGCAGGCTGCGGAATTTCGCCAGCGTGAGGAACTGATCGGTGTCGGCGGCGAGCCGGCCATAGATCATGCCGCGCGCGGTCTCGAGCGCGATGCCTTCGGCTTCGAGCACGCGCAGATAGGCGACAGCTGAGGCGAGCACGAAGGCGAGCTCCTGCGCCTCCGATCCGCCGGCGTCGTGCACGACGCGGCCGTCGGCGGCGAAGAACGGGCCTTTGAAGCCGGCCTCATGCAGTTGCCTGACCAGCGCGCCCGAGTTGCCGCCGAGCGTCGATGCGTCGTGTGAGCTTGCGCCGCGAGCGGCGGCATCCCCGATCGGATCGAGGCCGAACCGGATGTCGCAGTCCGTGGCCGGGATGCCGCGCTGCTTGACGATATCGGTGACAAGCGAGGCGGGCGACAGCGAGTCACCGAGCTGCAATTCGATTGCAATCGCAGCATCGAGATGCACGCCGTCGAGCACGCGCGCCACCGCGTCGGCGTTGGCGGCGAGGCCGAAGCCATGCGCCGCGTTCGATCCGGCAAAGACCAGCGACAACCCGGTCGCGCCGTTTTCCAAATCGATCAGCGCCTGCGCATTGGCCTTGGCCGGATCGGGATGATCGACGCGCTGCATGATCTGCCACGGCGCTGATGGTGCGCGGCCCGCGACCGGCGCGGCATGCTTGGCGCGCGGATAGATCGGCTGGATTTCGAGCCCGTCATAGGTCTTGCCGACCAGCTTCTCGAAGGCCGCACCCTTCAGCACGCCATCGACCAGCTTGCGCCAGTCCGCCTCGCCGGCCGGAGCGAAATCGGCAGCCAGTCGCAGATCGTCGGTCTCGGTCGTCATGTCGGCACGCGTCTCCCGGGGCGTCTGTTATCGCGATTGTTGTGGCGCAAAATGCCACGTCAGGGCGGCCAAGCCAAACGGTTGTTTGGCCGGAGATGTCAGCTATTCGGCTGACGGCAGCGGCCGGATTCCGTCGCGCGAAACGGCGAGCACGGCCTCGTCGACGCGGCGCCCGGCAATCCGTCGCGCCGGCACGATCTCGGACAACGGCACCAGCACGAAGCCGCGTTCGAACAGCCGGGGGTGCGGCAGCGTCAGATCGGGCGTGTCGACCGCGATGTCGTCATAGGCGATCAGATCGAGGTCGAGCGTCCGCGGACCCCAACGCGTCTCTTGCGCGCGATCGCGGCCGAACATGCGTTCGACCGCGTGCAGAGCGCTGAGCAGCCGCCGTGGGGGCATCGCGGTTGCGATCTCGATGCAGGCATTGATGAAGGGCGGCTGCTGCTCCTCGCCCCAAGGCGGCGTGGTGTAGTCGGACGACCGCGCGACGAGCGCAGCCGAGGCACGCGCGCAGATCTCCGGAATGGCGCGCCGGAACGTCGCCCTGACGTCGCCGATATTGCCGCCGAGAGCAACCAGCGCGCTTGCCATCGCCGTCACGGATGTCGCGAGCGCGTCAGCACGACGCCGACATCCTCGAAGATGGCGGCGATCGGCGCATGCGGCTTGTGCACGGTCACTTTGACGGCGCGGATGCGGGCGAAGGTCGACAGGATCGCATCGGCGACCGCGCCGGCCGCGCGTTCGAGCAGGCGGTAGTTGGTGTCCTTGAACGCCGCCGTCGCCGTCTCCACCACGTCGGAATAAGACACGGTGTCGGCGAGGCGGTCGCTGCGCGAGGAGTCCGACAGGTCGGTGTAGAGCTCGAGGTCGATGACGAAGCGCTGGCCGACCTCGCTCTCATGCTCCATCACGCCGTGACGCGCGTGGATGAGAACGCCCTTGATGAAAATCGTGTCAGTCATCGCGATGCCTCGATTGCCGCGGCCACGCGCACGGCCTGAACCGTCTCGGCGACGTCATGCGCCCGGATGATTGCAGCACCGCGCCGAGCCGCAATCAGATGCGCCGCGATCGAGCCGCCGAGCCGCTCCTGCGGCTCCGACGCCACCACGGTGCTGATGAAACGTTTTCGCGATGCGCCGACCAGCAGCGGCAGCCCGAAGCATGCGAATGCATCGAGCCGGGCCAGCGCCGTCATGCTCTGCTGCGGCGTCTTGCCGAAGCCGATACCGGGATCGAGCACGATGTTCCCAATGGGGATGCCGGCCTTGGCCGCGATGTCCAGCGAGCGCGTGAAGAAGCCCCGCATGTCTTCGATGATGTCGATCTCCGGATCGACTTCGGCGCGATTGTGCATCACCACGACCGGCGCGCCATGCGCGGCGACGACCGTGGCCATCGCGGGATCGCGCTGCAGGCCCCACACATCATTGGCGATCGCGGCACCATGGTCCAGCGCGTAACCTGCAACTTGAGATTTCATGCTGTCGATCGACACGGGCACGCCGAGTGCGACGATCGCAGGCAGGATCGGTCGCAGGCGCGCCAGTTCCTCCTCGGCCGTGACCGGCACCGCGCCCTTGTAGGGGCGGGTCGACTCGGCGCCGATGTCGATAATGTCGGCGCCGGCCGCGATCATGCGCTCGGCCTGCGCGATCGCCCGTTCCGGCGCATCGAAACGGCCGCCGTCCGAGAACGAATCCGGTGTGACGTTGAGAATGCCCATCACCGCCGGGAATGGACGCGAAAGCCACGGCCGCAGCAGCGGGTGGCTCGACGCGAGGTCCGGGGCGGAGTGCGGCGAAATGGCGCTCATGAGCGCCGCTTTGCGCGGTTGGCACCGTCAAGTCAAGGTGTCGCACTGCACAAGCGCGGTCAATCCAGAGGGCGATCAATAGCTGATCTTCGGCTCCAGCCGCCGCGCCTTTTCGATGAGCTGGCCGACCGACTTCTCCGACGGCAGGATGCGAACCAGCTTCCGCCGGGTGTTCACTTCCTTGATGTTCTGCGCCAGCCGGGCCGGATTGCGGTGCGCCAGCTCGCGCACGGTGGTCACGCCGGCTGCGCGGACGAGGCAGACCTTGGCCTTGCCCATGCCGGGAATGCGCATGTAATCGGCGGCGTTTGCCCAATCGAGCAGTTGCTGCTCGCTGATGCCGGTCTTGGCGGCCAGCGCCTTGCGCCCTTTCACGGTCCGGGCGGCTTCGAGAAATGCGTCGGTGGTCCGGATGCCCAAAGCTTTCAGCTTGGCGGCATAGAAGGTCGTCATGCCTTCGAGTTCGGTGATCGGATATGTCATGATACTCGGCGCGCGCGAAGGTGCTTCAGATGATCTGGCCCGGGCGGTCGGGCTTGGGGCAACCGGCTCAGGCCGGGTGTGCCTGTCGCGATCGTGCCAACTGATCGGCTTCGATTTGGTCGCGGCCGAACGCAAAAAGTTCACCGGCTGACGGCTGCTGCGCCTGCCGACGCCGTCCATTGCCGCTGAGGAGGTCCAGCTCGATGCCGATGATTTCAGCCACGACTTTACTGATGCCGGCCGTTCTGGCCAGCGGCTCAATCAACTCGTTCATGTGAACCCCGTCTCATCCGGTCCCCCACGACCGGACGTCCTCTCGCTGAATTCATCTTGATCGGACGATCCGTGAATTACAAGCGAGGAGCCGGGTCGGTGCGCGAATCGATTCGCGATCGACGATGAACTGTTGCAGCGATGCAAGACCGGATGTTGAATCTACGTACCAAACGTGCGCATCGCGCAGCACCAATGCTAAGAAAAGTGCGTGCCGTGCGAAGAGGTGAGGCACCTGACGCCGGTTCCAATTCGCGAAACTCAACTATGTTATCGTACGCGATGCTCCGCACCACGTGTGATGCGAAACATTCTCTCTCGAAAGATGGATCATCATGGCACCATCCGGAAAACCCCTGGCTGATACCGACGACAAGATCTTCGTGGGTGCCGGCGAGCAGCCGGCCTGGTTGACGCTTGCGCTTGCCAATCGCCATGGACTGGTCACCGGCGCGACCGGCACCGGCAAGACGGTCTCGCTGCAGGTGATGGCCGAAGGTTTTGCCCGTGCCGGTGTTCCGGTCTTCGCCTCCGACATCAAGGGTGATCTCTCCGGCATCTCGCAAACCGGCGAAGCGAAGGACTTCATCCTCAAGCGCGCCGCCGAGCTCGGCCTCACCTATCAGCCCGATCAGTTCTCGACGGTATTTTGGGATGTGTTCGGCGAGCAGGGTCATCCGGTGCGCGCCACCGTGACCGAGATGGGACCGCTGCTGCTGGCGCGGATGCTCGACCTGAACGACGTCCAGGAAGGCGTCCTCAACGTCGCGTTCCGCGTGGCCGACGAGAACGGCCTCGCCCTGATCGACATGAAGGATCTGCGCGCGCTGCTCGACGCCATCATTCCGGACGTCAAGAAGGGCGCGGATGCGGACGCCGACCCGCTGGCGCCGATCCGGAAGGCGGCGCAGTCGTTCGGCAATGTCACGCGCGCGACCGTCGGCACGATCCAGCGCCAGTTGCTCGTGCTCGAGAACCAGGGCGGCACGAAGTTCTTCGGCGAGCCGGCGCTGGCGCTCACCGACTTCATGAAGACCGACCGCGACGGCCGCGGCATGATCAACATCCTCGTCGCCGACAGGCTGCTGCAGAACCCGCGGCTCTACGCGACGTTCCTGCTGTGGATGCTGTCGGAGCTGTTCGAGGAGCTGCCGGAGGTCGGCGACGTCGCCAAGCCGAAGCTCGTCTTCTTCTTCGACGAGGCGCATCTGCTGTTCAACGATGCGCCGAAGGCGCTGATGGACAAGATCGAGCAGGTGGTGCGGCTGATCCGGTCGAAGGGTGTCGGCGTCTACTTCGTCACGCAGAATCCGCTCGATGTTCCGGACCGGGTGCTCGGGCAATTGGGCAATCGCGTGCAGCACGCGCTGCGCGCCTTCACGCCGCGCGATCAGAAGGCGGTGGCCGCGGCCGCCGACACCTTCCGCCCCAATCCCAAGCTCGACACCGCCAAGGTGATCACCGAGCTCGGCAAGGGCGAGGCGCTGGTGTCGTTCCTGGAGGGCAATGGCACGCCGGCGATGGTGGAGCGCGTCCTGATCCGGCCGCCGTCGGCGCGGATCGGACCCGTCACGCCGGAGGAGCGCAAGGCGATCATCGCTGCGAGCCCGGTCAAGGGCAAATACGACACCGCGATCGACGCCGAGTCCGCCTACGAGCTGCTGCAGAAGCGGATCGCGGGAAACGCCGTGACGACGGAAGCCTCCTCCGGAGGCGTGCTCGGCAAGATCGGCGACATCGCCGCGACGATCTTCGGCACCAACGTCAAGCGTGGCCAGCTCTCGACCACGCAGGTGATCGCGCGCAACGTCGCCCGCTCGGTCTCCGACAAGGTGGTGGGCGGGATCGCGGCCGATCTCGGCAAGCAGGTCGGCGGCTCGCTGGGCGGCTCGATCGGCCGTTCCCTCGTGCGTGGCGCGCTCGGTGGACTGCTGCGGCGTTGACATGCTGTCGTGCTCCCGGTCGGCGTGATGGCCTTGTCATGTCATCCGCGCCGACTCGGGGGCAGGTGGCATTTGCTGCCTTTGCATGAGGCTGGCCCGGACCGCGCAACGGAGCTACAAGCGGGCCAATAGCCGTTACATGCGAAGGATCTGGTGGCCATGGCCAATGCGCAGCTTCAATCCGTTCTCGATCACATCGATGCCGACTTCGACAACAGCCTGGAACGGCTGTTTGCGCTGATCCGCATCAAGTCGATTTCGGCCGATCCGGCCTTTGCTGACGATTGCAGGGTGGCGGCCGATCACCTCGCCAAGGATCTTGCGACGCTCGGCTTTGCGACCGAGGTGCGCCCGACCGCCGGCCATCCGGCCGTGGTCGGCAAGAGCAACGGTCATGGCGCCGCCAAGCCGCATGTCCTGTTCTATGGTCATTACGACGTGCAGCCGGTCGATCCGCTCGACCTCTGGCACCGGCCGCCGTTCGAGCCTGTGGTCGCCGATCACGCCGACGGCCGCAAGATCATCGTCGCGCGCGGCGCCGAGGACGACAAGGGCCAACTGATGACCTTCGTCGAGGCCTGTCGCGCCTGGAAGAAGGTGACGGGGGCGCTGCCGCTCGACATCACCATGCTGATCGAAGGCGAGGAGGAGGTCGGCTCCAAGAACTTCGTGCCGTTCCTCGAGGCCAACAAGGACGAGTTCAAGGCCGATTTCGCGCTGGTCTGCGACACCGGCATGTGGGACCCGAACACGCCGGCGATCACCACCTCGTTGCGCGGCCTGCTCTATGAGGAGATCAAGATCAAGGCCGCCAATCGCGACCTGCATTCCGGCGTGTTCGGCGGCGGCGCGCGCAATCCGATCCGCGTGCTGACGGAGATCCTCGGCGGCCTGTTCGACGCCGACGGCCGCATCACCATTCCCGGCTTCTATGATGGCGTGAAGGACGTTCCGCCTGAGGTGCTGGAGCAGTGGAAGAAGCTGAACCTGACGCCCGAGAGCTTCCTCAAGCCGATCGGCCTGTCGATTCCCGCCGGCGAAAAGGACCGTCTGCTGATCGAGCAGATCTCGTCGCGGCCGACCTGCGACATCAACGGCATCTGGGGCGGCTATATCGGCGAGGGCTCCAAGACCGTGATCCCGTCGCTGGCGCATGCGAAGGTCTCTTTCCGCCTCGTCGAGGGCCAGGACCCGCTGAAGATCCGCAAGGCGTTCCGCGACTACGTCTCGGCGCGCATTCCCGGCGACTGCTCGGTCGAGTTCGGCGATCATTCGGCGGGCGCTGCGATCGCGCTCGACTGGACCATGAAGCCGCTGGCGGCTGCCAAGCAGGCGCTGACCGAGGAGTGGGGCAAGGAGACCATCCTGATGGGATCGGGCGCCTCGATCCCGATCGTCACCGATTTCAAGAGGACGCTCGGTCTCGATTCACTGCTGGTCGGCTTCGGCCTCGACGACGACAACATTCATTCGCCGAATGAGAAGTACGACCTGAAGAGCTACCACAAGGGCATCCGCTCCTGGGCCCGCATCCTCGCCGCGCTCGCGGAGATGCCGCGGTAGGGCGACAGGGGCTCGTTGTCCGTCGCCCGCATGAGCGAAGCGCCATGCGGGGTCAACTCAGCAGGGTGTGAGAACCCGGATGTCGCTTCGCTCATCCGGGCCACGATGGCGCTGGTCCTTGTCCTGAGGCTGAGCTCACGCAGCGCTGGCGACCGAGCTCGCGGTCGGGTCTCTGCCGGCGATCTTGCGCAGCGCTGCGAGATTGGCCTCGGCGGAGGCCAGCCGCCAGCATGACTTGCCGCTCGACTTCGCTTCATACAATGCGGCGTCCGCCGCGAACAGCAGGGCTTCCGGATCGGTGCCGTGCTCGGGCGCGACGGCGATGCCGATGCTGATGCCGATGTTGACGCAGGCGCCGCCGGAAAGCGCGATCGGCGCGGTCATCACCTCGATGATGCGCTCGCCGAGTGCCAGCGCGTGGTCGATCGCCGGATCGCCGGCGAGCACGACGAACTCGTCGCCGCCGATCCGGGCGATGACATCGTCCGGAGAAGCGGTCTGCCGCAGCGTCCGGCCGACGATCTTCAGCAACTCGTCGCCGGCGGCGTGACCAAAGGTGTCGTTGACCGGCTTGAAGCCATCGAGATCAAGATACAGGACGGCGAAGCTGCGATCGCCGCCGGCGTTGCCCTTGAGCCTGCTCTGCAGCGCGTCGATCAGGCCGGCGCGATTGGACAGTCCCGTGAGCGGATCGAGCCGCGCCCGCTCGTCGCTCTCGCGTTTGGCCTGCATCACCGCCACCAGCATCCTGTTGAGCCGGAACGCCGCGCCGGTCATGGCGAGGAAGTAGACCGGCATCTGCAGATACATCGCGAACAACAACGGCTCATGCGACGTCGCGACGCCGGGGATCACGGGGCCGATGCTGAACAGGATCATCGTGCCGACGAGGCGCGGCGCGCTGAAATTGCGAAAGCAGATGCCGCCGACCATGGCGGCCGAGGAGATGCAGGTCAGTGACGCGGCCACCCAGTCGCCGGACGCCAGGCTGATGCCGACGCCGAAGCCGACGCTGGCGCTCCAGGCCACCGACAGCAGGATGTGGATGTCGGTCGGCGTCGCCAGCCGCTCGCGCGCCCGGCGGTAGGCGATCATCATCACGACCAGCCGCGACAGGCAGACCGCGACCTCGAGCACGAACCAGGTGATGAACAGCGGGCTCGGCGTGCGCAGCGCAAGCGCAGCAGCAACGGCGACGGTGTTGATGGCGCCGCCGGCGAACACCGACCAGCAGCCGTAGAGCTCGCCGGTCAATGCGCCGCGGATATCTGATGACACCGGATATCCCGGGTCGGCCAGCCAGCGCGTCACGCGCCAGCGTGGCAAACTGAACGACAAACCATCACCCCGCATTTCAATACCTCCGCGGGGTTGCACTAACCGCGAGGGCACTTAACACGCGTTTATGGAGGTATCGGCGTCTCGCTGCATGCTTGATGCACGGTAAAAATTTACTCCACGTGGTATGCGCAGCTCACAGCGAACTGAAGTTGAATTGTCACCCCGAGGTCCGCGCACGCGCGCGTTCTTCGGCGACCGGCGCGACCTCCACTGTCGCATTGCCGAGCGCGCGGTCGCGCTCGAACACGAGACGGACGCGCTGTCCGACCGGCGTGAGGCCGATCAGGTTGCGCACCTGCGTGGCGCTGCGCACCGGCATGTCGTTCGCCTTCACGATGATGTCGCCCTTGCGCAGCCCCGCGCGTTCGGCCGGCGAGCCCACGGTGACGTCGGCGACGCGCGCGCCTTGAATGCGGCCGTCGGCCGGCGCGTCGAGGTCGAGCAGGGTCACGCCGATGCGGCCGCGATCGACGCGGCCGTTGGCGACGAGCTGCTCCATCACCCGCCGCGCCATGTTGATCGGGACGGCGAAGCCGATGCCGACATTGCCGCCGCCGGGCGAGATGATCGCGGTGTTGATGCCGACCAGCTCGCCACGCAGATTGATCAGCGCGCCGCCGGAATTGCCGGGATTGATCGCCGCGTCGGTCTGGATGAAATCCTCGTAGCCCTGCTTGCCCAGGCCCGTGCGTCCGAGCGCGCTGACGAGGCCCGAGGTGACCGTCTGGCCGAGGCCGAACGGGTTGCCGACCGCGATCACGAAGTCGCCGACCTCGAGCGCGTCGCTGTCGCCGAGTGCGATGGCCCTGAGCTCGATCGGGTCCCTGATCTGCAGCAGCGCGATGTCGGTGGCGGGATCGCGCCCGACCAGGCGGGCGGCGAATTTGCGGCCGTCCTTGGTGCGGATCTGCGCTGTCGTGACGTGTTCGACAACGTGGTTGGCCGTCATCACGTAGCCGCGCTGCGCATCGACGATGACGCCGGAGCCGGTCGCGCTGATCTGCTTCTCGACCTGCTTCGGCACGTCGAAGAACTCGCGGAACAGCGGGTCCTGGTAGAGCGGGTTGTCCTGGCGGACCTTGCCCTCGACCGAGATGTTGACGACGGCCGGCGTCACCTCCTTGACCAGCGGCGCGAGCGTCGGCACCCGGCCGAGCTTGAGATCGGGAATTTGGGCCAAGGCAGGCCCGGTCATCAGGCAAAGCAGGATGGCAGGCGCCAGGACGGCCCGGAGAGAAGGCGGAAGCTGCATCGTGATCCCCAACAAGCGCGATCAGGATTTTTCGGCGACGACAGAGCTGGGAAAGCGGCCGGCCCGGTTCAAGAGCCGGGCTGGCAATCGCTCCCCGAGAGTGCCAAAAAATTTGCGTGACCCTCTTGAACGAAAAGTTCGGCTTTCCTAGGTCGTTGCTCGCCCGGGGGCCTGATGGGACCCGAGGCTTATGACATCGCTGATCTGTAAAGGAGGATGTGCATGCATTTCCGTCCATTGCACGACCGCGTGCTCGTGCGCCGCATCGATGCCGAGGAGAAGACCAAGGGCGGCATCATCATTCCCGACACCGCGAAGGAGAAGCCGCAGGAGGGCGAGATCGTTGCCGCGGGTCCGGGGGCGCGGAACGAGCAGGGGCAGCAGGTCGCCCTCGGCGTCAAGCCGGGAGACCGCGTGCTGTTCGCGAAGTGGTCGGGCACCGAGGTCAAGATCGACGGCAAGGATCTCCTGATCATGAAGGAGAGCGACCTGCTCGGCATCATCGACGCGCCCGCCGCGGCAAAGAAGGCCGCCTGATTCCCTCAACTGACAGTCATCGAGATAAAGGAGACGATGAACATGGCTGCCAAGGACGTGAAGTTTTCGACCGACGCGCGCGACCGCATGCTGCGCGGCGTCGACATCCTCGCCAATGCCGTGAAGGTCACGCTCGGCCCCAAGGGCCGCAATGTCGTGATCGAGAAATCGTTCGGCGCGCCGCGCATCACCAAGGACGGCGTCACGGTCGCCAAGGAGATCGAGCTGGAGGACAAGTTCGAGAACATGGGCGCGCAGATGGTGCGCGAGGTGGCCTCGAAGACCGCCGATCTCGCCGGCGACGGCACCACGACCGCCACCGTGCTCGCCCAGGCCATCGTGAAGGAGGGCGCCAAGTCGGTGGCCGCCGGCATGAACCCGATGGATCTCAAGCGCGGCATTGATCTCGCCGTCGACGCGATCGTCGCGGACCTCAAGGCGCACGCCAGGAAGATCACCAGCAACGACGAGATCGCCCAGGTCGGCACCATCTCGGCCAATGGCGACAATGAGATCGGGCGTTTCCTCGCCGAGGCCATGCAGAAGGTCGGCAACGAGGGCGTGATCACGGTCGAGGAGGCCAAGAGCCTCGATACCGAGCTGGAAGTGGTCGAGGGCATGCAGTTCGACCGCGGCTATGTCTCGCCGTACTTCGTCACCAACTCCGAGAAGATGCGGGTCGAGCTCGAGGATCCCTACATCCTGATCCACGAGAAGAAGCTGTCGGGCTTGCAGACCATGCTGCCGCTGCTCGAGGCCGTGGTGCAGTCGGGCAAGCCGCTGCTGATCGTGGCTGAAGACGTCGAGGGCGAGGCGCTGGCGACCCTGGTCGTCAACAAGCTGCGTGGCGGCCTGAAGATCGCGGCCGTCAAGGCGCCGGGCTTCGGCGATCGCCGCAAGGCGATGCTGGAGGACATCGCGATCCTCACCGGCGGCACGACCATCTCCGAGGATCTCGGCATCAAGCTGGAGAACGTGACCCTGTCGATGCTCGGCCGCGCCAAGAAGGTCGTGATCGACAAGGAGAACACCACCATCGTCGACGGCGCCGGCAAGAAGGCCGACATCGAGGCCCGCGCGCAGCAGATCAAGCTGCAGATCGAGGAGACCACCTCCGACTACGACCGCGAGAAGCTGCAGGAGCGGCTGGCCAAGCTCGCCGGCGGCGTCGCGGTGATCCGGGTCGGCGGCGCCACCGAGGTCGAGGTCAAGGAGCGCAAGGACCGCGTCGACGATGCGCTGCACGCCACCCGCGCCGCGGTGGAGGAGGGCATCCTGCCCGGCGGCGGCGTGGCGCTGCTGCGCGCCACCAAGGTGCTCGACGGCGTCAAGACCGCCAATGCCGACCAGAAGGCCGGCGTCGACATCGTCCGCCGCGCCATCCAGGTGCCGGTGCGGCAGATCGTGCAGAACGCCGGGGAGGACGGCTCGCTGGTGGTCGGCAAGCTCTTGGAGAAGGATGCCTATGGTTGGGGCTTCAACGCCGCGACCGGCGAGTACCAGGATCTGGTGCAGGCCGGCGTGATCGACCCGGCCAAGGTGGTCCGTACCGCGTTGCAGGACGCGGCCTCGGTCGCCTCGCTGCTGATCACCACCGAGGCGCTGGTGGCGGACAAGCCGAAGAAGGCCGACGCCACCGCGGCCGCGCCGTCGATGGACTTCTGATCCGATGCAGCCGGGGGCGGTTGGCCGCAGCCACCCCCGGCTTCCCGAAAGAAATATCGACAAACAACTGATCGCTGCCCCGTGAGGTCGTGGATCGGCCACAACGCGCAGCTATCAATCAGGCCAACGACCGCAATCCGTCCACAACCGGCCACAATTGCATTCGGTGAGCCGGCTGAGAACGGACCGACGGTCGACGGGAGGTGTGGTTGAGCGCTGTCGCGCCGCCCGGTCTCATCAGCAGCGCGAGCTCGCAGGCCCGATCATGCCAGCCTGGCAATACGATCATCCGCCGCCCAACCCGACCTCCGTCATGAGCATGGGCGATCCGCGTCGCTTGACACGGTTTCTGATCGAGAGCGAACAGCGCGTGGTGGCACACTGCCAGGCCGTGCTGTCGCGCGGTGACATCGATCAGCGCGAGCGCGACCGGCTGGTCAGCGTGCTCCGCGAGGCGACGATGCGGCTGCAGCGGCTGTCTGCCGTGGCCGCCTGACGGGTGTTGCGCCGCGAAAAGGCTGCGACAAAAAATTCGATCTTCCCCTCTTGAAATGGATATCGGTTGTTCTAATTCGTCTGCTGCCGCTTCGGCGCCGGGTGCCATCAGGGCCCGGTCGAAATCTGGGCGCTGACCGGTTGTCTGGTACTCAGTAGTCTCTTGTACCAAGTCTCTTGGTACTCAGACATCTCCGGGACTTTGAAGTCCGCATCGGCTCGGCGCTCCTTCGTATCCATCTTGCTCTCAGGAGGACTTGGCTATGAGGACCTACGACTTCTCTCCGCTGTGGCGTTCGACCATCGGTTTCGACCGTCTGTTCGATCTGCTCGACGAGACCCAGCGCGCGGTCGAGGACAACTATCCCCCGTACAACATCGAGCGGCTCGGCGACGACCGCTACCAGATTTCGCTGGCGCTGGCGGGGTTCGCGCCGGACGAGCTGTCGATCACCGCCGAGCACAACGTGCTCACGGTGGAAGGACGCAAGGGCGACAAGGAGACCCGCGAATATCTCTATCAAGGCATCTCGTCGCGGCCGTTCAAGCGGCAGTTCAATCTCGCCGACTACGTGCAGGTGACCAACGCGGCGTTCGACAACGGCCTGCTGCGGATCGAGCTCGTGCGCGAGATCCCCGAGGCGATGAAGCCGCGCCGCATCGCCATCGGTACAGTGCCGGTCGAAAAGATCGCGCAGCAGAAGGCGGCCTGACGCCTTGTTCGAGTTGCGGCGCGGGCGGCGTGTCGCCCGCGCCCTTGCAGCATCTGTCTCTTGTGAAAGGAGTGGAAGAGGAGAGACGCCATGAGCGAGCACCGTTTTTCGATCACCGCGGGCAGAGCCGGATTCCATCCGGTCTCGCACTACGAGTCGCCGGCCGACCTGCTGAACGATCGCAAGCTGTCACTGGCCGAGAAGCGGCTGATCCTGTCGTCCTGGGCGTCAGACATGTATGCCGTCGAGTCGCAGCCGGGCCTGCGCAAGATTCCCGGCCTCTCAAGACCGCTGCATCTGGCCGACGTGCTCGGCGCGCTGCGTCAGCTCGACCGCGAGGATCAGCCGCCGCGGCCGCGCGGCGGAGCGGCCATGCGCATCGTTCCGCGCGTCGATGTCGAGGCCGATGGCGCTGCGACGGACAGCGCCGCGGTCGGCCGGATGCGGCCCGCAGCCCGCCTGCGGTTCTCGCGGGAGGCCAATGTGCGGCGCTATCGCAAGCTGCTCGCCACCCGCCTCGCCGAGCACGAGCGGCGCTTCGTCGAGCGGCGGCTGGCCGAGGAGCTGCAGCAACCGCACGGCCCGGCCGAGCGCCAGGGCCTGGCTCGGGCAGGATGCTGCTGACGGAGCACATGATCGCACGAACAAAAACGCCGCCCGGAATTGGGCGGCGTTTGATTCCGAAAAGCGTAGAGGGTGATAACGCCAGGCTAGCCGATCATCGGCGAAAAATCAATTGCGGTAGCCCGGGTTGACGCGATCGAGCCGGCGCAGCAGCGGCGGCCACACCAACTGATTGGAGCGCAGCTCGACGCGATCCTCGTTGTCGAACAGCTTCGCGTTCTTGTCGATGACCTCGTCGCGCACCGGATAGGCCGAAGGACCGAGCGTGCGCGTGCGCACCTGGATCGAGCAGGCACGCTCCAGATGGTACATGCGCTCGAAGGCGGAGGCCACGGAGCGGCCGACCGTCAGGGTGCCATGATTTCGCAAAAGCATGTGGTTCTTGCTGCCGAGGTCGCGCTGCAGCCGCGGCCGCTCGTCGTGGTCCAGCGCAACGCCTTCATAGTCGTGATAGGCGAGGTCGTGGGTGACGTATTGCGCGATCTGGTTGAGCGGCAGCAGCCCGTCGGCGCAGCTCGACACCGCGACGCCGTCCAGCGTGTGCAGATGGATCACGCAGCCGGCATCCTCGCGGACCTCGTGGATCGCGGAATGGATGGTGAAGCCGGCGGGATTGATGCTGTACTCGCTCTCGGACAACTGGTTGCCGTAGAGGTCGACCTTGATCAGGCTGGACGCCGTGATCTCCTCGAACAGCAGGCCATAGGGGTTGATCAGGAAGTGATGCTCGGGGCCGGGCACGCGGGCCGAGATGTGGGTGTCCACCAGGTCGTCCCAGCCGAACAGCGCCACCAGGCGGTAGGCGGCGGCGAGATTGACCCGCTGCGACCATTCGGCCTCGGTCATGTTCGACGGCACTTCCTTGAGGCGCGCTTCGGCTGGCGACATGGCATTCTCCGATTTCCAACAGTTGACCGGAGCCTAAGCGGCCCGCCGCCGCGCGACAAGGCGCGGGGCAGGGGGGCAGTCATGCCGTTCGGCTGAGCAGGCCGCTCAGGGCGCCGGGATCGACAGCAGGCTGGAGATGCTGCGGCCGCGGATGTCGTAGACCCGGGCGAACACGACATCGTCGCGCTTGATCTCGACCATCACGGGTGCGGTCAGTCCCTTGCAGTAGAACTCGCCGAGCGTCATGGCGAAGTCGGCCGCATGGCTGTCCCAGCCGATGGTGAAATCGGGGCCGAGCGCGACCTGGGCGGGGCGCTGCGGGCCGCAGACCGCGACCTTCCATTTGTGCCCGATCGGCGGCACCTCCTGGCGCTCGTCGAGCTGTTCCTTCAGCCCGTCGGAGGCCTGCTTCAGCGCCAGCCCCCAATAGTCGAGCATGAAGCGGGTGTCGGCCTCGCGCACGGTGCCGGCGATGAAGTTGAAGTGGGTGTACTGATAGGGATGCAGCCGGATCATCTCCGCCAGCGGCAGCAGCAGGCCGAAGCAGAACGCGGCGATCGCCACCGGCTGCCAGCTCCGGCGCTCGTCGGCGTTGAGCCACGACAGAAGCCAGGAGAAGGCGATGCCGCCGAGCAGCGCCATCGGCGGGATCACGAACACGAAATGGCGGATGCCGTTGTAGAGCGCCGGGCGTTTGACGATCGCGATCAGGATCGGCAGCGTCGCCGCCAGGGTCAGCATCAACAGGATGCTCTTCTGGCGCGCCGGCATGTCGGGCCGCGACAGCGACATGATCGAGGCGACGACGCCGGCGACGAACAGCGCGATCATCAGTTCGGGCAGTTGCAGCGCGAACAGCGTCGGCAGATACGACCAGGGCATGTCGGGCACCGAGACCAGCGCCCCGTCGAACATCTCCTTCCACGGCTTCTCGAAGAAATGCGAGAAGTAGGTCAGGGCCCGGAACGGGTTGGCCGGTTCGATGATCGACCACGGCCAGATCAACCCCATGATCAGGTAGCCCAGGATCAGGCCGGGGATCAGCACGTAGAGCACGTGGGCGAAGCGGCGGATCGCCTCGCGGGGCCCTTGCGTGCGGTACTCCTCCATGAACAGCGGCATGAAGCCGACCATGGCGTAGACCACGGCCATGCCGCCGAGGATCCGCGAGCCGATCGAGAAGCCGGCGCCGAGGCCGATGATCAGGATGGTGCGTGGCGAGGGGTAGGGATACTCCTCGGCAAGGCGCACGAGGCCCATCAGCAGCACCACCATGGCGACCGCGAAGGGCGCGTCCTTCGGGTTCATGAACATGTGGCCGTAGAAGATCGGGCAGAGCGCCAGCAGCAGCAGCGCGGCGAGGCCGGCCACGGGGCCGCCGATGCGGCGCGCCAGGCGCCAGGTCACGCCGAGGCCAATCAGCCCGACGATGGCCCCGACCAGCCGGCGGGTCTCGAACAATTCCAGCGGCATGATCTTGTGCAGCAGGGCTGCAACCATGTCGAAGCCGCCACCGTACATATAGAGGTTGGCGAACGACAGCGCCGCCTGGTCCCTGAAACCGGAGCCGTACATGCGCAGCAACAGATCGGCATATTCGGCATGGGTGTAATCGTCCCAGCCGAGGCCGTAATCCCGGAACGTCAGTCCGGCCACCACCGCGACTGCGGCGAGCACGAACACGGCGAGATCGTCATACGTCCGCTCGAGGGACCGCCGCGTCGGCGTCTCGAGGACCGAAGTGGTTATCGTTGTCATGGCTGAGTGTGACCCGGCGTCCCCTGGCGACCCCGCTTCCGCGTTTCAGGCTTGTGTTCCCCGCCTGCGTATAGCGCGTCCCGTGTTCGGAGGTGTCGAAAATATGGGAGGCACGCCTTGTCGCAGCGCAGCGGGGACCCGAATTTCGGCTGCTAAGCGCCATATTGGCACAGCCAAATGAACGCCCGCTGAACCAGAAGGACCGGGAGAACCCGAGAGGAACCTCCAGGAATTCCCAGGGTTGGCTGAACCGTATTGTGGCGGGATCGTGGCGGGCGGCGCAGGTCGGATACGAACTTCGGCGGTCTTGGACGAACTTCCGCTGCAAATCGTCGCGGATTTGGACTAGAAACCGGATTCAAGGACGCGCGCAACCGCAGCTATCTAATGTGATTTCGGTCGGGACACCGCCCGGAGCCGGCGCATTAGGGGATGAGTTCGATGATGAGTGCAATGTTGGCCGCCGGGGCCCTCGCCATCTTGGCCGGGCTCGGGGCGATCGCCTGGGGAATTCCGGTCAAGGAGTTCAGCGTCGGTAATACGCTGATCCTGTCGGGGACCCTTGGCGTGTGCAGCGGGCTGATCCTGTTCGGACTGGCGGCCGTCCTCAACGAGCTGAAGGTGATTTCGAGCCGGCTGAGGTCGCGTTCGGGCGCCGAGTCCGAGGCCAGGCCCCTGCAGCTCCCACCTGCCGCCGGGACGACCGACTTCGAGACCGCCCCGGTGCCGCCGACAGAAGATGTCTGGCGCGAAGGCGGTTCGCTGCGTCCGCGTCCCCGCATGCCGGACCTGTCGGCCCCCTTGTCCTCGGGGCTGTCGTCGTCCTCACCGCTGTCCTCGTCTCCCTTGTCAAGCTCGCTGCGCGCCTCCGAGTCCTTGCGGGATCCCGCCGAGTCGCCGTCCGAACCCGCCGAGCGGCCCAAGCGCAATCTGCTGTTTGCGTCGTCGCGCCGGGAGCGGGAACGCGCGGAGAAGCGCGGCGCCGAGCCGCTGCCGACGGATTTCCGGTCACCGCCCCTCAGCGCCCCGCCGCCCGTGCCGCTGGACGAACCTGCCGCGACCGAGCCGGGCGCGTCGGACGGCTGGTCGCGACCGGAGCGGACGCCGGAGCCTCTGCGCCCGCCGTTCCCGCGGCGCCTGGCGCGGGCCGCCCCGGCCTTCGTCGATCCCGAGCCAACCCCGCCGCCGCCTGAGCCGAAGGATCTGGACGCGCCGGCCGTCAGCATCGTCAAGTCGGGCGTGGTGGATGGGATGGCCTATTCGCTCTATTCCGACGGCTCGATCGAGGCGCAGATGCCCGAAGGGATGATGCGCTTTGCGTCGATCGACGAGCTGCGCGCCCATCTCGAAGGCCGGACCTGAGGCAGCGGGATCACACGGTCAGGTTGAACCCGGCTGGCATACGGTACACACTACTTGGCGGGTGACAGACTTCTCAAGAAGAAGTCCTCACTATCTTGTCATTTTGCCAGTCATTTGCCCATATTGCTTGCAGAATCGCGAGACAACGCTGCCACTCGGCGCGAGTGATACTTGCGATCGAGGGATACTTGCGATCGACGGTCACAGGGCGGAGCGGGATGAGGGGTCAATGACCGAAGCGGTCGGCAAGAGCTTTATCGATCTGACGGCCGACATCGTGTCGGCCTATCTCAGCAACAACCCGACCCCGGCGGCGGAGATTCCCTCTCTGATCAGCCAGGTGCATGCGGCGCTGACGCGGGTCGCAGCGGGACGAAGCGAGCCCGCGCCGGAGCCGGCGCGGCCCGCGGTGCCGGTGAAGAAATCGATTCATCCGGACTATCTGGTCTGCCTCGAGGACGGCAAGCGCTTCAAGTCGCTGCGGCGACATCTGCGCACGCAGTACAACATGACGCCGGAACAATACCGCGACAAATGGAACCTGCCGCCGGACTATCCGATGGTGGCGCCGAACTACGCGGTCACCCGCTCGCAGCTTGCCAAGAAGATGGGCCTGGGCCAGCAGCGGCCCGAGCGGGAGAAGTAGCCGAGCCGATCAGGACGCCGCGGCGAGCGCCTCGCGGGCGTCGGCGCGGATGCGCTCGACCATCGAGCGCAGGCCGTTGGAGCGCTGCGGCGTCAGATGCTCGCGGAACCCGAGCTCGTCGAACACCGCGGGCGCATCGATGGTCATGATCTCCTGCGGCGTCCGCCCCGAATACAGCGTCAGCAGAATTGCGATCAGGCCGCGAACGATATGGGCGTCGCTGTCGCCGAGATAGTTCAGGACCGGCACGGCGCTGCTGTGATCGACGTGCTTGGACAGCCAGACCTGGCTGGCGCAGCCCTGCACCTTGTTCGCGGCGGAGTGCTCGTCCTCCGGCATCGGGGCCAGGGTGCGGCCGAGCTCGATCACGTAGCGGTAGCGGTCGTCCCAGTCGTCGAGCAGGGCGAAATTGTCGCGGATGTCGTCGATCGTCATGATGCTCTTCTATCCCGATGTCGGCCTTCATATAGGCGTTCGGGACGACGAAAGCGACAGTCGGTTCCGCCGCTTCAGGGCGTCGGCGGCAGATGCCATTCGGCGGCGAGATCGTCGGCCGAGAGCGTATCGGCCGGCGCGTCACCCGGCGGAATCTCCTCGAGCACGGGGGCGTCGATCGAGCCGGTGTGATCGTTGCCGCGCTTGTCGAGGCTGGCCGGCTTCACCGGACCGATGACCTTGTCGGTGCCCGCCGGCTTCTCCGCACCTTCGGCCTTGTCGGTGATGATCTGGTAGATCTTGCGCGCGCCTTCCTGGGCGCGGTGGCCGATGACGGTCGCGGCCTGGCCGCCGACCTCGCAGGCCTGCGGCTGGCGCTTGCAGAACTGGCTCATGTCGGAGACCGCTGCGGTCGCGGCTTGCACGGCTTCGTGCGCATTGATCTGCGGCAGCTTGTCGGCGTCCGGGCTCTTCTCGCGCGGCAGCAGCACCAGCACGAGTCCGAGCCAGAATGCCATCCGAAGCAGAAAGAACATCACGCAACCCCGACCGTGCTGCTGATCTCGCGTGCTCAAATCGCGCAACGGGATCGCAGCTGATTGTTCTATGTCGCGACTGCTTGCATTGGGCTTAATTGGTTGAGATTTCGCGAAGCCGGGCGCTGGATTTATTTCGGAGTCAATTTTTCATTGGCGCCGGGCGCCCGCGCCGTGCAACCGGCTGTAGATCGCGCCGCTTTCGCAACCGCAGGCCCGGCCGGAAACGATGCATTCACCATCCCGGCCGAATGGCGGGCTCACCGCAGTCTGGACCTTAGCGTTCGCTTAATGCGAGTCTGACACGGTGACTTCCGACGACAGGGGGCGTCCCGGCGCGTTCTCTTTGTGAGAACCACCGATTAGGCCGAGGCGCGAGAGCCGTGAGTGTGTTGAGTATCATCCGCGATTGTCTCGATGCGTTATTGCATCCATCGGCTCGAACTGATGCGATGACGCGCGCGCGTCATCGCGCCTTCATCGCGCCGCGCCTGCTGGGCAGCCTCGCCGCCTTCGCCGTGTTTCCCGCCTATCTCGCGCTACGCGGTGCGCCGAGCGCGCTCGAGGTCGGCGCGCTGTCCTGGCTGATCGCGCCCATTCTGCTGTCCTGGTATCTGTCACGCACCGGCCGCTACGAGAGCGCCTGCGCGCTGTCGTCGATGGCGCTGTCTGCGCTGATCATGGCAGTGTCGATCGAGACCGGCGGCATCGAATCCTTTGCCGCGGTGTGGCTGATCGTCGTACCCCTGGAAGCCTCGTTCTCGGCCTCGCGCCGCGTCGTCGTGTTCTCCGCGGGGCTCGCACTGTGCTGCGCGCTGCTGCTCATCCTCATCGGTCATTTCGGGTGGCTGCCGAAGCCCGAGATCAACCCCGCCCTGCGCACCGGGCTGCTCGCGTTCGGCGTCGCCTCGGCCACGCTCTATGCGGCCGTGCTCGCCTTTGCCGCCGACACGCTCGCGCGCACCGGCGTGACGCTGCTGTCGATGGAGGAGGAGCGTTATCGCCTGCTCGCACGTAATATGAGCGACGTGATCTCCCGTCACCGTCGCAACGGCGCGGTCATGTTCATCTCGCCGGCGGCCGAGACGCTGCTCGGCGCGCCGGTCGCGCAGTTGCACGGCCACGGCCTGTTCGAACGGGTCCATGTCGCCGACCGGCCGGCCTACCTCACGGCGCTGTCGGAAGCGGCGGGCGGCAGCGAAGCCTCGAGCGTCGAGTTCCGCCTGCGCCGCGATGCGCCGGGCGAGGGCCGCGGCTTTCATCATCCGGTCGATTTCATCTGGGTCGAGATGCGTTGCCGCCCGCTCGACCGCATCGGCGTGATGCCGGGCGGGTCGGAGCAGGAGGTGGTCGCGGTCATGCGCGACGTCACCGACCGCAAGCTGCAGGAGCAGGCGCTCGAATTGGCGCGCAGCGCCGCCGAGCGCGCCGACGCCGCGAAGACGCGATTCCTCGCCACCATGAGCCACGAGCTGCGCACCCCCTTGAACGCCATCATCGGCTTCTCCGAGATGCTGATGCAGGAGCAGGTTCTGGTGCTGAATGCGGCGCGGCGCCGCGAATACGCGCAGCTCATCAACGATTCCGGCCAGCATCTGCTGTCGGTCGTGAACGGTATCCTCGACATGTCGAAGATGGAGTCCGGCAATTTCGAGCTGACGCCGGAGCCGTTTGCGCCGCGCGCTGCGCTGATCAATTGCTGCAACCTGCTGGCGCTGCGGGCGCGCGAGAACGGTGTCGATCTGTCGGCCGACGTGCCGCAGGACCTGCCGATGGTCACCGGTGATCCGCGCGCCTTCAAGCAGATCGTGCTCAACCTCGTCTCCAATGCCATCAAGTTCACCGAGCGCGGCGGCCGTGTCACGGTCTCTGCCGGCGTCGACGGCGCGCGCCTGCTGCTGCGAATCACCGACACCGGCGTCGGCATCGCCGCCGACGATCTCAAGCGCATCGGCGATCCGTTCTTCCAGGCCGGCAAGACCTACCAGCGCCGCCACGAGGGAACCGGGCTCGGGCTGTCGATCGTCAAGAGCCTCGTGAACTTGCACGGCGGCGAAATGTCGATAGAAAGCAAGATCGACGAGGGGACCACGGTCACGATCGCGCTGCCGATCAACTTCGTGGCCGAGGCGGCCGCCGGCGCCACCGTCACGCCGCTGTCACCCTCGCGCTCCGCCCAGCCAGGGCAGGTCATGCAGGTGAAGAAGAGTGCCTAGACGAGCTGCAGAGGATGATCCGGCGCCGCCGCGCCGTCGCAAGCGCGCCGCTGCGGCTGCGGCCGTCGTCGACGTGGCGGAGGAGCGCGGCTGGCTGCTGCGGGCCATGCTCTACAGCCCGAAGGATCTGTTCGCGGGCCTGCTGGCCTGTGCGGCTGGCAGCGCCATCATCGTCAATGCCGTGTTCCTGCAATCGGGACCGCATCCGGCGCCGATGTTCGGGTCGATCGTCACCATTCCGCCGCATCTGACGAGCTCCAATCCGCTGCCGCGGCCCCGGCCGATGGACATCTCGCCGCTCGATCCGAAGGTGATCGAGACGCGGCCCGCCGAAACCAGGGCGGCCGAGCAGAGGGCGTCCGAGCCGCGCGTGACCGAGGCGCGTCCCGATCAGAAATATGCCGATCCGCTGGCCGATCTCGTCCGCTCGGTCAGTGGCGGGCAGGGCAATTTGCCGCGTCCGCAGCCGACGCAGCAGGGCGGCAATGTTCGCCGTGTCGCCGCGGTCCAGCGTGCGCTGACCGAATACGGCTATGGCCAGTTGAAGCCGACCGGGATGGTCGGCTCCGACACCCAGGCCGCGATCCAGAAGTTCGAGCGCGAGCGCAAGCTGCCGGTGACCGGCCAGGTGTCGGACCGCCTGGTGCGCGAGCTTGCGATTGTCATCGGTCACCCGATCGAATAGAGCAGGGCGGCTGCGACGTGCAGCGCGCTTGCACCTGCATCGAACCACCATGCGATTGAAGACCAGCATCTGGGTGAGCGCCTATCTGCGGCGCTGCCAGTCGGCCGGCGCGTTCAGCGCGATCCGCCACCGCGGCGCCGAGGAGGCCGGTGCGGTGTTCGTGAAGGTCGCGCTGATGGACGGTACGGCGCAGCTCTATGTCCCCGCGCCGCAGACCGTCTATGACGACAGCCGGCCCATCGACCGCTTCTTCGTACCGGTATCGCCGCAGCCGATCGCTGAAGCGCAGGTCGAGGAGCGTCTCGTGAAGGAGCTGCGCTTCGATCCCGACGCCTGGATCATCGAGACCGAGGACAGGCAGGGCCGTCATTTTCTTGATCTCGTGCGAGAGCGTCCCTGATCATCCTCACGATCCGCGAATGTGTTCGCGTCAGCGCTTGAAGCCGTCGGTCCCCGTGCGCACGATCGGCCGCGTCGCTGTGCCGGGCCGCGCTCCGCCTGCGCGGACAGACTGGCGCTCGTCGTCGTACAGCATCGTGCGATGCTTGGCCCTGATCGCCGCCATGCCCGAGCCGCGCCAGGCCGCCAGCATGATCAGCGCCGCGCGCTCGCTGAGGCGCTCGTAGAAGCGTGACAGCCGAAACACGGTCTGGACGGACTGGCCCATCTCCGGCTTGAGGAACAAGAGCACGCGCTCGAACACCGGCGCCGGCATGCCGAGCGCCTTTGCGGCGCAGGCCAGCGGCTCGCCATGGGGATCGTTGACCACCTCGTGGGTCATGCGCGACGGCAGGATCAGGCTCTCGCCGAGCTCGGCCGTGAACGTCTCGACGTCGGCGTTGAAGGCGGCCATCTCCAATGCCTCGATCGCATGCACCGCGCGGTGCAACGGCGTCGGCGCGGCGGGCCTCAGCGGCGTGGTGGCGAGGTTCTGCAGGATGGCGATGCGTTCGTGCGAGGCGGCGCGCATGAACATCTCGCTCAGCTCGGCGGCATCCTTCGGCTGCATCGACAGTCCGGACGATGCGTCGTCGCGCGGCGGCATCGGAGACGAGGGGCGAAGCGATGCGGGAATGGGGCCGGCGAGCGGCGGCGCCGGCTCGCTCTGCGCCGGGCGCAAGCCCAGCTTGTTCAGGATCTCGATCGGCGTCGCCGGATAGATCGCCAGCCGCGCACGCACCGCCGCGCGGGTCGCATCATCGACGTCGTCCACCAGACGGGAAGCCAATTCGACGAACTGCCGCTCCTCGTCAGCGGAATGCGCGCTCGCCTGGACATAGAGGTCGGTCAGCACGCGCAGCAGAGTGGGCTTGATGTCGACGCCCTCGCGGCGCGAGAGCGTGAGCAACCCGTCGAAGCCGGGGAACAGCGATGATCTTGTCATGTCGGGGTACGCAACTTCGGCAATCGTTGCGCCGATTAGAGCGGAGTTGTTTTAATGCGGCGTTAAGGAAAACAATCGGTGAAGATGGGTCGAAATGACCCGGTGAGACAAAGGCGCAACGCCGGCTTGCCTTCTCTCCCGCCGGTGCACGCGATCCGTGTCGGGCGGCCCGCGCATTAATATCCTCTTAACCACGTCCTGATCTTAATCGATCCGTTCGATGATCTCGCCTTGGCCGCGTCTCGCGCCCAGCCTGATCTTCGCCGCGCCGAATGCCAAAGTGCAGCGTCATGCGCCGGCATTCGTGATCGTCAGTTCTGCGTGCCCTCTTGCCTGCGAAGTTCGGGCGACGGGGAGTTTTCAGGGGGTAAGAACTTCGGGCACGAAAGAGAGTGGACATGGCGACCATCATTGAATTCCCGGCGGACGTTGCGCGTCGCGCGCGGCCTGCCGTGACCGGCGCGCCGCAGGAGGGCATGGGAACGATCCTGATTCTTCCCGTCGTTCGGATCGAGCGCGAGACCACGACCGACGATCGCGGGCCCCGCGAGGGCACAGCGCCAAGCCGCCGCCGCCGTCGCCGCTGACAGGTCGGGGGACATGGGAATGCCGGCCATCGTCAATCCGGTCCGGCGCGCGCTGCCGGTCCTCGCGCTCGTCCTCGTCGGCGGCCTGCTCGGCGCCTGCAGCGGCGGCGATTTTGGCCGCACCCGCGCCGACATGCGCAATGACGACATGCACAAATGGATCGGCGCGGAAGCCACCGCCAGCGTCGGTGTCATGCCATCGCAGTTCCAGCTCACCGACAATGAGCGCCAGCTGCGCGATCTCGCTTATCCGCTGATCGAGCCGCCGCATTCGCGCCCCGCCTGGAAGAGCGTGTTCGGCGACTATCAGCCGTCGGCCTCGCCCTGGCGCCAGAAGGTCGTGTTCGACCGCACCGCCTATGGCCGCGCCTTGATCGACGAGCCGCACCGCTCGCACGCCTCGCGCTACACCCAACTGATCGACGACGTGCGCGACGACATCACCCGCTTCGAGCCGTTCTTCGCCTCGGCGATCCGCGTCATCGATCTCGACCGCAAGCGCGATGCCAGCATGAAATACATGACCGAGCTCTCGCCGCGCGAGAAGGCCGACGCGGTCGCGCGCATGCAGGAGAACTCGCTGATCGTACAGTGGGTGCAGATCAGCCTGGAGCAGCGCGTCTCGTCCTATCGCTGGGCGCTGGAGCGCCTGGTGCTGCAGGCGCCCGACGGCATGGCCGCCGAGGCCGATCGCCTGATCCATGAACTGGCAGCCCAGACCGCCAATCCGCCGGTCGCGGCGCGGCCCCTGATCGAACGGCCGCTGACGACGCGGGGCTAGCCCGCACGCGGTCGCACGCCGCTTCGCTCAGTCCGGCCTGAGCAGGCGGAACGCCTCCTCGAGCAGATGCGGCGTATGCTTGCCGGTCGAATCGCGGCAGGCGCGTTCGAAATAGTCGGCGAGCGCCGGCCGGAATTTCGGATGCGCCGCCTGGTCGATGATGGTGCGGGCGCGCTGTTTCGGCGACAGGCCGCGCAGGTCGGCGAGGCCGCGCTCGGTCACCAGAACCTGCACGTCGTGCTCGGTGTGGTCGACATGGGTGACCATCGGCACGATGCAGGAGATCGTGCCATCCTTCGCCGTCGAGGGCGTCATGAAGATCGACAGATAGGCGTTGCGGGCGAAGTCGCCGGAGCCGCCGATGCCGTTCATGATGCTGCTGCCGCGCACGTGGGTCGAGTTGACGTTGCCGTAGATGTCGGCCTCGATCATGCCGTTCATGGCAATGACGCCGAGCCGGCGGATCACCTCGGGATGGTTGGAGATCTCCTGCGGCCGCAGCACGATGCGGTCGCGCAGGAATTCGATCTCGCGGTTGAATTCGACCGCAGCTTCCGAGCTCAGCGACAATGCCGTCGCGGAGGCGAGATCCATGCGGCCCGAGCGGATCAGGTTCAGCATGCCGTCCTGCAGCACCTCGGTGTAGGCGGTCAGATGCGGGAACGGCCCGTCGTCGAGCCCGGCCATCACGGCGTTCGCGACGTTGCCGACGCCGGATTGCAGCGGCAGCAGGCTGCGCGGCAGGCGGCCCTGCTTCACCTCGTGTTCGAAGAACTCCAGGATGTGCCCGGCGATCGCGCGGGAAACGTCGTCCGGCGCGGCGAAGCTGGTGTTGCGGTCCGGCGCATGGGTCTCGACGACCGCGATCACCTTGTCCGGATTGCAGCGATAGGTGGTCTCGCCGATGCGGTCGCCGGGCGCCACGATCGGGATCGGCTTGCGATGCGGTGGCAGGCGGGTGCCGTAGTAGACGTCGTGCATGCCGAGCAGCGCCGGATTCATCCACGAATTGACCTCGATGATGACGCGGTCAGCCAGATCGAGCCACGTCTTGTTGTTGCCGATCGAGGTCGAGGGGATCAGCCGCCCGTCGGGCAGGATGCCGGCGCATTCGATCACGGCGACGTCGAGATGGCCGAGAAAACCGAACCACACGAACTGCGCGACATGGCTGAGATGCAGATCGATATAGTCGATGCTGCCGGCGTTGATGCGCTGTCGTGTCGCCGGATCGGACTGATAGGGCAGGCGCAGGTCGATGCCATCAGCCCGGGCGAGCGCGCCGTCGAGCTCGGGCGCGGTGCTCGCCCCGGTCCACACGCCGACGCGGAACGGCTCGCCGCGCGCATGCGCGGCTTCGATCCGGCGCGCCAGCGCGAGCGGCACCGCTTTCGGATAGCCCGACCCGGTGAAACCGCTCATGCCGACATGGTTGCCGGGCTCGACCAGCGCGGCAGCCTCGTCGGCCGACATGATCTTGGCGCGCAGCGCCTGTGACATCACCTGCGATGAACTCATCGTGCAAACTCCATGCGCGATCGTTCGGACCGCCAAGTCCGCGCTGTTTAAGGTGTGCCCTCGACGGGTGATTTGACAGGGGTCAAGCCGCAACGGGCCGTGCGTGCATCACAGCCCTGCAAGGCGCGCGCGCCGCAGTTCCCGGACTTTCGCCGCCCGCGAGCGCTCCGTCAGCATGTTGGCCTTGCTGTAGCGCGGATCGCCGGTGACCTCGTCGCCGACCCAGTCAGGAAGGGTCACGACGGTCGTTTCGGTCGGCAGCTCGATCTCGGCGATGACGACGCCTTCGAGCGGGTCGTGGTAGACGTCGATCTCCCAGACGCCGGCTTCGGCCGGCACGTAGTGACGCGTCTTTTCGAGGATGCGTCCGTCGCAATGCGCGAACAGCACCGCTGCGTGGTCCGCGGGAATATCGTACTCGAATTCATCCCGGGCCAGACCGCGGCGGCCGCTCTTCACGCACAGCGTCGTCCGGTTGCCATAGCAGCGAACGCGGACCTTGAGGCCGTCCTGACGTGCGACGAGGCCGTCGCGAAGGCGTTCACTGTGCGTCGCCTGATCCCGCCAAGCATCGGACTTGACGAGAAACTTCCGTTCGATTTCGAGAGGCATGACCTGATGTTGAGCGAAGCGCCGCCGTCCTGATACGTCATAGCAGCGGCGCGCGACGACGACTATGCCACCAAGGATGAAGAGAGCGTTGTCGAATTCATTCCGGACGTCGTATTGACTTATCGTTTGCCGCGCGGCTTCTCGGCCTTGGCCGGTGCCTCGGTCTGTACGCCGCAGCTCGCCGCTGCAAGGGAGGCCTGCGCCTGCGGCATGAGACCCGGCTCGGCGGCCAGGGCCTTCAGCACGATCAAACCGGTCGTCGTCGGCGAATCGATGATCAGCCGGTCGGCGGCCGTGATCTCCTCGTCCTCGGGCAGGTCTTCGTGCTGCGCCTCGGTCATCAGGTTGAGCTCGATCACGCGCTTGCCGGCGGAGCGGTCGTTGATGGCGTAGTACGCGATCTCGTTGCGCGTGTAGAACGACACCGACGTATAGGCCTGGCTCACCGGGACCGTGAGCTTCAGCGGTCCGTCGGACAGATCGTAGCGGCAGATCGCCATGGCGAACGCCGGATCCATGAACGGCATCGGTGAATTGCCGGGATCGGCCAATGGCAACTGCGTCACGGCGTTCAGCTTGGTCATCGGCGTCAGCCGGGAGTAGGCGTCCTGGGTCGAGATCCGCGGCAGCGCCAGCACGCTGACGAGATGGACCACGCCGCCGAGCAGCACGCCGACCACGACCGTGAACAGCAGCCGGATCATGATGGGCAGCCTACTGTCGTGATCGAGGGCATCGGCGCGTCACGCTGCGTGCGGGTCGCGACACCGACCGGCGTGTCGTAGAGCCGCAGCATCAGCGCGTAGCGTTCGATGCCGCCGGTCGGCAGCCAGTTGCCGGAGCGCGAGCGCGCGGCGACGCGGATCTCGAACGAGCCATCGGCACCTCGCACCAACTCCTGGCTGGTGAAGCCGTAGCGCTGCAGCGTATTGGCGACGAGGTGGCCCTTGCGGTCGTACAGCGTGAGCGTCCAGAAGCGGGCGGGTGGCGTGACGCCGCTGACCAGGATGTCGCAGCGCCCGTCGAGCGGCTTCCCCTTGTCGTCTCTTGTGGCGGTGAAGGCCACGCCGTCGCCGGTGCCGATCGGCAATTCGCCATTGCGGGTGATGGTCGCGCGCGCATAGGGGTCGACATCGGCCGTGCCGGTTTTCGGACGCGCCGTCCAGGCGCCGATCGTCAGCGTACCAAACTCGGTGCCGCGGGTCGTCGTCATCCAGGTCGCGCCGATGCCGACGCCGGTGGCGATCAGGAGCGTAACCAAGGTGATGAAGAGCAGCCGCACGGGGATCGCTGACGTCAGTTCTTGCGCAGGGCAGGGGTGGCGACGCCGTCGGCCGTCGCCGCGGCGTAGTTCTCGGGGAAGGCCAACGCGCTCGACGAGACCGGCTTGCTCGGCTTGCGTGGATCGGCCGGCGCGTTTTTCTCGGCGACGCGCGCCGCATCGTCGAGCATCTTCTCGACCTGAACCAGCACCTCGGCGCCGCGGCGGGTCAGGATCGGCGGCGGGCCGGGCTTGATCTCCAGGGTCTTCGGCTGGCCAGCCTGTGCCATCGCGGCGGACGCCGACTGCGGCAGCTTCTCGCCCATGCCGACGCCGGGCAGCTCCTTGACCTCGACGCCCTGATGCGCGGCGAGCATGATGTCGTGCCACGTCTGCGCCGGCAGCGAGCCACCGGTCATGCGGTTGGTCGGCGAGTAGTCGTCATTGCCGTACCACACCGCGCAGGTGAAGTTGCCGGTGTAGCCGACGAACCAGGCATCGCGATAGGCGTTGGTGGTGCCGGTCTTGCCGGCGGTCGGTATGCCGTCGAGCGCGGCGCGGCGCGCGGTGCCCTCGCTGACGACGTGGCTCATCATGCCGGCCATGTCGGCGGCGACCGAGGCCGGAATCGCCTGCTTCGGCTTCGGCCCGTCGCGGTCCCAGCGCCAGACCAGGTCGCCGGCGCCGGTGCGGACCTCGAGCACCGAATGCGGCGTCACCGCCTTGCCCTTGTTCGGGAAGGTCGCATAGGCGACCGCATGCTCCAGCACCGTGACCTCGTCGGAGCCGATCGGCATCGACGGGGTGTCGGGCAGCGGCGCCTTGATGCCGAAGCGCCGCGCGACCTCGACGATCTTGGCGCGGCCGGCCTTGGGACCCTCCTTGCCGCCGAGCGCGATCGACAGCTTGACCGGCACGACGTTGATCGAGCGGGTGATCGCCTGCGTCAGCGTCACCGAGCCCGAATAGGAATGGCCATAATTCTGCGGGCACCAGTTGCCGATGCAGACCGGGCCGTCGACCACGATCGAGGTCGGCTTGAAGCCGTTCAGCAGCGCGGTGGTGTAGACATACGGCTTGAACGAGGATCCCGGCTGCCGGTAGGCGTCGACGGCGCGGTTGAACTGACTGGCACCATAGTCGCGGCCGCCGACCATGGCGCGGATGCCGCCGTCGAGGTCGGAAACGACCGTTGCCGCCTGGGTCGCGTGATAGTCGCGGCCGAACTGGCGCAACTGGTTCTCGATCGCCTCGTCGGCCGCATGCTGCACGGTCATGTCGATCGAGGTCCGCACCACGAAGACGCGCTCGGTGTAGGACTTCGGGAACGTGTCGACCAGCTTGCGCATCTCGTCGAACGCATAGTCGAGGAAGTAGTTCGGCGAGCTCTCGTCGCGGCGGTCGACCGCGAACGCCGGGTTGCGGCGGGCACCGAACACCTGGCCCTCGGTCATGAAGCCGGCATCGACCAGGTTGTCGAGCACGACGTTGGCGCGGGCGCGGGCGGCGGGCAGGTTGATGTGGGGGGCGAACTTGGTCGGCGCCTTGAACAGGCCGGCCAGCATCGCGGCTTCGGCGAGGTTGATGTCGCGCACCGACTTGTTGAAATAGAAGTGTGCCGCGCCGTCGACGCCGAAGGTGCCGCCGCCCATATAGGCGCGGTCGAGATAGAGCTTGAGGATCTCGTTCTTGGTCAGGCGGGTTTCCAGCCAGATCGCCAGGAACGCCTCGTTGACCTTGCGCTCGATGGTGCGCTCGTTGGACAGGAACAGGTTCTTGGCGAGCTGCTGGCTGATCGAGGAGCCGCCCTGGCGGACGCCGCCAGCCTGGGCGTTGGTGACGAGGGCACGCGCCGTGCCGGCGATGTCGATGCCGAAATGGTCGTAGAAGCGGCGGTCCTCGGTAGCGAGCGTCGCCTTGATCAGATTGTCCGGGAAGTCCTCCAGCGGAATCGAATCGTTGTGCTTGATGCCGCGGCTGCCGATCGGGTTGCCGTAGCGGTCGAGGAAGGTGACGGCGAGGTCGGACTTCTTCAGCCAGTCCTCGTCGGCGGTCTCCCGGAAGGCGGGAATCGCCAGCGCCAGCATCAGCACCAGGCCGCCGAGGCCGATCGTGGCCGCCTCCGACAATGGCTCGACGAACACCCAGCGCTTCCAGCCGCCGACATAGAAGCGGTCCATGAACGCGGAATAGCGCTCGTAGAGCTCACGGGTGCCGCGCAGGGAGGAGAACAGCGCCGAATCGAAGCGGGCGTCGAGATCCAGGCGGAAATTGTTGATCCGCTTCTTCCAATCGTCTGGAATGATCTGCCGCACGGGAACCCTGGTCGTTTCGAAAGCGTGTCAGCTGGCTTCGAAAGCACTCAGCAAGTGGGCTGGGGGCCATCGAAGGGTCTTGCGCGATTGTTGCGGCAAACCCATGGCACTGCACAGTCAGCCGCCCGAACCCGAGCACCTGACCCCAAGCCGCGTGCCGGCGCCGCCGCCGGAGTGACTCAATCATCTATCTAGCCGAGCGGGGGTCACAAACCAATGGTTCCGCTCACAATTTGATGCACAAAGCTAACGTGCCGCTGAAGCCGGCAAAGCCCCTTGCGCGGCTCGGGGCCGGGCACCTAGATGGCGGCCACGCCACACGCCCTCTTTGAGAATCTTCCGATGACCGCACCGCTCAAACGTCCCTCGGGCCAGGAGGGAATGTTCTGGAAAACCAAGATCTTGGAAGAGATGTCCGAGGCGGAATGGGAAAGCCTCTGCGATGGCTGCGGGCGGTGCTGCCTGGAGAAGCTGGAAGACGAGGATACCGGCGACATCTACTTCACCCACATTTCCTGCAAACTCTTGGATGCGGGGCTATGTGCCTGCAAGGACTACCCGAATCGTTCCGAACAGGTGTCGGATTGCGTTCGACTGACACCTGAGAACGTCCGCACCCTGACGTGGCTGCCGCCGAGCTGCGGCTACCGCCTCGTGGCGGAGGGGCGCGATCTCTACTGGTGGCATCCTCTGATCTCGGGCGATCCTCAGACGGTACATGAAGCCGGCGTCTCGGTGCGCGGCCGGGTCGAGGGCACCGAGGAGGACGTTCCGGACGACCAGCTCGAGGACCACATCGTGCAGTGGCCGGTGCTGCTGCCGAAGCGGGCCAAGCTGAAGCGTCGGCCGAAATAGCGCGATCACCTCGCGCCCGCAGCAAGTCACGATGATGCGACCGTTCCCGTGCTGTCGGAATGCACCCATGCACCCGACCCGCTGCCGCACGGGAAAATTATGCCTTAAGTAGTTCGCCAGTCGGCGAATCCGCGCGGCGATGTCGCGCCCGGGCACAGCATTCATCCCATGAACAAGTTTGATCGGCAGACGCATTACCCTGCCGCGTCCCAGTCCTTGCCTGAAGAGATTGCCGCCGAGCTGCCGGCCATTCCGCCGCAGGTGCAGGCGATCGAGGATGCGCCATCGCTTGCGCCGCCGGTGCCGCTGACCCAGGCCGAGGTGCGCACCATCCTGATGAGCCTGCTGCTGACGATGTTCCTGGCCGCGCTCGACCAGACCATCGTGGCGACGGCGCTGCCGACCATCGGCCGCGAGTTCCAGGACGTGACCAACCTGTCCTGGGTGATCACGGCCTACCTGCTGGCGTCGACCGCGGTGGCGCCGGTGTTCGGCACGCTGTGCGATATCTATGGCCGCCGCTCCATGATCATCACCGCGCTCAGCCTGTTCGTGGTCGGCTCGGTGGTCTGCGCGCTGGCACCGAACATGCCGGTGCTGATCCTTGCCCGCGGCCTGCAGGGGCTCGGCGGCGGCGGCATTATGCCGGTGGTCCAGACCGTGATCTCCGACGTCGTCAGCCCGCGCGAGCGCGGCCAGTATCAGGCCTATTTCAGCGGCGTCTGGCTGCTGGCCGGCCTGCTCGGGCCGGTGATCGGCGGCTTCTTCGCCGACCATCTGCACTGGTCGATGATCTTCTGGATCAACGTGCCGCTGGCGGTCGCGGCCTTGGCGCTGCTGCTGCCCAAGATGGGCCGGCTGCCGGTCTATCACCGCTTGCGCAAGGTCGACTGGGCCGGCGGCCTGCTGCTGATGGCCTCGGCCGTCGTGTTCATGCTGGTGCTGACCTGGGGCGGGCACAAGCTGGCTTGGCTGTCGCCCACGCTGCTCGCGATGATCGGCAGCGCGGTGGCGCTGGGCTTAGCCTTCGTCTGGCACGCCAAGCGGGCCGATGAGCCATTCCTGCCGCTGTCGCTGATGGGCGGCACGGTCGTGCCCTACGGCATGCTGGCCAGCGGCTGCGCACTCGGCGCGCTGATCGGGCTCACGGTCCATCTGCCGCTGTACTACGAGCTGGTCTATCATTTGACCCCGAGCCAGGCCGGCCTCGGCCTGATTCCGATCGCGGCGATCTCGACCTTCGGTGCCGCGATTGCTGGTCGTACCATGGCCCGGGTCAAGCACTACAAGCGCGTCGCCATCGTGGGCACGATCATCGGCACCATCGCCGCCGCGGTCATGACGGTGACGACGCCGTCGCTATGGGTGCTGATGGTGCTGCTGTCGATCTACGGCATCGGGCTTGGCACTGCGTTCCCGATCTCGGTGGTGTCGCTGCAGAACGCGGTGGACCGCTCCCAGATCGGCACCATCACCGGCGCGATGAACTTCTTCCGCTCGATGATGTCCTCGTTCACGGTCGCGGCCTTCAGCGCCATCCTGCTGATGGCGCTGGGCGCCGACATCTCGCTGGCAGAGGGCGCTCATGGCGCCGTCAGCGGCATTGCGGAAGCCGACATGATCCATGCCTTCCGCTTCGTCTATGCCGCGGCCACCGCGATGCTCGCCTGCGCCTCCGTCTGCATGATGCTGATGGAGGAGCGGCCGCTGGCCGGCCCGTCGCGGAATGAGGCCGTGGAGCTGGCGGAATAGGGCCGTAGGGTGGGCAAAGGCGCCCGGCAGGACAGCCCTGCGAAGCACGCTGTCGCGCGCCGTGCCCACCATCGTCCAGCACGGCCGCGGCGAGACGGTGAGCACGGCGCCACCACGAGCGCGCGTGAGGCGAGGGCGCGACAGCGCCTTTGCCTACCCTACGGTTCGCCCGTGGGCGCAGCTACTCGCGCGGCTGCACGATTTCGATGTTGTCCTGCCCGCGCGAGCCATCGTCGAGCGATGACTTCACCAGACCGGCCTCGACGCGTTTCGCGAATTCGGTCGTGCCGCCGCTCGCCAGCTCCCTGGCCTGGCTGATCCATTGTTCGCGCTCGATCCGTCCTGCGAACGCCAGATACGAGCCGACCCATTTGGCGTGCTCGGCGGTCCAGGCCGCGATCTGCGCGAAATGCCAGATGCCGAGGCCGTGCAGCCGCGCCTCGTTCTGCTTGCCGATGCCCTTGATCAGCTTGAGATCGTCGGCCTGGCCGCCGCGCGGCGCGACGAGCCCGAGCGGGCGGGCGCCGCCATGGGCGTCTTCGTTCTCGACGGGCGGCATCAGCGCCGGCAGGTGGGCCAGGAGGTAGCTCGCCTCGTCCTCGCTCAGCGGCGTGTCGGCGTGTTCGTCGATGGTGATCGCGCCGGACTTCACCGCGCTGGAATGCGCGGTGTCGAGGCCGGCCGCGAGCAGCTTGGCCTGCGCGATCCAATGCTCGCGCTCGATGCGGCCGGGGAAGGCCATGTGATGGCCGACCCAGTCGGCATGCGCGGGCGACCACGCCGCGATCTGGCTGAAATGATGCACGCCGATGTCGTTCAGGATGCGCTCGTTCTTGGGTCCGATGCCCTTGATGAGCTTGAGATCGTCCGCGGCGCCTTCGGGGGCGGGCAGGGCCGGCGGTCTGTCGTCGGCCGCGGCCGGGCTCTCCGGGGCCGCTGATGCGGCAACCTCGGCTGCGAGCCGTTCCGCCTCGGCGTCGGCGGCGAGGCGATCGGCTTCCGCCCGTGCGGCCGCTTCGGCGGCCAGGCGATCGGCCTCGGCCTTGGCGGTCGCTTCGGCCGCGAGACGCTGGGCTTCCGCCGCGGCCTTCGCAACGGCCTCCGCCGCAAGACGGTCCGCTTCGGCTTTCGCCGCTGCTTCGGCGGCCAAGCGTTCAGCTTCGGCCTTTGCAGCCGCTTCTGCCGCAACACGATCGGCCTCTGCTTTCGCGGCGGCTTCCGCAGCGAGGCGGTCGGATTCGGCTTTCGCGGCGGCCTCCGCAGCAAGGCGATCGGACTCGGCCTTCGCCACCGCCTCGGCAGCGAGACGTTCGGCTTCGGCCTTCGCTGCGGCTTCAGCCGCCAGACGATCAGCCTCGGCCCTTGCCGCGGCTTCCGCGGCGAGCCGCTCAGCCTCGGCCTTTGCGGCCGTTTCGGCGGCCAGCCGCTCTGCCTCCGCCCTTGCAGCGGCTTCGGCCGCAACACGTTCGGCTTCAGCCTTTGCGGCAGCTTCAGTGGCGAGGCGGTCGGCCTCGACGCTGGCTGCAGCTTGCGAAGCCGGGGAAGGGCTGTCCGCCCAAGGACGAGCCGCCGCGGTTGCGCCGGCGAACGCGACGCTGTTTCCAGGACCGCCCGGCGACATCGCACTGGTGTCACCCAGCCCGACATATTCCTTGAGCTGTCCGCCGATCAGGCAGCCGAGCACATAGGCGCCGACCATCAGCAGGCCGACCTCGAGCCACAGGCCGGCACGTCCGGGCAGCACGCTCAGCAGCGCCATCAGGATCCCGATGACAAGGGCGAGCGTCGCCGGCAGCAGCCAGCTTCTCAGCCAGTCCGGCCGCGGCTCGTCCGACCAGGTGCGCCAGCCGACGAAGCCGCCGATGCCGGCGGCGAGGATGATCCAGAACGGAAATGTCGCAAGGTCGTACATCATGATGTCAGCGCCTCACTTGACGACGAATTCGATGCGGCGGTTCTGCGCGCGGCCTTCGGCCGTGTCGTTGGAGGCGACCGGCTTGTTCTGGCCGTAGCCCTCCGAGGTCATGCGCGAGGTGTCGATACCGGCGTCGCCGATATAGCCGACCACCGCCGCCGCCCGGCGCTTGGAGAGGTCCATGTTGTCAGCTTCGTCCCCGACATTGTCGGTGTGGCCCTCGATCGCGATCTCGGCGTCCTTGCAGCGCTGCGCAACCTCGATCAGGTGGTCGAGCAGCGCCAGCGAGGCGCGGCTCAGCTCGGCGCTGCCGGTGCTGAAGCGGATGCGGCCCTTGGCGAGCAGCCCGTTGAACGCCGGCTGGCACTCCGCGACCGCCAATGGTGGGCCTTCCGGCTTGAGGCCGATCTTGACGTCGTCGAGCTTGAAGCCGCTGCCGACCGCGTCGGCCAGCTCCTTGCGGACCTGCTCGGCCGACTTGTCGTAGATGGCGAGCCCGTCGACCGTGATCGCCGCATCCTTCGCCGTCAGCGCGCCGGACCACAGCCGCGCCAGCGCCGGGAACGTCGCCTTCAGCGACTGCACGTAATCCTTTGGCGCACCGTCGCCGATCTTCAGGCCGTCCTCGACCGTCTCGGTGATGAAGGTCGTCGTGGCGGCGTCGACGAGATCGCGGCGGGCGGCGTCATCAGGCACATAGCCGCTCAGCAGGACACGGCCGTCCTGCTTCTGCAGTCCGAACGCGTAGGGCGAGACCGGGCCGTCGCGGACGTCGATGGATGCGAGCGCGAACGGCGCGGGCAGGGCGCCGGCCAGTTGCTCGCGCACGGTCGCGCCGGTGACATTGGCGAGTCCCACGCCCCTGAGCGAGACCTGAGTGTCGTTGATCTCGGCCCGCCCCTGCGCAAGCCTGGCGAGCTGCTGCAGCAGGCTCGCGCTCGCTTTGGCAACGTCGCCATCGGGGGCGCCGCGGGCGATGCCGATCTGGCTCTTGATCGGCTTGCCGTCGAACTGTCCGCTGGCAGAGGCCAGCATCGCCTCGCGGGCGGTCGCGCTCGGCGCGAGACCTGTGAGGCTCAGGCCGGTGCCGTCGAACTCCGCCGACCAGCGATAGGGCTTGATCTCCGGCGGCAGAATGTCGGCCTTGGCCAAGGTCAGCCCGGCCGGCAGCTTGCCGACGCCGGCCATCGTTTCGTCGTAGGCGGCGGTCGAGGGTGCTTCGCCCGAGATCGCGTAGGTGGCGTCGGAGATGACGACCCGGCCCGTGCTCAGCCTGGCGAGCTCCGCAAGCGCATAGGAGGCGTAGGCATCGAAATCGCCGTCAAGCGCGCCGCGCGCGATCTGCATCTGATGCATCACCGACGTGCCGGGCCAGGCCTTGATCGCGGCGGCCTCGAGCGCGCGCCTGATGTCGTCGTTCGGGACGACGCCGGACATCACCAGCGTGTTGCCCTCGCGGACCGCGCTCCAGATGAAGGGCTTTGCCTCCGGCGGCAGGATCGCCATTTTGTCGAGCACGGCGCCGCCCGGCAGCTGCCGCGTCGCGGCGACGGCGGCCTCGTAGACGTCCGATGAGGCGGCGACGCCTGCGATCGAATAGGCCTTGTCCGCGAGCGCGAACGTGCCGCCATTGAGCTTGGCGGCCTGGACCGCTCCGTGGCTTGCGATGGCCGCGAAGTCGGCCGGAGCTCCCAGTGCATAGGAGAGGCGATCGACCACCTCACCGCCGGACGAACGGACGGCATTGAGCACGGCATTGCGAACGGCGGGCGTCGGCACCGCGCCTTCGAGCACGAGCTGGCCGCCGTTTCGCGTGGCGCGGAAAGCATAGGGCTTCGGTGTCGGCAGCTTGTCGTAGGTGCCGTCGACGAGCCGGACGCCATTGACCGTGGCGGCGTCTGCCAGTTTCGTCGACTGGTCGGGACTGAACTCCGGCCCTGCGATGCGAACGTCGCGGCCCGCGACCGAGACCTTGAGCGCCGCGGCCGTATCGGGGGCGGCGGCGGCAATGGCGGCGCGGGCCCGCGGCGCAATGTCGTCCTCGACATCAGCCGTCTTGAAGCTCATGGCGGCGAGCCACAGCACGGCAACAGCGATCAGTCCCGCCCACCATTTCGATGGTTGATGCATGTGAGAGCCCCTCGTTTCCCCACCTGCGCCCGGTTCACCCGGATCGTTCCGTTGTTATGAACCACGTGCCAAGCCTATCAGAACAGCTCCCGGAGACCAGCCGTCGGCACGTTGTGTGTTTCAATATGCACAAGCTGCAGGAGCGTCGCCGTCTGCGAGCTTCGCACCGCACCTGATCGTCCTCAGGGTGCGATCAAAGTGTGACCGTTCGACGACGAACATCGCAGGCGCGCAGCCTTCGCGGCGGCGCCGCTCGCATCACTCTTCCAGCGCCCGGCGCAGGCGGCGGATGATGACGCCGCGGGCGCGGTCGTCGGCGGCCTGCTCGATCCGCTCGTGGATGTCGAGCAGCAGGCCCGACATGTCGTTGTGCCAGTCCAGCCGGGTGACCGCCTCCGGCGCCAGCCGTCGCCGGCGTGCGACGTCGAGCGGCGTCGGCACCGCGGTCGTCAGCTCGTAGACGTCGTCGAGCAGGGGGGAGAACACTTTCGCGGTCGGCACGATGCGCTCGGCGACGCGTGCTGCCAGCGCCGTGATCGCGGCCTCCTCGCCATGGGACAGGAAAAGGCCGCGCGCGATCGGACGGCGGGCCGCGATCCAGCGGGCGATCTCGGCGGCGTCGGCGTGGCCGGAATAGTCGTCCATCATGCGGATGCGCGCCGCGACCTTGATCTCCTCGCCCTGGATGCGCACCGCCTTGACGCCGTCCTGCAGGAAGCGCCCCAGCGTGCCGTTGGCCTGGTAGCCGACCAGCAGCACGGTGGCGCGGTTGTTCCACAGCCAGCGCTTGAGATGGTGCCGGATGCGACCGGCATCGCACATGCCGCTGGCGGCGATGATGATGTGGAAGCCGGTCAGCTTGGCGATCGCCTTGCTTTCATCGACGGTCTCGGTGAAGCGCAGATGCGACGACGACAGCAGACGGCCGACATCGCTGCCGCCGTCGAGGCTCTCGGTATGCGCGCGGAACACCTCGGTGGCGTGGATCGCAAGCGGCGAATCCAGGAACACCGGTGCGGCCGGAATCTCGCCGCGCTCCATCAGGCCGACCAGATCGACGATCAGCTCCTGCGTCCGTTCGACCGCGAAGGCCGGGATCAATAGCGCGCCCTTGGCTGCTGCCGCGTCGCGCACCTCGCCGGCCAGACGGCCGCGGCGCAGCTCCGGCGTGGTCGGCTCGCGAATGCGGTCGCCATAGGTGGCTTCCGAGATCACGTAGTCGAAGCCCTCGGGCGCTTTCGGGTCCGGCTGCAGCAGCTTGGCGTCGGGCCCGACGTCGCCGGAGGCGAGCAGCCGCAGCGGCGCGCCGTCGGCGCCTTGTCCTGCGAATTCGATCTCGATCGAGGCCGAGCCCAGCAGATGCCCGGCATTCCAGTAGCGGGCGCGAACGCCCGGCACGATGTCGGTCCAGGTCTCATAGGCGACCGGCTGAAAGTATTGCATCGCCGCGATGGCGTCGGCCTGGGTATAGATCGGGCTGACCTCGCCGCGGCCGCGCGCGATGTTGCGGCGGTTCAGCGCCAGCACCTCCTGCTCCTGGATGTTGCCGGCATCGGGCAGCATCCATGAGCAGAGATCGATGGTGCCGCGGGTGGCGAAGATCTTGCCGTCGAAGCCCATGCGCACCAGCTTCGGCAGCAGGCCGCTATGGTCGATATGCGCATGCGTCAGCAGCACCGCGTCGATGTCGGCGGGACGGAACGGAAAGTCGCCGTAGTTGAGCTCCTTCAGCGTCTTCTGTCCCTGGAACAGGCCGCAATCGATCAGGAACTGGCTCTTGCCGCTCCGCACCAGACAGCACGACCCGGTCACGGTATGCGCGGCCCCGCAGAAGCGAACGGTCACACTCATGCGGCGGTCTCCCGAGAACTCTGGATCGACGATTGCTGACGGTTCATCACGAACGACCATTCGCGCCGTCGGCGAAGCCATAGCCGTGGTTGGCGGCGGCTGCGGCTGCGGCCAGATCATGCTCCGACGGATCGCAGGTGAACACGCGATAAAGTGGCTCACCCTGGTCGACGCGATCGCCGATCTTCTTGAACAGCATGATCCCGGAGCCCTTGTTCACCGGCGCGCCGGCGGTACGCGCCAGGCGATTGAGCCGCAGGCAGTCGATCGCGGAGACGATGCCGTCGTGCTCGGCCTTGACGTCGAAGGCGAGATCGCCGAGCTCGCTGCGGCATTCCGGTGGCCCCTGGGCATCGATGATCTTCAGCATCTGCCTGAGCGCCGCGCCGCTGTCGAGCAGCTCGCGCGCCCTGTTATAGCCGGCGCCGCCGCGCAGCTTCGGATCATATTCGAGCAGATGCGCGGCGAGCCGCAGCGACTTCTCGCGCAGGTCCGCAGGCGCCGACGGCTCGTTGCCCAGCACCGCCATCACGTCACGCGCCTCCAGCACGGGGCCGATGCCGTTGCCGATCGGCTGGCGGCCGTCGGTCGTGATCACCTCGACCTTGAGCCCGAACCGGTCGCCGACGAATTCGAACAGCTTGCGCAGCCGCATCGCCTCCGCGCCGCTGGTGAGCTTGGCGGTCGGCCCGACCGGCAGGTCGAGCAGCAGATGCGTCGAGCCGGCGGCCAGCTTCTTCGACAGGATCGAGGCGACCATCTGCTCACGGGTGTCGAGGCTGAGCGGGCGCTCGACCGAGATCAGGACGTCGTCGGCCGGCGACAGATTGACGTGGCCGCCCCAGATCATGCAGCCATTGCAGGCCGCAACGATCGACTTCATCTCGTCGGCGCCGACATTCACCCGCGCCAGCACCTCCATCGTATCGGCGGTGCCGGCCGGCGAGGTGATCGCGCGCGACGAGGTTTTTGGAATGGTCAGGCCGTGGGCGGCGACGATCGGCACCACCACCATCGAGGTGCGGTTGCCGGGGATGCCGCCGATGCAGTGCTTGTCGACCACGACCGGCTCGGGCCATTTCAACTGCGTGCCGGCATTGGCCATCGCGCGGGTCAGCGCCAGCAGCTCGCCGGAGCTCATGAAGCTGGCTGAGCCGATCAGGAAGGCGGCGATCTCCATGTCCGAGTAGCGGTAGTGGGCGAGGTCGTCGATCACGGCCGCGATCGCCTGGTCGCTCAGGGTCTCGCCGCGGATCTTGGCACGCACCGCTTCCAGGCTCTCGGGCGGGGTCGCCGGCGACACCGTCGCCAGCGTGCCGGCGGCTTCCGCGAAGCGCCGCATCGCCGGCTCCGACAGGCCGATCTCGTCGGGGCCGACCAGCGCATCGTCGTCGGTGATCAGGAGGGTCGCCAGCAGCGTCCGCGAGTTGCAGCGCAGCTCGACGCGGCTGAAGCCGCGGAAGACCTCGGGCCGCAACGCCTTCGAGCGTCGGGAGATCACGACCACGTTCTCGCGGCCGGTGTCGAGCGCGACGCTGCGGATCTTGAGCTGGGGACGGGCGGAATCTGTTGTGCTCATGGCGGCCAAGATACCCCTTAAGCCCGTCCACGCCATGGCCGTTGACGCAGATCATGCGGCCGGCCTCCCCCGGGGCCGACCGAATTTTTTCTCAATATGTCCGGGCAAGGGCCGAGCTCGGCGATCGCCGGGCCGGCCTGCCGAAGGCGTGGCAAGCAGAAATAAAGCTCAATCAATCCAAATGTTTGCGGATCAGTCGGCGGCGCGGCTGCGTGCCGGATCAGAGAGCAAGGGCGGGGCCGGGGGCCGGCGCGGCGGGCCCGCCAGGTACCTGATCGGGTTAACTGATTGTTCAAGCGGATGACCGAGGGTTTTCGCTGGGGCGTCCGTCCCGGCCTGCGCGCGCCGTTCCGGCGCGATCCCATGATCGAGCCCGACCGGAGAGGTAGATGCGGCAGTTGATTGCGAGCTTCCTGAAGAATCAGGCTGGCGCGACCTCGATCGAATACGCCATCATTGCCGGTGGATTGAGCATCGTGATCCTGGCGGCCGTGAATGGCCTGGGCTCGGGGCTGAGCAGCAAGTTCACCGCGATCAACACCTCGATCAAGTAGCCGGCCGGTCACGCCGCCGGCGCGATCAGGTCAGCGCGCACCGTCCGACAAATCACAGGCGTCGTGACCCGCACGACGCCTGCCGCATTTCGCCCCATCCCCCGCGACGCGCCGCTCGTCTCCACGAACGAAGCTTCCGGCGGGGGCATCGCCGGAAGCTCGTCGAGCAGTCAGAGGTTCAATGGCCCAGCTTCAAAAGTTGCGCTGGGCACGCAGCAGCATGCTCACCGTGTCCTGATCCTTGAGCTGGTAGGTCGCGGCCGGCTTGGCCGTGCTCGTGACGGCCGGAGCAATGGCCGTGCCCGAGAATTTCTGGTCGAGGTGGCTGTAGGTCACGTCGGCCGAGAAGGTCAGGCCCTTGACCGGCGTCCAGCGGGTGATGAGGCCGACCTGTCCGAGATTGAAGTCGGGATTGCAGGTCGAGCCCGCCGTGAGCATGCCGGTGGCGGCAATGCCGGCGCAGACGAGGGCCGAGCCCGTCTGACCATACTTCACCTGGGCGTAGGCGCCGTACAGCGCCGTATTCCAGCGCGGATCCCAATTGTGGGTGAACGCGCCGCGCATGCCCCAGGTCTGCACGGTCGACAGGCCCGTGCCGGTGCCGAACACCGCGTCGCCGACGCCGGCGAAGCCGATGCTCTGATAGGCGCCGGCCACGCCCGTGCTGCCGTACATCGAATAGGTCGTGTTGGCGAGGCTCTGGAAGTTGTAGCGGCTCGCGCCGTCGGTGTAGACCGCCTGCAGGTTGACGACGTCGCCCGGACCGGTGGGGATGTTCTTGATGGACAGCGCCAGTTGCGCGGCCCAGCCCCATTTGTCGGAGGGGTGACCCGAGGTCTCGGCCGCACCGTAATAGGCGGCATGATTGTCATGCGCGGCGAACGATGCCTGGAAGAGGCCCCAGGCCTGGTCGACGCGAACCATGCCGATGATGTCGGGCGCGACGGTGCCGCCGAAGGCGCTCGAGCCGTAGTTGCCACCGAGCACGCCGGCCGCGGTGATGCCGGAGGTGTTCCAGATGTTGGTGGTGAAGAACTGCGTCTGGTCTTCCAGCGAGATCGCGGCGGTGATGCCCTGGCCGAAATCGGCGGTGTAGGTGAACTGGTTGACGCCGTTGTTGGAGCCGCTGCCGCCGACCAGGCCGTCGAAATTGTTGCCGGGATAATTGGTCCAGGGCGCGTCGAAGGTCGACACCGCCTTGCCCATCGTGAAGCCGGCGAACTGGATGAAGGCGTAGTAGACGCCGACGATGCCGCCCGAGATGGCGTCGCCGGTGTAGGACGTCGCGCCGGCGCCGGTGCCGCCGTAGGAGCCCGAGGTCCAGTTCAGCACGGTTTCGAAGTAGGTGCGCACCACGCCATATTCGGTCGCGGTGCGTGTATCGATGTTCAGATCCTGGCGCGAGCGAGTCTGGTAGCGATTGCTCAGGCGGTTGTCGGCGCCGGCCTGCCCCGAATAGGCGCCACCATAGTTGCTGTTGGTCCACAGCGCGGTCTCGGCACGCAGATAGCCGCCGAGCTTGATGCAGGTGTCGGTGCCGGGAATGTAGTAGAAGCCCGTGCCGTAGAGCGAGCACACCTTCACATATTCGACGGCCTTGGCCTTCAGCGGAAGGTCCGCGGCCTGAGCCGCAGCGGCGGACAGTATCACTGCTCCCGTTCCGAGAAGCAGGCCCCTCAACGTCTTCATTTCCGTTTCTCCGGTTGACGGCGATGCACACGGCCCCCCGCGTGTCGCCTCTGGCTTCGCCAGATTGCCGCTCTCACACCTCTGATTCCGACGACGGCTCGATCGGCGCGACCGGCGGAATGGTTGAATGAAGTGTGCATGAGCCAATTTCGATTTGATGAATGTGCTCTGCCTTGTTCGAAGCCCACTCGATCGTCGTTAACACGCTGCTCGCACGCACCAGCATCGACGCAGTGACGCCGCGGTTTTGGCCTCGCGGTGTCGATTTGTTAATGGTGATAATCGTGAATAGGCTAGATGGGAATCCCGAACAATCCCGGGCGCTCAGCGCAAACTGCGCACGTCATTGTGCTTCCGCGGCGCCGTCGGTGACGCGCGAAGATTCTCAGGCCACACGTGAAATATCAACGGCGGTTGGGCTCGACGTGCATCGACGCTCGGTGTGACGTCGCTGCTACCAACCCGCGTGCATCGTAATCCGCCGCGCGCGACATTGCGTCCAGCGTGACGCCGCTGCGCCAGCGCTTGACGAAGTCGAGAAAGACCTGCAGCGGCATCGGCGGTTGCCGGCGGCTCGGATGGTACAGGAACAGTCCGGGCGTCGCGTAGCGCCAGCCGGGCAGCAGCCGCATCAGCCGTCCTTCGGCCAGATGCGACTCGATCATCGGCTCGACCAGATAAGCAACGCCGATGCCGTCGAGCGCGGCATTCAGCGCGAGATCGAAGTCGTTGACGATAAGAGAGCCGTCCACGGCAATCTCGGTGCGCTCGCCGCCCTTTTCGAAGATCCAGGGCTGCAGCGTATCGTCGGCAGGGACCCGATGCCGGATGCAGTTATGGGCCTGGAGATCCTCGGGAACGGCCGGCGCGGGATGCGCCGCGAGATAGCCGGGGGCAGCAACCGCAACGAAGCTGCACTCGTCGAACACGCGGATGACCTTCATGTCGCGCTCCACCCGGTGTCCGGATCTGATGCCGGCATCAAAGCGATTGCGCACGATGTCACTGTTGGTGTCGTCGACAGCCAGTTCGATATGGATGTCCGGGTATTCGGCCAGGAACGACCTGATCAGGGGCCCGAGCCCTCTCACGGCGAACACACGCGATACGGTCAGGCGCAGGGTGCCCATCGGCTTGTCGCGGAACGCGTTGATGCTCTCGATGGCCTGGTCGACCCGTTCGAGAATCGGCTGGATCTCCGCCAGCAGGCGCTCGCCGGCCTCGGTGAGGGCCACGCTGCGCGTCGTCCGGTTGAACAGCCTGACGTCCAGCCGCTCCTCGAGGCTCTTGATGGTCTGGCTGATGGTCGGCAAGGAGCAGCCGAGATGAGCGGCCGCCTTGGTGAAGCTCAACGAATCCGCGACGGCTGCGAAAGCGGAGAGCTCGGACAGCTGAACCCGTGCCATCGCTAGGCGTACTGCGCCCGGCGTTGGTCCGCATCGTGCTGAAACATCCACATCCCCTTGATACGCCGCGTCGTGCGGCTGGGACGACTTCGCCAGCGTCGTCCCGACCGATCAGGCACATCGATCTTCCGTCAGGAAGCTGACGCCCGGATCACCATCCCGCGGGGCAGAGCTAGGCGCGACGTGATCATTCCGCAAGCATCCAAGTGATGTCGAAACGATCACGAATCCGCGCCTGATCGCCGGATCGCCATCGCCGGATCGACTTACCTGACCAACGCAGATATTTCCTGCGCCAATCGGAACGCGGTGGCGCCACACGCGGTGGCGAACCCGCGGCAACACTCGGAACTCGCCGCCGAGCGATCGTGATGCACAGGATCGGTACGCCGTGCGAAGGTTCGGAGGTCGCTCTCAACTGGCCTTGCGCGAGCGTGCGGTGGTCCGCGCGGTCTTGTCCGACTTCTTCGGCTCCTCGGCTTTCTTCGGCTCGTCCTTGGCCTTCTTGCCGCTGATCGGCAGCAGCATCTCGCGCTGGCCTTCGACGCGCTTCTTCGGCTTCTTGGCCTTGGCCTTCGGCGCGGGGGCGGCCGCGGCGGGCGCCTTGTCACCCTCGCCGGCAAGGCTGCGCTTCAGGGCGTCCATCAGGTTGATGACGTTGCCGCTCGACTTCGGCGCGGTCTTGGCGGCGATCGTCACGCCGCTGCGCTTCTTGTTGATGAGCTCGATCAGCGCGGCCTCGTAGTGATCCTCGAAGGTCTCCGGCTGGAAGTCGGCCGATTTCTTCTCGACGATGTGCTTGGCGAGATCCAGCATGTCGCCGGTGATCTTCACATCCTGGATGTCGTCGAAATACTCGTCCTCGCTGCGCACCTCGTAGGGGTAGCGCAGCAGCGTTCCCATCAGGCCCTTGCCGAGCGGCTCCAGCGCGATGATGTGCTCGCGGTTGGTCAGCACGACGCGGCCGATCGCGACCTTGTCCATGCTGCGGATGGTCTCGCGAATGACCGCGAAGGCATCATGGCCGACCTTGCCGTCGGGCACGAGGTAATAGGGGCGGATCAGATAGCGGCTGTCGATGTCGGTGCGCGGCACGAACTCGTCGATCTCGATCGTGTGCGTCGATTCCAGCGCGATGTCGTCGAGCTCGTCCTTGGTGACCTCGATGTAGGTGTCGGTGTCGACCTTGTAGCCCTTGACGATGTCGTCGCTGGCGACTTCCTCGCCGGTCTCGGCGTCGACCCTGCTGTATTTGATGCGGTGGCCGGTCTTGCGGTTGATCTGGTTGAAGGAGACCTTCTCGGACTCGGACGTCGCCGGATAGAGCGCGACCGGACAGGTCACGAGCGACAGGCGCAGAAAACCCTTCCAATTGGCGCGCGGGGCCATTCCTCAACTCCACTCAACTGCAAACTGACGGGCGTGCTCCCCCGGGACCGGGCTGCTGCGGACATAGTTGTCGGTAGCTGCCGCGAGGATAACACCGCAGGCCCCGGATTCAACAAGCGTAGCTGCAGATTCTGAGAGCGGCGTTAACTGGTCGCAGCCGTGTCCGTCCCGGAACATCATCTGGCGGTCGACGTTGCCAACGGGAGCAAGTGAGGGAGCGCGATACCGCGCTCGATATCGAACAGCAGCGAGCTGAGGGCGCCATGGCAACAAGACGAGGGTCGCAGATCGTCGAAACTCCAACCGAAGCGCGGCAGGGCGAGCCCGGCCCGTCGGTCCTCGCGATGCTGGCCATCTCCACGGGGCTGGCACTGCTGGTCCTGGGCCTCGTGTGGTTCGTGTTCTTCCACACCTGAGAGGCACATCGCGAGGTCGGCCGGCTGCGTGACGCCGCGGCCGACGCCCTTCGCCTGGTCACGAAATCCAGCCCGGCCATTCCCATGGCCGGGCTTTTCATCGTGGTGTCCCGGAGCTTATATCCGCCCCAATTCTGTCGGCCCCTGCCGGCGGTCCCGATCGAGATGACCAAAAAGTAACCTGGTCGCTCGGGTTCCGTTCATGCACGGTTCACGGCCTTCCGGTTCATCTTGAGGGCGGAAATCGTGCAGTTCAGCTTTGGAGGCAAGCGTGCGTCTGCTCGTTGTCGAGGACGATCCGGATCTCAACCGTCAGCTCACCACGGCCCTGAGCGACGCCGGCTACGTCGTGGACCGTGCGTTCGATGGGGAGGAAGGGCACTATCTGGGCGACAGCGAGCCCTATGACGCTGTCGTGCTGGATATCGGCCTGCCCAAGATGGACGGCATCTCGGTGCTGGAGGCGTGGCGGCGCAATGGCCGGGCGATGCCGGTCCTGATTCTCACCGCGCGCGACCGCTGGAGCGACAAGGTCCAGGGCTTCGACGCCGGCGCCGACGACTACGTTGCCAAGCCCTTCCACCTCGAGGAGGTGCTGGCGCGCATCCGCGCGTTGCTGCGCCGCTCGGCCGGCCACGCCCAGAGCGAGCTGACCTGCGGGCCGGTCACCCTGGACACCCGCACCGGCAAGGTCAGCGTGTCGGGCAACCCCGTCAAGATGACCTCACATGAATACCGCCTGCTGTCCTATCTGATGCATCATTCCGGCCGCGTCGTCTCGCGCAGCGAGCTGGTCGAGCATCTCTACGACCAGGACTTCGACCGCGACTCGAACACCATCGAGGTGTTCGTCGGCCGCATCAGGAAGAAGCTCGACTGCGACGTCATCCAGACCGTGCGCGGCCTCGGCTATCTGCTGACCCCGCCGCCGGCCGCAGGCGCCTGATCCGTTTCCGGAGCCAGCCATTCGCGGTGGCCGGGCGCCGGCCGTTTCGCTAGTTTGCGGTCATGCGCCAGAGCTCACTTGCCACCCGGTTGTTCCTGTCCGCGACCGCGTGGCTCGTGGTCATTCTCGCCATCACCGGCATCGTGCTGTCCTCGGTGTATCGCAACGCGACCGAGCGCGCCTTCGATCGCCGGCTCAATCTCTATCTGCGCACCCTGATCGCCGAGGTCGCCACCCCCGACGATCCGCCGGACCGCCAATTCCAGTCATTGGGCGAGCCACTGTTCGAGCTGCCGCTGTCCGGCTGGTACTGGCAGATCACCCGTACCGACGCCGAGAAGCCGGAGGTACGGGCCTCGCGCTCGCTGTGGGACAAGAAGCTGCCCAAGCTGGAGGAGCAGGGGATCGAGCTGACGGCGGCCGGGATCCGGATCGGCTATGTCGAGGGGCCGGAGAACCAGGACCTGCGCATGGTCGAGCGCCCGGTGGATCTCGGCTCCGACGGCAAGTTCCTGGTCAGCGTCGCAGGCGATGCCTCGGAGATCTTCGACGAGACCCGCAGCTTCGACTACTACCTCGGCGGCACCTTCACCGCGCTCGGGATCGTGCTGCTGCTCACGACCATCTTCCAGGTCCGCTATGGCCTCGCGCCGCTGAAACGCATCTCCGAATCGATCGCCGACATCCGGTCCGGGCGCGCCGAGCGGCTGGAAGGGGAGTTCCCGGTGGAGATCGCGCCGCTGGCCCGCGAGACCAATGCCCTGATCGATGCCAATCGCGAGATCGTCGAGCGGGCGCGCACGCATGTCGGCAATCTCGCCCATGCCATCAAGACGCCGCTCTCGGTCATCGTGAATGAAGCGGCGACCCATGCGGCGGACCCGTTCGCCGCCAAGGTGATGGAGCAGGCGGACGTCATGCGCGACCAGGTCGCCCACCACCTCGAGCGGGCGCGGATCGCCGCGCGCGTCACCATCGTGTCCACCGTGACCGAGGTGGCGCCGGCCATCGAGGCGCTGCGCCGCACCATGGAAAAGATCTACCGCGACCGCGGCATCGTGGTCGCGGCGACCGCCGATCCCGCGGCGAGATTTCGTGGCGAGCGCCAGGATCTGGAGGAGATGGTCGGCAATCTGGTCGACAATGCCTGCAAATGGGCGACCTCGCGAGTCTCGGTCGAGCTCACCGTGGAGCCGCCGGCCCAGTCCGGGGCCTCGCCGATGCTGCGGATCGTGGTCGATGACGATGGCCGTGGCCTCTCGGCCGCCGAGCGTGCCCAGGTGCTGCGGCGCGGCCAGCGGCTGGACGAATCCAAGCCGGGGTCGGGGCTCGGGCTGTCGATCGTCACCGATCTGGCCGCGCTCTATGGCGGCCGCCTGACCCTGGGCGATGCCCCGACCGGGGGACTGCGGGCGGAGCTGAGATTGCCCGGCGTTTGACGGGGCGGCGAATTTCGCCATCCTAAAGGTGTTCTTAATACCGCGGACCGTATGGTCCGGGCAGGGGTGCGCGATGTGCGCTCTCGCCGTGGAAATTTGCACGCCGGCGCATGGGTCAGACAGCTCACGAGCGGTTAAGGGAATATCTCGGGCAGCTGCCGCCGAACGCGCAGTCGCTCCTGATGCGCGAATTCGAGCGCGCCATCGAGCGTGGCCAGGACGTCGCCGTGGCGACCCTGGTGCTCGAGCAGTTGCGCAAGGTGGTGCGGCCCGTCGCGCCGCCGGCTCCCGCTCCAACATTGGATCCCGTGCGTCCCCAACCCGCCATCGAGGTCGCTCGTCCGCCGGCCCGCGAGGAGCGCCGCCAGAGTGGCGATGGCCCGCGTCGGCTGTTCCGGCCGCTCGACCCGTTCCTCACCGATTCCACTGGTCCTCTCCGTCCCGGCCAGATCCGCCGTGCCTCGCTGTTGCCGGTCTGGCAGTGGCTCGGCCGCGAAGGCGCGCCGGAGCGCTACGCCGAATTCGAGGCCGCGATGTCGGTCGCCGGCGACAGTTCGCGCGAGGTCGAGATGGCCGCACGCAAGCTGCAGCGCGCCGCCGCCGAGGCGCTGATGAACCTCGTCGGCCCCAACGCGACCGGCGACCGCCAGCGCGCGCTCGCCCGCATCGGCGCACCCAGCGTGATCGAGGATCTGCTGCCGATCGGGCTGGTGCTGCAGAATCGCGAGGCGCTCGACGGCCTCAACGGCCGGCTGCCCGGCATCATCCGCGTGCTCGGCGATTCGCAGATTGCCTCCGTCACCGAAGCCATCAACGTGCCGTCACTGCAGACGCCCTCGATGCTGCCGTTCGCACTGTCGCTGGTGATGCAGCGGCTCGCCGCGCCCTGGCAGATCATCCGGCTCGCCACCAAGATCGCGGCATCGGACGATGAGATCCGCGTGGCGGCGACCCCGTTCGGCGTCGCCGTCACCATCGCGCTCAACGATCTCGCCGGCCTCGCCTCGGTGCTGCGCGCCGACATCCGGCGCGGTCATTTCTCCAATCTCGGCGATACGCTGAAGACGCTGCATGACGGCGTTCGCGGCCTGCGCACCGAGCTCGACCTGCGCTCGGAATCGAATTGGGGCAAGCAGCTCACCGCGATCCGCGCCGACATCTCCAATGCCCTGCAATCGGAGATCGACAGCGTGCCGGGCCGCGTCCGCCGCATCCTGCGCCAGCGCGCCGACAAGGACATTCCGGCCGGCGCCGGCGTCGACGGCGGCGAGGTCGAGGAGGTGGCGGCGCTGATCGAGTTCGTCGCGGTCTGCCGCAACTATGCCAGCGAGCTCGCGATCAACGAGGTGACGCTGCGGACCTATTCCGATCTGCAGCAATATGTCGAGAAGGCCACCGAAGCGTTGGTGCAGTCGCTGCGCTCGGGCGACGCGCGGGCGCGCGCCTATCGGCAGTCGCAGGTGTCGGCGGCGATCCGCTTCTGTCACGTCCTGTTCGGCAACGACTACGCCCAATTGATGAGCAGGGCGGCCGAGAACGCGATGAACGGCGAGCGAAAATCCTCGCGCGCCGGTTGAGATTTTCTGCTAGTCTGTCCACGTTTTGATTTTTGCAATTTCAGGTTGACCCCGCCCCGGGGCCACGCATAGGTTCCCGCAGGTTCCATCCGTTTTCATCAAGACCATGATTTCCGTCATCAACTTCGTCGAGGTCGAGAACCGCGTCGTGCGCGCGACCTATCGCAACCTCATGATCAAGGCCAAGGTCGTGCTCGTCGACAAGACGAGCGGGGCGCCACTCCCCGATCCCGTCACCACCATCGCCTCTCCGGTCCCGGTCGGGTCGCTGCGGATCAGGCTCACCGACCATGTCCGGCCGGGGACCTATTTCCTGGTGGCCCTGAACGGGCACGGCAGCTATCTCGCCAAGAGCGCCGAGTTCGAGGTCCCCTAATTACGTAATTGTCCTGAGTTTTTCGGCTCGGACGGCTGGGCTACCACGGCGGCAAATGTGAATTGCCGCCGGGAACGGTGCTGGTTAAAAGCGGCGCGAGGCGCGCCTGCCGGTAGGCGCTGACTGGAACCCTGTCCGATGACTCTCTGGTTCGTGTTCGCCGTGATGACGGCCGCGGCGATCTTCGCCGTCCTGCTGCCGCTCGGGCTGGGCGCGCGGGCCGCGTCGGACGGGCGCGAGGTCGCCGTCTACAAGGACCAGCTGGCGGAGATCGAGCGCGACGTCGAAACCGGGCTGATCGGCAAGGTCGAGGCGGAAGCCGCGCGGGTCGAGATCAGCCGCCGCCTTCTGGCCGCGGCCGACCAGGAGGACGAGGCTGCGGTGAAGCCGAGCCTCGGTCTGCGCCGCGCGTCGGCGGTGCTGGCGCTGATCGGCGTGCCGATCGTGGCGCTCGCGGTCTACCTCCCGCTCGGCTCGCCGCAACTGCCGGATTTCCCGCTCACCGCCCGCGCGGCGCCCAACGGGACGCAGCCGCTGGAAACGCTGGTGGCGCAGGTCGAGCAGCACCTGCAGAAGAACCCGACCGACGGCCGCGGCTGGACCGTGCTCGCCCCGGTGCTGGCGCGGCTCGGCCGCACCGATGACGCGATTCGGGCCTATCGCAACATGATCACCTACGCCGGCGACGGTGCGGCCAAGCGCGCCGATCTCGGCGAGATGATCACCGCGGCCGCCGGCGGCGTCGTCACCGCCGAGGCCAAGGCGGAGTTCGAGCGCGCCCATGCGCTCGAGGCCGACGAGCCGAAGTCGAACTACTATCTCGGCCTCTCTGCCGAGCAGGACGGCCGCAAGGACGAGGCGGGCGCGATCTGGCGGGCGATGCTGGGCAAGGCGCCGGCGGATGCGCCGTGGCGGCCGCTGGTGACGGCGGCGCTGGCCCGCGTCGGCGGCGGCGAGGTGCCGGCGCTGCCGAGCGAGACGGTCGCCGCGGCCAAGGACATGAGCGCAGGCGATCGCGAGACGATGATCCGCGGCATGGTCGACCGGCTGGCGGCGCGGCTGAAGCAGAATGGCGACGACGTCGAGGGCTGGCTGCGGCTGGTGCGCGCCTATGTCGTGATGGGCGATCTCGACAAGGCCAAGGGCGCGCTGTCGGATGCGCGGCAGGCGGTGTCCGGCGACGCCGAGCGGTTGCGGCAGCTCAACGAGGGCGTGAAGACTTTCGGCTTGGATGGATGAGCGGCGCTTCCGCCGCCAACGGGATCAAGGGATGACACGCAAGCAGAGGCGTTTGACGATCATCGGCGGGGCGCTGTTCGTGCTCGCGGTCGCGGCCGGGCTGGTGCTGAATGCGCTGCGCGACTCCATCGTGTTCTTCTCGACTCCCACCATGGTGGCGGAGAAGCATATCGGCCCGGGCAAGCGCTTCCGGCTCGGCGGCCTGGTGCAGCCGGGCTCGCTGAAGAAGGGCGACGATCTCGCCGTGACGTTCGAAGTGGCCGATGGCGGCGCCAAGCTGCCGGTCGCCTACAAGGGCATTCTGCCGGATCTGTTCCGCGAAGGGCAGGGCGTCGTCGCCGAGGGCGCGCTCGATGCCGCCGGCGTGTTCAAGGCCGACACCGTGCTCGCCAAGCATGACGAGACCTACATGCCGAAGGAAGTCGCCGATGCCCTGAAGAAGCAGGGCCATTGGAAGGACGATTACGGCAAACCCGGCGCGGCGGCCAAGCCAGCCGGCGCAGCCACGCCAAGCCCGGTGTCGATGCGCGAAGGCGCCGAGAAGACGGCGGCAGGAGCGACGCAGTGATTGCAGAGAGCGGACATTACGCCCTGGTGCTGGCGCTCGCGCTGGCGCTGATCCAGTCCACCGTGCCGATGCTCGGCGCGCATCAACGTGACATCGCCCTGATGAATGTCGGCCGCTCGGCCGCGCTGGCGCAATTGCTGTTCGCCGGTCTCTCCTTCATCGCGCTGGTCACCCTGCACGTGACCTCGGATTTCTCCGTCGCCAACGTGTTCGAGAACTCGCACTCGATGAAGCCGCTGCTCTACAAGATCACGGGCGTCTGGGGCAACCACGAAGGCTCGATGCTCTTGTGGGTGTCGATCCTGGCGCTGTTCGGCGCCATGGTCGCGATGTTCGGCAACAACCTGCCGCTGTCCTTGCGCGCCCGCGTGCTCGCGGTGCAGGCCTGGGTGGCGACCGCGTTCTATCTGTTCATCCTGACCACCTCGAACCCGTTCGCCCGCCTCGCCAACCCGCCGATCGAGGGCCGCGACCTCAATCCCGTCTTGCAGGACATCGGCCTCGCGGTGCACCCGCCGATGCTCTATCTCGGCTATGTCGGCTTCTCGATCTCGTTCTCGTTCGCGATCGCGGCCCTGCTCGAAGGCCGCATCGATGCCGCCTGGGCGCGCTGGGTGCGGCCGTGGACCCTGATGGCCTGGATCTTCCTGACGCTCGGCATCGCCATGGGCTCGTACTGGGCCTATTACGAGCTCGGCTGGGGCGGCTGGTGGTTCTGGGACCCGGTCGAGAACGCCTCGCTGATGCCCTGGCTCGCGGGCACCGCGCTGTTGCATTCCGCCGTCGTCATGGAGAAGCGCAACGCGCTCAAGGTCTGGACCATCCTGCTGTCGATCCTGACCTTCTCGCTGTCTCTGCTCGGCACCTTCCTGGTGCGCTCCGGCGTCATCACCTCGGTCCATGCCTTCGCCAGCGATCCGACGCGCGGCGTGTTCATCCTCGGCATCCTCGTGCTGTTCATCGGCGGCAGCCTCACGCTGTTCGCCGGCCGCGCCACCGCGCTGAAGCAGGGCGGGCTGTTCGCGCCGATCTCGCGCGAGGGCGCGCTGGTCTTGAACAACCTGCTGCTCACCGTGTCCTGCGCCACCGTGCTGTTCGGCACGCTGTACCCGGTGATCATGGAGGCGCTCGACTTCAAGCTCTCGGTCGGCGCGCCGTTCTACAACATCACCTTCGGCCCCTTGTTCGCGCTGCTCTTGCTGATGGTGCCGTTCGGCCCGATGCTGGCGTGGAAGCGCGGCGACCTCGTCGCGGCGACGCAGCGGCTGCTCGCGGCCGGCGTCACCGCGCTGGTGGCGATCGCGATCGTCTGGGCCTGGGCGCGCGGGGGCAGCGCGCTGGCGCCGCTTGGCATCGGCCTCGGCGTGTTCGTCATCACCGGCTCGGTCGTCGATCTGGTCGAGCGCAGCGGCGTGGCCCGCGTGCCGTTCAAGACCGCGCTGCACCGGACCCGCGGCCTGCCGCGGTCGGTGTGGGGCACCGCCTTCGCCCATGCCGGCCTCGGCGTCGCGCTGCTCGGCATCGTCTGCGAGACCACCTGGAACAGCGAGCTGATCTCGACCTTGCGTCCGGGCGACGTCCGCAATCTCGCCGGCTACCAGATCAAGTTCGACGGCATGAGCCAGCGCCAGGGCCCGAACTTCAGCGAGGTCGTCAGCACCTTCGTCATCAGCCAGGACGGCCGGCAGCTCAGCGTCCTGACGCCGAGCAAGCGCAGCTTCGCCACCCGCGGCATGTCGACGACGGAAGCCGCGCTGATGACAGGCGGCGTCAGCCAGCTCTACGTCTCGCTCGGCGATGCCACCGCCGACGGCGGGCTGGCCGTGCGCATCTATCACAAGCCGCTGGTGCTGCTGATCTGGTTCGGTCCGGTGCTGATGGCGTTCGGCGGCCTGCTGTCGCTGTCCGACCGGCGCCTGCGCGTCGGCGCGCCGCGGCCGGCGCGTGCGGCGCGCGCGCTGCAGCCGGCGGAGTAGGGCGGATGCGACGCAGTCTCAGCCTCCTCGCGCTCGCGCTGCTGCTGTTGAGCTCGCCGGTGGCGCATGCCGTGCAGCCAGACGAGGTCATGGCCGACACCGCCAAGGAGCAGCGCGCCCGCGCGCTGTCGCGCGAGCTGCGCTGCATGGTCTGCCAGAACCAGTCGATCGACGATTCCGATGCGCCGCTGGCGCGCGACCTGCGCCTCCTGGTGCGCGAGCGGCTCGCCGCCGGTGACAGTGACAATCAGGTGCTGGATTTCCTGGTCGCGCGCTACGGCCAGTTCGTGCTGCTGAAGCCGCGCTTCGAGCGCCAGACCCTGCTGCTGTGGCTGCTGCCGCCGGTGCTGCTGCTCGGCGGCGGCCTGGCGCTGTGGTGGCAGGTGCGCCGTCGCGGCCAGCGCGGCCCGGAGGCCACGCCGAAGCTGACCGCGGAGGAGGAGGCGCGCCTCGCCGCGCTGATGGCCGCCGAGCAGCAGCCGCCGGCGACATGATGGTCCGCTAACGCCACGATCCCCTGCCAGTTAGTTACTCCGTCATGCCCGGGCTTGACCCGGGCATCCACGTGGATCCCAAAGTGCCGGACGACGTGGATGGCCGGGTCAGGCCCGGCCATGACGACGGAGAGAGGCGGGCTGAAAGCGCGTGGTGCGAAGGCCGGCTGTCGCGAGTAAGAAGCGAGCGCAGCAAATGGGAACGCGCCGTGGATCCGCAAAACCCCGTGCTTTCCCGTGCTCCGCGCCTACCCGCGCTTTCAGCTTATTTTACCTTTGTCTGGAAGGGTGCGCAGCACATTCCGTCTGACGCGTCCGGGCAAGGTCCATGTTCTCCAACAGTCATCTGACGATCCGCTTCCTCGTGGGAGGCGTCGTCGCCTCTCTCCTCATGCTCCTGGCGATCGGCGGCGGCACCGGCTTCATCGCGGTGCTCTATCTCAACAACCAGATCACCAGCCTGTCGTCGGACTTCGCCAATCTCAGCGGTCCCGCCCGTGACCATGCGATGCTGATCTATCAGCAGGCGCAGTCGGCGTTCTCCTATTTCCTGATGGCCTGCGTCGCCATCGCCGTGTTCGCCAGCGCCGTCTGCCTGATGACCTATGCCGCCGTGCAGAACGGCATCCTGCGGCCGCTCGCCGCGATGGTCTCGGCCATGCGCGACGTCGCCGGCCAGAAATACGACACGCCCATTCCCGGCCTCGGCCTCAGCAACGAGATCGGCCAGCTCGCCGGCGCGCTCGAGGTGTTCAAGACCAACGGCATCGAGCGCCAGCGCCTCACCGCGCGCGAGCTGCAGGAGGCGCAGCGCCAGGGCGAGCGCTCGCGCTTTCTCGACGGCCGCATCCATTCCTTCAACGACCTCGTCGCATCCGTCGTCGGCAGCGTGGCATCGTCGGCCATCCGGCTGAAGAGCAATGCCGAGACCCTGTCGCGCGCCGCCAACGACACCTCGGCCAAGGCCAATGCGGTCGAGGCCGCCGCCAACCACGCCAATCGCAGCGTCCAGACCGTGGCCGGCTCGACCGAGGAGATGACGAGCTCGATCGGCACCATCAGCCGCCGCGTCTCCGATGCGACCCAGCGCGCCGAGGGCGCGGCCTCGCAGGCCGAGAAGAGCAAGAACACCATCCACGCGCTGTCGGACGCCGCCGAGAAGATCGGCGCCGTCGTCCAGCTCGTGCAGGCGATCGCCTCGCAGACCAATCTGCTGGCGCTGAACGCCACCATCGAGGCCGCCCGCGCCGGCGAGGCCGGCCGGGGCTTCTCGGTCGTGGCGTCGGAGGTGAAGAACCTCGCCAACCAGACCAGCAAGGCGACCGACGAGATCTCCGCCCACGTCGCCAGCATCCAGGGCATCACCGCCGAGACCCGCGGCGCCATCGACGGCATCTCGACCACGCTGTCGGAGATCAGCGCCATCATGTCGGGCATCGAGGTCGACACCTCGCAGCAGCGCACTGCCACCCAGGACATCTCCAGGAGCGTCCAGGAAGCCGCCCGCGGCACCCTCGACGTCTCCAACCACATCGCCCAGATCTCCTCGACCTCGGCCGAAACCGGCCGCCTCGCCTCGGAGGCCCGCGACGCCGCCGGCGACCTGTCGCAACAGGCCGAGACGCTGAAGCGCGAGGTGGACGCGTTCATCGTGAGCGTGAAGGCGAGCTGAGGCGGCGTAGAGAGCAGGGCGGATCAGCGCAAGGTCATCCGCCATTGTTAGCCAAGACGAAAGCGCGGCGGCTTACGCCTACGGCTAAGCCGCCCTACGAGTTGTGGTCTTGACGCGCGTTATGGCCCGCCTCTCTCCATCGTCATGGCCGGGCTTGACCCGGCCATCCACGTCTCTCAACGAGCAAGAACGACGTGGATGCGCAGGTCAAGCCCCCCGCGCATGACGAGTGGGGCAGATCGAGGCCATCCTCCAGCCGTAAGGCCTTGTCTGCGGGTTGGAGCGCGGGCCACTAAGTCTCAGCCGGGTGAGGCGGGTAGCGCAGCGTAATCCGCTAGGCCGGCCTCCCTCTTGAAAAATCTAGATGACGGATGGAGTGTGGGCGGCTTTGAGGGTGACTACGTCCGTCTTCCCTTGAGCTCGGACCTCAGTTTGCGTTGGGCGGCGTATGGCGCCGACGGCGGGATAGCTATTTTGCGCGCATCCTCATCTGAGAGGTGATCAAGGAAGGTACTTAAGAGGGCGCCTCTCGTTTCTCTATCTCCCATATTACGGGCCAACAGCGCTAATTTACTTCTTAAGGCCTCCGACCGGACACCCGTTGCGACGGCCATCTGCTCAGCATAGACCACGTCACAAAAAGCGAGTTCCTGGTGAGCTTCTCCAGCATGTGTGATGCCAACCTTCAAAGAATCGTAGTAGTCGTCGCGATCCGGCTCAAGTGGCTCTATCAGCCGGCGCTTTAGAAGCAACTTCAGGACGTATCGGATGTCTTCTGCCTCCACCTTGCATGGGTCAAAGTAGTCTATTATCTCCCACGAGCCCAAGTACCCTGCGTCGGCATCGGAACTCACCTGTCGTCTCATTCCTGATAAGAGTTCTAAGATCGACAGGACCAGCAGAGGTGAATATGGGCGGCCGCCCTCTGTGGCAAAAACGTTGCTGACAAACTCACTGGATTGCTCCAGGTGCCGATCATACTCCCCGAGTATAAGGGCCCGAATGGCACGACGGGAATCAAATGCAGCCTGATTCTGCTTAGCAACATATACTTTAATTAGGTCCTCAACGCGAAAGCTGGGCGAGCATATTGTGCGTTGGGCCAATAGCATCATTCGCCTAATGTCGAAATTCGCTAGCCTGGCGATCAACCCAGACAGTGCGCCATCCCTTATAAACGCTTCTTCGAGCACTTTCACAAAGGCGTTCAAATTTGTAATTGAGACCCGTATTCCTTTTGAGCTGAAATACGTGCCAGAAGTCGCTGCGTCTTCTTCCAGTTTGTGTTCTATGAACCGGATACGCTTCTGCAAGATCTCTCGCGCGGGCGGAGAGGGCAGGAAGAAAGTCCTGGATGTATATGATTGAAAGGAGCCCGACTTTGATAGGCGCCAGATCGATCGATCAGTTATAGGGACAAGCAGGAAGCAGACGCAGCCATTTCTAAGTGATACAGCATACTGAAAAACCGCTTCTTGAATAAGGCTCGTATGCTGATCCGTGTTGTCGAAGACCACGCATGGAAGTTTTATTCTACTCGCTGCCGTGTGACGCAAGAGCCCAAGTACATATTCGTCCGGAGCTTCTGATCGTCTCTTTTCGACGTATTCACCAAACTTTATCTTGAATGCCGTCTTATCCGTTGCATAGAGGTCGCGGTATGTAGCTTCACTCCACCTTCGATATGTGCCGAAGAACATTCCCATGTAGTCTTCATATGTCGCAGGTTTGTCACAAAAAATTGCGTCTTCTAGGCGGTCTCGCAGTCTTTCAGAGAGCCAGCGCTGAAGGGAGTGTTGGTCGCCTGTAAAGTCGGCCAAGTTAACCACGGCCGTCACACACGCGCCCCGGAGTTCTGACGGAAGGACGTCTTGAAAAAACCTCTCGATAAAGGTTGACTTGCCAGCTCCCTTGTTTCCGACGATGAGACAAATCTCGGATTGCTTTGATGCAATTGCGCCGGCGATTTCATCTTTCAGGGCTTGGCTCTGCTCCGTCTCAAGAAGTTGAATTGTATTTACAAGGTGCGCGGCGATCTTTCCTAACGTGACGTCGGCAACCTGACTCTCTCGCGTCTCCACGAAGCACGAGCGACGCATCTCTGAGTCGGTGTCGGAAGACATGCCGGCGAAAAAGCGATTAAATACCTCGGAGATGTCGCGGCTAAACTCCGACCTGGGCTGCAGGCGAGCTTCCTCTGGATGTCTGACGTAGTAGCGTGGTTCAGTCGCGCGCGGCGTGAAGCCTTCGGCTTGGTTTAGGCGGGCGAGATGTAGCCGCTGCTGGACGGCTTCGGCAGACAAAAGCTCGTAGAATGTCGCGAAATCCTCCAGAACACTCGCTAGGTCTGGAAAGACTATCGCTTTCTTTTCTCTTAGTGGCCGTCCTTCCATGCTAAGCCTGAAGAAGATCCAAGAGTTGCCGTCGGTCACGACTGCAAAATTGCAGCTCATCTCAACGGAATATCCAACGGCCTGGTCAATCCCCTCTTTTGCCTTTTTTAAGACGCTGCCGCCGAGCTGAACTTCTGTCTTCTTCGAGGAAACAGTGTCGATTACTAAGTGTCCCGTCTTCTTGGCTTCGACGATGCAAACAACTCTGGTGTATTGCTCGTCCCACAGTGCGTAGTCAGCGAAGCCGCGGTCGTTGGCCAGTTCGGTCTTTATTTGCTCGAAGCCCCAACCGAGGACTTCGGTAAGCACTCGATTTATGATCTGAAGCCGCGCGTCTTGCTCTGAGCCGGCTTCAGCTATCGCGCTTTCAATGGACGGAAGAATTGCTTCCAGATTATTCCTTGCTTCATCTGCTCCCATTGGCAAATCCGCGATCGATGTGAGTTGGATGGAACCCAAGATGCTGCAGCGCAGGTGGGTGCAGCATTACCGTACCGTTCGAGAGAAATGCACGCAAAACGAAATGGTCGGGAGATTAAAGTGTCGCTTGTTAGTAATCTAATCGAGTGTTCGGGAAGCTGACAAGACATGGCGTCGGAGTAGCGCGTTAACGACTACCCGTCGCCCAAATCACCCCGCCTTCCGAAAACCAGTCAATGACTTCTGGAAAACATAAATAATTTGCCTCTCGCCCCAAATCACCCTTATCCTCCGCCCGTTCCGTTCCACCGAGGGGGCGTATCGCGATCGTCACGGACGTCGGGATGGAATGCGATGGACGCGGGCTGCCGCAGCGGGGTTTGGCCTCGCCGACGAACGGCGGACTGCGGACGTGAAATCGTGTGGTCCTGGCCTCCCGGTGCTGAGGCCAAGCCGGTGGGGATGATCCGCCGGCGACGGGGTCAAGAAGCCGGTCCCCGGGGAGATCACGTATAAGCGTTAACACCATCGCACAGGGAGGGCCGGGCGTGTTCGGCCAGACCTGTGGTACCTGCCGCCTGCATTTTTTGACGCAGGCGGGCCACGGGCGCGGCCAGCGCCCGGCCTTCCCTGTGCCCTCTACGTGAGGGTGCGAGTTTGAAGGGCATAGCTCGGGCGCGGGATGCGTCGCGAGGATGTGGAGGCACGACGCGCGGTTCGTTTTCTCCACATGCTGTTTGATCGTGTGGATCAGGATAGTTGCTCCGGGCGTCATTGCGAGCGCACTGGACGAGTAGGGCGGATAAGCGAAAGCGTCATCCGCCGGGGGCTGGCTCCAGTGCGGGCGGATGTGCGGCGGCTGGATCGGGGGGCTGTGGGAAAGGCGGCGGGTTACGCCTGCGGCTAACCCGCCCTACGAGGGTTACGACTTTGGTCGGACCGGCCAAAATGATGGCCGCGACGGGGCGGTCGGGACGTTGGCAAGTTATTGGGCGTAAACGTCTTTTCGTCCGCGTTCCACCATCCGCGCCATTCCGCCTCAGTCTGTGTGTCCATCCATTACAGAAGTTTAACGCCGCAGCCAGCACGCCGTAAGGCGGCAAGTCCCATCTTCACTTGCGAACGGGGCGCACAGCCCGGGACACACGTTTAGACCTTGACCAAAATCACTTGCGGAGAAAACCGTATGACTGACCGTCCGACCGACCTGTCCTCGCTTCCATCCTATCGCCAGTCCCGGCGCGGGCTGTTCTCGGCGCGCAAGTTCGCGCTGATGGCCTCCGTGGTCGCGGGCCTCGGTGTTGCCGCCTATGGCCTGTCGCCGCAGGGGGCGCCGCTCGACCTGTTCTCGACCTCGGCGCATGCGCAGGTGGCGAACGAGGTCAGCAAGGTCGCGCGCCCGATCGGCTTTGCCGACATCGTGGAGCGGGTGAAGCCGTCGGTGATTTCGGTCAAGGTCAACATCGCCGAGAAGGTGTCGAAGGACGACAGCGACGAGGATCTGCCGTTCCAGCCGGGCTCGCCGATGGAGCGCTTCTTCCGCCGCTTCGGCGGTGAGAACGGCATTCCCGGCATGCCGGGCCGCGGCGGCCGTGGTGGCGGTCGCGCCGTGACCGGGCAGGGCTCCGGCTTCTTCATCTCCGCCGACGGCTATGCCGTGACCAACAACCACGTGGTCGACAGCGCCAACAAGGTCGAGGTGACGACCGACGACGGCAAGACCTACAGCGCCAAGGTGATCGGGACCGATCCGCGCACGGATCTGGCGCTGATCAAGGTCGAGGGCGGCTCGAACTTCTCGTTCGCCAAGCTCGCCGACGGCAAGCCGCGCATCGGCGACTGGGTGCTGGCGGTCGGCAATCCGTTCGGCCTCGGCGGCACGGTGACGGCCGGCATCGTCTCGGCGGTCGGCCGCGACATCGGCAACGGCCCGTATGACGATTTCATCCAGATCGACGCGCCCGTGAACAAGGGCAACTCCGGCGGTCCGGCGTTCGATGTCGACGGCAATGTCGTCGGCGTCAACACCGCGATCTACTCGCCCTCCGGCGGCAGCGTCGGCATCGCGTTCTCGATCCCGGCCTCGACGGTGAAGAGCGTGGTGGCCCAGCTCAAGGACAACGGTTCCGTCAGCCGCGGCTGGATCGGCGTGCAGATCCAGCCGGTGACGCAGGACATCGCCGACAGCCTCGGCATGAAGAAGGCCGAGGGCGCGCTGGTCGCCGAGCCCCAGGCCAACGGTCCGGCGGCGAAGGCGGGCATCCAGTCCGGCGACGTCATCACCGCTGTCAACGGCGAGCCGGTGAAGGACGCGCGTGAGCTCGCCCGCACCATCGGCGGCATCGCGCCGGGCGCCTCGGTCAAGCTCAACGTCCTGCACAAGGGCGAGGACAAGACCATCAACCTGACGCTCGGCAAGCTGCCGAACACCATCGAGGCCAAGGCGGACACCGGCGGCGACAATGCGAGCCCGACCCGCGGCGCCGACGTGCCGAAGCTCGGCATGACGGTGGCGCCCGCGTCGAGCGTCGCCGGCGCCGGCAAGGAAGGCGTCGTCGTCACCGAGGTCGATCCGAAGAGCGCCGCTGCCGATCGCGGCTTCAAGGAAGGCGACGTCATCCTCGAGGTCGCGGGCAAGTCGGTGACCTCGGCCGGTGACGTGCGCGAGGCGATCAACGCCGCCAAGGCCGACAACAAGAACAGCGTGCTGATGCGTGTGAAGAGCGGCGGCCAGTCGCGCTTCGTCGCGGTGCCGCTGGCCAAGGGTTAAGGGAGGGCTAAGGCCCTCACGAGATGGGAGACCGCCGGCATGTGCCCCCGCACCGGCGGCTCTTCCTGGGGGCGGGCTTCAAGTTCCGCTCCCGCAAACCTTCCGTTGGATAATGCCCCCCTCCGTCGGAAGGAACTCGGGCGGTGAGGTCCCCCAGCCTCACCGCCCACTTTGCTGCCGATCAACCCCGGGCCCATGCCGCCTTGCACGGAAACGGCGGCCGGTCCATGTAGATGGACATCCAACCGTGACCGCCGCCCCCGTTTCCGCAATGCGCCTCCTGATCATCGAAGACGACCGCGAGTCCGCCGACTATCTGGTCAAGGCGTTCCGCGAGGTCGGACATGTCGCAGACCTCGCCAGCGACGGCGAGGAGGGGCTCGCCATGGCCGAGAGCGGGGATTACGACGTGCTGGTGGTCGACCGCATGCTGCCCAAGCGCGACGGCCTGTCGCTGATCGGCGCGCTGCGCGACAAGGGCAACCGGACGCCGGTGCTGATCCTGTCGGCGCTCGGCCAGGTCGACGACCGCATCAAGGGCCTGCGCGCCGGCGGCGACGATTATCTGCCAAAACCCTACGCCTTTGCCGAGCTGCTCGCCCGCGTCGAGGTGCTGTCGCGCCGCCATGGCGGCCCGGCCGAGGAGACTACCTACAAGGTCGGCGACCTCGAGCTCGACCGGCTGTCGCATCGCGTCGCCCGCGGCAAGGACGAGCTGACCCTGCAGCCGCGCGAGTTCCGCCTGCTCGAATATCTCATGAAGCATGCCGGCCAGGTGGTGACGCGCACGATGCTGCTGGAGAACGTCTGGGACTATCACTTCGATCCGCAGACCAACGTGATCGACGTCCACATCTCGCGGCTGCGCTCCAAGATCGACAAGGGGTTCGACCGTCCGCTGCTCCACACCATCCGCGGCGCGGGGTATATGATCCGTGACGGCCTTCGGTAAGCTGATCCGCACCACGGCATTCCGGCTGACGCTGGTCTATCTGCTGTTGTTTGCGCTGTTCGCCGCCTCGCTGCTCGGCTATTTCGCCTGGAACACCCGCCGCCTCATCACCGAGCAGATCTCGACCACGGTCACCTCCGAGATCAGCGAGATGACCGACATCTTCGCCCGCTGGGGCCTGCGCGGAATCGTCGGCGCGATCGAGAGCCGCGCGCTGCGGCCGGGCGCCAATCTCTATCTCATCACCACGCCGAGCGGGCAGGCGATCGCCGGCAATGTCGGCTCGCTGGCGCCGGGCGTGATGGGCTCGTCCGGCTGGTCGGAGACGTTCTACCGGCGGCTCGACGACAGCACCGAGCACAGCCACCGCGCGCTGGTCTATGTCACCCAGCTCTCCAGCGGTTTCCGGCTTTTGATCGGCCGCGATCTCGAGGAGCGCCGCCGCCTGTTCGGCATCGTCGCCAAGGCGGCGCAATGGTCGGTGCTGGTCGTGGTGGTGCTCGGCATCGGCGGCGGCATCTTCGTCGCGCGGCGCGTGCTGTACCGGATCGACGCGATGACCGGCACGACGCGGCGGATCATGGATGGCGATCTCTCCGGCCGGCTGCCGGTCGGGCGCAGCGGCGACGAGCTCGATCGGCTGGCGGAAAATCTCAACGCCATGCTGGAGCGCATCGAGGCGCTGATGACCGGCCTCAAGGAGGTCTCCGACAACATCGCCCATGATCTCAAGACGCCGCTGACGCGGTTGCGCAACCGCGCCGAGGAGGCGCTGGCGAAGTCGCGCTCCGAGGACGAATACCGCGCCGCGCTGGAGCGCACGATCGAGGAATCCGACGGCCTGATCCGCACCTTCAATGCGCTGCTGATGATCGCGCGGGCGGAGTCCGGGCAGGCGCGTGGCGACATGGTCGAGTTCGACGCGGCCGAGGTCGCCGGCGGCATCCACGAATTGTACGAGCCGCTGGCCGAGGACAATGAGATGACCTTGCGGGTCAAGGCGGCGGCCGCGCCGGTGCATGGCAATCGCGAGCTGATCAGCCAGGCGCTCGCCAATCTCGTCGAGAACGCGATCAAATACGGCAAGCCGGCGGCGCTGCCGCTCGATGCCGCCGCCGCGGCTGATAGCCGCGAGATCCTGATCGAGGCGCGGCGCGAGGGCGGACAGGTGCTGCTCAGCGTCACCGATCATGGCGAGGGCATCCCCGAGGCCGAGCGCAAGCACGCCGTCGAGCGCTTCGTGCGGCTGGAGGCGTCCCGCACCTTGCCGGGGTCCGGCCTCGGCCTCAGCCTCGCCGCCGCGGTGGCGACCCTGCATGGCGGCGAGCTCCGGCTCGGCGATGCCAGGCCGGGCCTGGTCGCGACCCTGGTGCTGCCGGCCGGCGCAGGCCAGCCCGCCAAGCTTGCGGCGCCGGCGCAGGATGTGCCACAGAAGGCCGCATGACCTCATCCGCGCCGGGAAACGCGGACGGGCAGATGCTGGCCGAACGTTTCGTTGCCGGCCCACATGTCCGTGCGCCCGACAAAGCCGAACTCCGTCTCAACGAGTGGCTCGCCGAGCTCGAGCCGTCCTTGGCCGCCTCGCTCCGCCCGCTGCTCGCCGGCGGCTGGGCCTGCACCATCCTGCTCGGGATTGCCGACAGCTCGCCCTATCTGTTCGATCTCGTCCGCGCCGACGGCCATCGTCTTGACCGTCTCTTGCGTTGCGAGCCGCAGGCGCATCTCGCCGAGCTGATCGCCCGCACCGGCCGCGAGGTGTTTGCCGCTTCCAGCGAAGCCGAGGTGATGAGCCTTTTGCGCCGGCTGAAATCCGAGGCGGCGCTCTTGATCGCGCTGTGCGACATCGGCGGCGTCTGGCCGGTGATGCAGGTGACGGCGGGGCTGACCGACGTCGCGGTGTCCTCGGTGCAGATGGCGCTGCGGTACCTGTTGCGCCTGGAGACGGTGCGCGGCCGGCTCGCGCCCGTCGATGCCGACGATCCGGAGCAGGGCAGCGGCCTGTTCGTGCTCGCGATGGGCAAGATGGGGGCGGGCGAGCTCAACTATTCGAGCGACATCGACCTGATCGTGTTCTTCGATCCCGAGGTCAATTCGCTGGCGCGCGACATCGAGCCGCAGCCGTTCTTCGTCCGCGTGACCCAGGCGATGGCGCGGCTGCTGCAGAGCCGCACCGCGGACGGCTACGTGTTCCGCGTCGATCTCCGGCTGCGGCCGGATCCGGCCTCGACGCAGGTGGCGATGTCGACCGAGGCGGCGCTGCACTACTACGAGCGCGAGGGCCGCACCTGGGAGCGCGCCGCGATGATCAAGGCGCGGGTCTGTGCCGGCGACGTCGTCGCGGGCGAGGCGATGCTGGCCGAGCTGTCGCCGTTCGTGTGGCGCAAGCATCTCGACTTCCAGGCGCTGACCGACGTCCACGACATGAAGCGGCAGATGCAGGTCTATCGCGGCCACAGCGAGATCGCGGTCGAAGGCCACAACGTCAAGGTCGGCCGCGGCGGCATCCGCGAGATCGAGTTCTTCGCCCAGACCCAGCAGCTGATCGCCGGCGGCCGTCATCCCGAGCTGCGCGTGCGCCCGACGCTCCAGGCGCTCGACGTGCTCACGGCCAGCAACTGGATCACGGAGCAGGCGCGCGACGAGCTCACCACGGCCTATGAGTTCCTGCGCCGGGTCGAGCACCGCCTGCAGATGATGGCGGACGAGCAGATCCACAGCCTGCCCGACGATGTCGAGGGCGTGAGCCGCTTCGCATGCTTCTTCGGCTATGAGAGCCGCGAGCGGTTCGCGGCTGATCTGCTGTTCCATCTCGACATCGTGCAGGGACATTACGCGCGGCTGTTCGAGGGCGATCCGACCGGCACCGTCAGCCTGCCCGCGGTGAACTATGGCGCCGGGCCTGACGAGCCGCGCCTGATGGAGCATCTTGCCGGATTGGGCTTCCGCGATCCGGTGATGGTCGCCAAGACCCTGCAGCAATGGCTGGCGGGCGAGTACCGCGTGTTCCGTGCGGATGCGACGCGCACCGCGTTCACCGATTTCCTGCCAGCGCTGATCGATGGTCTCGCCCATGCCGACGAGCCCGATCGCGCCGTCGTGGCCTTCGACCGGTTCCTGCAGGCACTGCAGCTGGGCGGCCGCCTGATCACCCTGCTCGGACAGAACCGCGACCTCGTTGCGCTCGTCGCGCTCGTGCTCGGGGCGGCGCCGCGGCTCGGCGACATGCTGGCGCGGCAGCCGCGGCTGATGGACGGCCTGATCGATCCGCGCTTCTTCGGCGCCATCCCGGACCGGCGCGAATTGTCGGAGCGGCTGGCATCGACGCTACAGGATGCCGGGACCTACGAGGAGTTTCTCGATCGCCTCCGGCTGTTCGGCCAGGAGAGCCTGTTCCTGATCGGCACGCGCATCCTCTCCGGCACGGTGTCGGCGCAGCAGGCCGGCACCGCGTTCGCCGACGTGGCCGAGGGCATCGTGCACACCGTGCATGGGCTCGTGACGGAGCGCTTCGCCGCCCAGCACGGCCGCATCAAGGGCCAGGAGACCGCGATCGTCGCGATGGGACGGTTAGGGGCGCGCGAGATGACGGCCTCGTCCGATCTCGACCTGATCCTGCTGTATGATTTCGACGGCGACGCGCCGGATTCCGACGGCGAGCGCTCGCTGCAGGGCGCCCACTATTTCGCGCGCTTCACCCAGCGGCTGATCTCGGCCTTCACCTCGCGCACCAATTACGGCGTGCTCTACGACATCGACATGCGGCTGCGGCCGTCGGGCCGCGCCGGCCCGCTGGCCTCGCACATCGACTCCTTTGCGCATTATCAGGAGCAGGAGGCGTGGACCTGGGAGCACATGGCGCTGACGCGGGCGCGGGTGATCTCGGCTTCGCCGGCGTTTCGGGTTCGGATCGAGGAAATCATCCAGGCTGCGCTGCGGCGGGTGCGCGACAGGAGTGCGATCGCGCGCGATGTCGCCGACATGCGCCGCGCGATCGCGGCCGAGAAGGGCGAGGCGGATCTGTGGGACCTCAAGCATGCCGCCGGCGGCATGGTCGACATCGACTTCGTCGCGCAATATCTGCAGCTCGTGCATGCGGCGACGACGCCGGAGATCCTCGACGTCAGCACGCTCGCGGTGCTCGACAATGCCGAGCGGCTCGGCGTGCTGCCGCGTGCTGAAGCGGTGATCCTGCGCCAGGCCGCACGGCTGTATCACGATCTGACGCAGATCGTGCGGCTGTGCGTCAGCGACAAGTTCAAGCCGGATCAGGCCGGCGAGGACCTGCTGCGGGTGATGGCCCGCGCAGGCGACGCGCCGGATTTCTCGGCGCTCGAGGCGCGGCTGCGCGAGACGCAGACCGAGGTGCGGCGCGTGTTCACCGCCCTCGTGGAGGGATGACCGGGAGCGCGGTCGGACGGCCGCCTATGCCTTTTCCTTGGCGACCGCCGCCTGCTTCAGCCGGCCGATCGCTTCCTTCACCGCCGGGTCGAGGCCGGCGCCGCCGGCATCGTGGTGCGCATAGATCGTCTTGAGCATGCGCGGGTCCCAGAACTTCTTGATGTGCTCGGCGACGCCGGCGACCTCTTTCTCCTGCCCCTGGCTCTGGAAGAACTTGCCGATCTGGTTGGCCATGTAGACGAGGCGCTCGGAGGGGTTATGCGACATGGGTGTTGTCCGTCTGTGTTGGTCGCGCGCCGGTCTCGGCGCCCGCGACGATCCGGTCGGGATGGGTGAAGATTTCGAAGCCGTCGTTGCGGGCTACGGCAATGAGCGTGATGCCCGCGGCGTCCGCCATGCGAATGGCGAGCGCGGTCGGCGCTGACACCGCGACCATGATGGGTGCGCCCATGGCAGCCGCCTTCTGCACCAGCTCGACCGAGACGCGGCTCGTCAGGATCACGAGGCCCTCGCTCGCCGCACAGCGCGCTTGCGCGAGGTGGCCGGCGAGCTTGTCGAGGGCGTTGTGGCGGCCGACATCCTCGCGGAGCGCGACGATGCCGCGCGCCGGCGTCCAGAAGGCGGCGGCGTGCACCGCGCGGGTCTCGTGGTTGAGCTTCTGCAGCGGCTCGATCGCCGCCAGGGCCGCCATGACGTCGCGCGGCGTGAAACGCCGGCCGTCGGGGACATGCGCTGCCGGCCGGACCGCTTCGCTGATGGAATCGATGCCGCACAGGCCGCAGCCGGTGGGGCCGGCGATGTTGCGGCGGCGCTCGGCCAGGCGTTCGGCGAGAGCGTCGGGCAGCCACATCCTGAGCTCGATGCCGTCATCCAGCTCGACGACGTCCAGCGAGATGATGTCGTCGCGGCTCGTGACAAGACCTTCGTTCAGGCTGAAGCCGATGGCGAAGTCGCGGAGGTCCTGCGGCGTCGCCATCATGACGGCCTGGGTGCCGCCATTGTAGGTCAGCGCGACCGCGGTCTCCTCCGGCACGCGGCGGTGGCCCTCGGTGAGGGCTCCGTCGCGCCAGACCAGACGATCCGCGATGCGCACTGCATCGGTCATGCTACTCCGCCGCCTCCACGACCGGGGCGATGCGGCGCGAGTTGCGGGCCTGCTCGTCATAAGCCTTTTGCCAGTCCGATGGACCGTTGGACTGCGACACCTGCACCGCCGTGACCTTGTACTCCGGACAATTGGTCGCCCAGTCGGAGTAATCGGTGGTGATGACGTTGGCCTGGGTCAGCGGATGGTGGAACGTGGTGTAGACCACGCCCGGCGCCACGCGCTCGGAGATCAGCGCGTGCAGCGTCGTCTCGCCGGCGCGGCTCGTCAGCCGCACCCAGTCGCCGTCGCGGATGCCGCGCTGCTCGGCGTCATGCGGATGGATCTCCAGCACGTCCTCGCCATGCCACACCACGTTCTCGGTGCGCCGCGTCTGGGCGCCGACATTGTACTGCGACAGGATACGCCCCGTGGTGAGTAGCAGCGGGAAGCGCGGGCCGGTGCGCTCGTCGGTCGCGACATATTCGGTGACCACGAACTTGCCCTTGCCGCGGACGAAGCCGTCGACATGCATGATCGGCGAGCCCTCGGGATACTTCTCGTTGCAGGGCCACTGCACCGAGCCCATTTCCTCGAGCTTCTGGTAGGAGACGCCGGTGAAGGTCGGCGTCAACGCCGCGATCTCGTCCATGATCTCGGATGGGTGGTTGTACGTCATCTCGAAGCCCATCGCCTTGGCGAGGCCGATCGTGACCTCCCAGTCGGCCATGCCATTGCGCGGCGTCATCACTTTGCGCACGCGCTGGATGCGGCGCTCGGCATTGGTGAAGGTGCCGTCCTTCTCCAGGAAGGTCGAGCCGGGCAGGAACACGTGGGCGTAGTTGGCGGTCTCGTTCAGGAACAGGTCCTGCACGATGACGCATTCCATCGACGACAGCGCCTGCACCACATGCGTGGTGTTCGGATCGGACTGCAGGATGTCCTCGCCCTGCACATAGAGGCCCATGAAGGTGCCTTCGATCGCCGAGTCGAACATGTTGGGGATGCGCAGGCCCGGCTCGGGGTTGAGCTTGACGTTCCACATCGCCTCGAACTGCTCGCGCACCGCGTCGCCCGCAATATGCCGGTAGCCCGGCAGCTCGTGCGGGAACGAGCCCATGTCGCAGGAGCCCTGCACGTTGTTCTGGCCGCGCAGCGGGTTCACGCCGACGCCGCGGCGGCCGATGTTGCCGGTCGCCATCGCCAAGTTGGCGATCGCGATCACCGTGGTCGAGCCCTGGCTGTGCTCGGTGACACCCAGGCCGTAGTAGATCGCGCCGTTGCCGCCCTTGGCGTAGAGCCGGGCCGCGCCGCGGATCGCTTCCGCATCGACGCCGGTGAACTGGGCGACCGCCTCAGGGCTGTTCTTCTCCAGCGCGACGAACTCGGCCCAATCCTGGAATTCGCTCCAGTCGCAGCGCTCGCGCACGAAGGTCTCGTTGACGAGGCCCTCGGTGACGATGACATGCGCCATCGCGGTCAGGATCGCGACGTTGGTGCCGGGCAGCAGCGGCAGATGGTAGTCCGCCGCGACATGCGCCGACTTCACGAGATCGATCTTGCGCGGATCGACAACGATCAGCTTGGCGCCCTGGCGCAGCCGCTTCTTCATGCGCGAGCCGAACACCGGATGCGCGTCGGTCGGGTTGGCGCCGATCACCATGATGACGTCGCTGTCCTCGACCGAGTCGAAGTCCTGCGTGCCGGCCGAGGTGCCGAAGGTGGTGGCAAGGCCGTAGCCGGTCGGCGAATGGCAGACGCGGGCGCAGGTGTCGACGTTGTTGTTGCCGAAGCCGGCGCGGATCAGCTTCTGCACCAGATAGGTCTCTTCGTTGGTGCAGCGTGACGAGGTGATGCCGCCGATCGAGTCGCGGCCATACTTCGCCTGGATGCCACGCATCTTGTCGGCGGCGAATTTGAACGCCTCGTCATAGGAGACCTCGCGCCAGGGCTGGTCGATGCTCTCGCGGATCATCGGCTTGAGGATGCGCTCCTTGTGGGTCGCATAGCCCCAGGCGAAGCGGCCCTTGACGCAGGAATGGCCGCGATTGGCCTTGCCGTCCTTGTACGGCATCATGCGCACCACTTCCTCCCCGCGCATCTCGGCCTTGAAGGTGCAGCCGACGCCGCAATAGGCGCAGGTGGTGACGGCCGAGTGCTCGGGCTGGCCGATCTCGATCACGCTCTTCTCGGTCAGGGTCGCGGTCGGGCAGGCCTGCACGCAGGCGCCGCAGGAGACGCATTCCGAGCCGAGGAAGCTCTCGCTCATGCCCGGCGAGACCCGGCTGTCGAAGCCGCGGCCGGAGATGGTCAGCGCGAACGTGCCCTGGACCTCCTCGCAGGCGCGGACGCAGCGCGAGCAGACGATGCACTTGGAGGGATCGTAGGTGAAATAGGGGTTGGACTCGTCCTTCGGCAGCCAGGCCGGATTGGCCTCGCCGCAGGCGTCGGCGAACACGTGGTTCTCACCCTGGTTGCCGTAGCGCACGTCACGCAGGCCGACCGCGCCGGCCATGTCCTGCAGCTCACAATCGCCATTGGCGGCGCAGGTCAGACAGTCGAGCGGATGGTCGGAGATGTAAAGCTCCATCACGCCCTTGCGCAGCTTCTTCAGCCGCTCGGTCTGGGTGTGCACGACGAGGCCCGCGGCCACCGGCGTGGTGCACGAGGCCGGCGTGCCGGCGCGGCCCTCGACCTCGACGAGGCAGAGGCGGCACGAGCCGAATGCGTCGACCATGTCGGTCGCGCACAGCTTCGGGATCTGCGTGCCGGCCTCCATGGCCGCGCGCATGATCGAGGTGCCCTCGGGAACGGTGATGCTCTGGCCGTCGATGGTGAGCGTGACCATCTTTTCGGACTTGGAGAGCGGCGTGCCGTAATCGGTTTCGTGGATGAGCGACATGGTCGGTGTCCTTGTTCCCGATATCTTATTCCGCAGCCTGCAGGCGCGGCTGCTGGGGGCCGAAATCTTCGCGGAAGTGCTTCAGCGCCGAGAGCACAGGGTAGGGCGTGAAGCCGCCGAGTGCACAGAGCGATCCGAGCTTCATAGTGCCGCAGAGGTCCTCGACCAGGGCGATGTTCTCGGCGACGCGCTCGCCGCGGCGGATCTTGTCGATGGTCTCGGCGCCGCGCGTCGAGCCGATGCGGCAGGGCGTGCACTTGCCGCAGGATTCGATGGCGCAGAACTCCATCGCGAAGCGCGCCTGCTTCGACATGTCGACGGTGTCGTCGAACACGACGATGCCGCCATGGCCGATCAGGCCGTCCTTGGCGGTGAACGCCTCGTAGTCGAACGGCGTGTCGAACAGGGCGCGTGGGAAGTAGGCGCCGAGCGGACCGCCGACCTGCACCGCACGAACGGGACGGCCGGTGAAGGTGCCGCCGCCGATGTCGTCGACCAGTTCGCCCAGCGTGATGCCGAACGCGGTCTCGAACAGGCCGCCGAACTTGACGTTGCCGGCGATCTGGATCGGCATCGTGCCGCGCGAGCGTCCCATGCCGAAATCGGCATAGGCCTTGGCGCCCTCGTCGAGGATGAACGGGATCGCGGCGAACGACAGCAGGTTGTTGACCACGGTCGGCTTGCCGAACAAACCATGATGGGCGGGCAGCGGCGGCTTGGCGCGCACGATGCCGCGCTTGCCCTCGAGGCTCTCCATCAGCGCGGTCTCTTCGCCGCAGACATAGGCCCCGGCGCCGGTGCGGACCTCGAGCTCGAACGTATAGTTCGAGCCGGCGATCTTGTCGCCGAGCAGACCGGCCTTCCTGGCGATGTCGATCGCCTTGGTCATGGTCGCGATCGCGTGCGGATATTCCGAACGCGTGTAGATGTAGCCCTTGGTGGCGCCCACCGCGATGCCGCAGATCGTCATGCCTTCGATCAGGACGAAGGGGTCGCCTTCCATCAGCATGCGGTCGGCGAAGGTGCCGCTGTCGCCTTCGTCGGCGTTGCAGATGACGTATTTGCGGTCGGCTGCCGTCTGCGACACCGTCTTCCACTTGATGCCGGTCGGAAAGCCGGCGCCGCCGCGGCCGCGCAGGCCGGAGGTGGTGACCTCGGCAATCACGGCGTCAGGCGTCAGCGACAGGGCGCGCGTCAGGCCCTTGTAGCCGCCATGGGCGCGGTAGTCGTCGAGCGACAGCGGATCGATGATGCCGCAGCGGGCGAAGGTGAGGCGGGTCTGCCGCTTCAGCCACGGGATCTCCTCGGTCAGGCCGAGCGAGAGCTTGTGCGACTTGTCGGCGATAACAGCGTCGAGCAGGGACGGAACGTCGTCTGCTGTCACCGGTCCGAAGCCGAACCGGCCCTGCGCCGTCTCCAATTCGACCAGCGGCTCCAGCCAGTACAACCCACGCGAGCCGTTGCGCACGATCTCGATATCGACCTTCCGCTCCAGCGCCGCCTTGTGCAGCGCGTGGGCGACCTCATCGGCGCCGACGGCGAGTGCGCCGGCATCACACGGGACAAAAAGACGCACGCTCATCGCTGGGCCTCCGAGACGAGGGCATCGATCCGGGCTTCGTCGAGCCGGCCGACCAGCCGGCCGTCGAGCATCGCCGATGGCGCGGTGGCGCACAGGCCGAGGCAGTAGATCGGCTCGAGCGTGACGCGCTCATCGGCCGTCGTGTTGCCCATGGCAATGCCGAGCTTGGCTTCGGCGCGGGCCGCGAGGGCGTCGCCGCCAGCGGCCTGGCAGGCCTCGGCGCGGCACAGCTTGAGCACGTGACGACCGGCCTTCTTGGCCCGGAAATCATGGTAGAACGTGAACACGCCGTAAACCTCGGCGCGCGAGAGGTTCAAAGCGGATGCGATCATCGGAATGGCATCCTCCGGCACGTGGCCGAACGTCTCCTGCAACGCATGGAGGATGGGCAAGGTTGCTCCCTCCATCTTGCTATGTTCGGCGATGATCTCGGCGCCGCGCGCCGCGTCCCAACTTTCGTACACCGGCGTCATCCTGATCCCGATTCTGCGTTGCAAGCGTTTCGCACATCCAAATTGGAATTGCTCAAGATATCAATAAAGCAGTCCCGTGCTGCGATAGCGAAACGCAATCGAGAGATAGCTAGAAGTTGACGAAAAACGGGCCTTCGCGCGACCGGCTTGCGGCCGCGTTTTACCGTGTCGGCGACACCCTCGTCGTGATAGGTTTCACCCTGGCCGGCAGCCGCCGAAAACGCGTGGAACCGGGCCGTTCAACCGCTGGAAGGCCGCCCTCTTGATCGACAAGCTCGAACTGCTGCTGGCGCTGGCCAAGGAGCGTCATTTCGGCCGGGCGGCGGAGGCGTGCGGCGTCACCCAGCCGACCATGTCGACCAGCATCAAGCAGCTCGAGGAGATCCTCGGGGTGATGCTGGTGCAGCGGGGCTCGCGGTTCCAGGGGTTCACGCCCGAAGGCGAGCGAACGCTGGATTGGGCGCGCCGGATCGTCGGCGACTTCCGGGCGATGCGCCAGGAGATCAATGGCCTCAAGGACAAGCTATCCGGCGAAATCCGCATCGCGGCGGTGCCGACCGTGCTCGGCATGGTTGCGTCGCTGACGACGCCGTTCCGCGCCAAGCATCCGGAGGTTCGGTTCCGCATCATGTCGTGCACCTCGGCCGACGTGCTGGGACTGCTGGAGAACCTCGAGGTCGACGCCGGACTGACCTACATCGAGAACGAGCCGATCGGCCGTGTCAGAACCATCCCGCTCTACAACGAGAGCTACCGCCTGCTGACGGCGCCCGACGCCATGTTCGGCGATCGCGAGCAGGTGACCTGGAAGGATGTCGGGCAGGTGCCGCTGTGCCTCTTGACGCCCGACATGCAGAACCGCCGCATCATCGACCGCGCGCTGCGCGCCGCCGGCAACGACGTCACGCCGACGCTCACCTCGAACTCGCTGCTCGTGCTCTACACCCATGTAAAGACCGGCCGCTGGGCCAGCGTGATGCCGGCCAAGCTTGCCGAGACGCTCGGCCTCGCCGACAAGGTGCGCTCGATCCCGATCGTCGATCCCGTGATCAACTACCAGATCGGCCTCGTCATCCCGCAGCGCGACCCGATGACGCCGCTGATCGCGGCCCTGGTGCAGGTGGCGCGCGAGGTCGCGCCCAGCCTGCAGGCGTGAGGCGCATGTCGGCACCGTCACCCGACCTCGCCGGCGTCATCGGCGGACTTCGGGCTCTCATGCGGTCGCGGAGCTCCGGCCTTGCGCGTGGCGCGTGGCCCGGAGCTCGTAATGCGCGGCATGGCCGTCGTAGCGGCTGAGCAGCTTCCGCGCCGCGGGCGGAACCACCGCCGCGTCATGGGCTGGACCCGCAAAGCGAACCACCGCCGCCTGATCGGCGAAGGTCATGATCGTCACGAATTCGACCTCGGCCTCCAGCGGTCTGCGCAGCAGCTCGATGCCTAGAAATCCTTCGATTGCCCGATCGACGATGGCTGGAAAGATCGTCAACCGCAGCAGCTCCTCATAGGCATCGGCATCCACCGCCCTGGTCCAGCCGTGCCAAATCCGCTTCAGCATCGCGATGCTCCCTTGGGTCCGATGATGGTCACCGAACCCTTGCACGGGCGTCGGGCGCCGGACTTGGTGAAAGTTGCGGTCCGCGCTGCGAACTCGCGGAGCGGCTGCCTCCGCTCAGTAGGCCGCAAATTGCTCCCGCATGATCTTCTCCTCCTGCCGGATCCGCAAGGTCAGCGGCACGGCATAGATGATCAGGCCGGCCACGAGCGTGACATAGGCGTGCAGCGTCAGCGCGTAGCCGATCAGCTCAGGCAGGATGTTGAGGAAGTAGTTCGGGTGGCGCACGATCCGGAACAGCGGATGGGTCACCAGCGCGTGGTCGCGCGCGAGCATCAGCTTGACGGTCCAGAGGCGGCCGAGCAACTGCGACACCACGAGCAGCATCACCGCGCCGAACAGATAGATCACGAATCCGATGATGCTGACGGCGTCGAGCGGTGCATCCCGGACGAGGCCCTCGGCCGTCGCGGCGAGATAGAAGGCGACATGTGCGATCGCGAGCCAACGCGACACGGATGCGCCGTATTCGACGGCGCCTTCGGCGCGCAGCCGCTTCTCGTTGCGGATCGAGATGCCGAGCATGGCAAAGCGATAGGCGAAGGCGGCAACGATAAAGGCGATGATCACACGCGGTACTCCAGTTTTCGGAGCGATTGCCTTAGTTGCCCATGCGTAGGTGCGTCAATACCATGTTCCGCCAATGTTGCTTACCAAGCACGAAGCGATGTCGTGATGCCGTCATCCCCCTGCGTCATGGAGCCCGCGCTGCCCTTCTGAAGGGCAAGCCGATCGCATTCCTGGGCATCATCCGCCGCGTCCGTGCCTGGGCACGCATCATCAGTCGTGACAGCATACGCCTCTCTCCACTCGTCATTGCGAGCGCAGTGTTCAGCCCGGGGACATGGCTGACAGGTGTTCGGAGACATGGTTGACACCTCAAAATTG